>NZ_SMKY01000247.1 GCF_004349235.1 Actinomadura darangshiensis | reverse complement strand
CGCCGACACCGCCTCCCGCCGACACCGACCCCGGTCACGGGTCGGGCGGCCGGAGGGCGCCCAGCGCCCGGAGGTCGCCCGACCCGCCGGGCGGGAGGCCGTTTCACGAGACGCGGAGCGGATCGGGAAATGGTCTTCCGCCCGTAACGGGGGGTTCCAGGGGGGTCGCTACCCCTGGGAAGAAACAGCCTTGCGGAGGTAGTAGGTGAGGCCGAGGTCCTCGTCGCGGGTGGCCGTCAGGCCGTCGGGCCGGCCTTCGTTGACGGCGTGGGCGAGGACTTCGGAGGCGAGCTCGCCGGTGTGGGCGCGCAGTGCCTCGGCGAGGTCGGTGCCGGTGGCCTCCCACCACAGGTCGATGCGGTCGGTCACCTCCAGGCCGGCGGCCTTGCGGCCCTCCTGGACGAGCCGGACGGCCTCGCGGACCAGGCCCGCGCGGCGCAGTTCGGGGGTGACGGTGAGGTCGAGCGCGACGGTCTCGCCGGCGGCGCTCTCCACCGCCCACCCGCTGCGCGGGCGCTCGGTGACGATCACGTCGTCGGGCGAGAGCGCGACCATGCCGAGGTCGACGGCCTGGACCTCGGCGCCGCCCTCGCGGAGCGCGTGGACGAGCGCCGCGGGGTCGGCGGACGTGATCGCCTTGGCGACCTTGGGGGTGTCCTTGGCGTACCGCTTGCCCAGCTCGCGGAAGTTGGGCTTCACCTCGTACTCGACCAGGTCGCCGCCGATGGACGACAGCTCCTCGAAGCCGAGCACGTTCAGCTCCTCGGAGATCTGGGCCCGGAGCTGCTCGGGCAGCGCGGGCCAGCCGGCCGCGCCGACGAGTGCGCGGCCGAGCGGCTGCCGGGTCCGGACGCCGCTCGCGGCGCGCGCGGACCGGCCCAGCTCGACCAGGCGCCGCACGAGCGCCATCCGCGTCGTCAGCTCCTCGTCGAGGAGGCTCTCGTCCACGGCCGGCCAGTCGGTTAGGTGCACGGACTCGGGGGCGTCTTCGGGGCGGACGACGTCCCAGACGTGGTCGGTGATGAACGGCACGATCGGCGCCATCAGCTTGGTGAGGGTCTCCAGGCATTCGTAGAGGGTCGCGAACGCGGCTGCGCCCTCGGGCGTCTCCGGGCCCTCCCAGAAGCGCCGGCGGGAGCGCCGCACGTACCAGTTGGACAGGTCGTCGACGAACTGGGAGAGGCGCCGCCCGGCGCGGGCCGTGTCGAACTCCTCCAGCGCCGCGTCGACCTCGCGGACGGTGCGGTGCAGTTCGGCGAGCGCCCACCGGTCCAGGAGCGGGCGGTCGGCGGCGGCCGGGGCCTCGGCCAGCCGGTCCGGGGTCCACGCGCGGCCCTGCGCCCGTGCCGCGTTGGCGTACAGGACGAAGAACGACGCGGTGTTCCAGTACGTGAGGAGGACCTTGCGGACGATCTCCTCCAGCGCGCCGTGTCCGACGCGGCGGGACGCCCACGGCAGCCCGCTCGCGGCCATGAACCAGCGGACGGCGTCGGCGCCGTGCTGGTCCATCAGCGGGATGGGCCGCAGCACGTTGCCGAGGTGCTTGCTCATCTTGCGGCCGTCCTCGGCGAGGATCAGCCCGAGGCAGACGACGTTCTCGTAGGACGACTGGTCGAACACCAGCGTCCCGACGGCCATGAGTGAGTAGAACCAGCCGCGCGTCTGGTCCTGCGCCTCGCAGATGTACTGGGCCGGGTAGGACTCCTCGAAGACCTCGTTGTTGCGGTAGGGGGCGCCCCACTGCGCGAACGGCATCGACCCGGAGTCGTACCAGGCGTCGATGACGTCGGGTACGCGGCGCGCCTCCGTCCCGCACTGCGGGCACGGGAACGCGACGTCGTCCACGTAGGGGCGGTGCGGGTCGAGTGCGGACAGGTCGCGTCCGGCCAGTTCGCCCAGTTCCTTCAGCGATCCGACGCAGGTGATGTGGTCCTCGTCCTCGCCGCACACCCACAGGGGGAGGGGCGTGCCCCAGTAGCGGCTACGGGACAGCGACCAGTCGACGTTGTTGCGCAGCCATTCGCCGTACCGCCCGTGCTTGACGGTCTCGGGGTACCAGTTGGTCTTCTCGTTCTCCTCCAGCAGCCGGTCCTTGATCTGCGTGGTGCGGATGTACCAGGCCGGGAGCGCGTAGTAGAGCAGCGGCGTGTGGCAGCGCCAGCAGTGCGGGTAGCTGTGGTCGAAGTGCCCGCCGCGGAACAGCAGCCCGCGCGCGCGCAGGTCGTCGGTGAGCGGCTCGTCGGCGTCCTTGAAGAACTTGTTGCCGACCAGGGGCACCTCGCGCAGGAACCGCCCGTCCGGCCCGATCGGGTTGACGATCGGCATCCCGTAGTTCTTGCAGACGGTCATGTCGTCGCCGCCGAAGGCGGGCGCCTGGTGGACGAGCCCGGTGCCGTCCTCCACGGTGACGTAGTCGCCCAGGACGACGTAGTGCGCGTCCGGGATGTCGACCAGCTCGAAGGGCCGCTGGTACGCGGTTCGCTCAAGCTCGGTGCCCTGGAACGTCGCCAGCCGCTCGGCGCCCTCGCCGAGAACCTGATCCAGCAGGGGCTCGGCCACCACGAGCACCTCGTCGGACCCCGCCGGGCGGGCCGCGACGTAGGTGACGTCGGGGTGGACGGCCACGGCGGTGTTCGACACCAGCGTCCATGGCGTCGTCGTCCAGATGAGCAGCGCGGCGCCCATCTCGGCCAGCGGACCGGACGTGACGGGCATCCGCACGTACACCGACGGGCTGGACACCGTCTCGTACCCGCCGGGCTGGCCCAGCTCATGGTCGGACAGGCCCGTCCCGCAGCGCGGGCAGTACGGCGTGATGCGGAAGTCGCGGAACAGCAGGCCCTTGTCGAACACTTGCTTCAGGGACCACCAGACGGCCTCGACGTAGTCGGAGTCCATCGTCCGGTAGGCCTGGTCGGTGTTGACCCAGTAGCCCATGCGCTCGGTCATCTCTTCGAACGCGTCCACGTGGCGCAGGACCGATTCGCGGCAGCGGGCGTTGAACTCCGCGACGCCGTACTCCTCGATGTCCTTCTTGCCGGTGAGGCCGAGCTCCTTCTCGACGGCGACCTCGACGGGCAGGCCGTGGCAGTCCCAGCCGGCCTTGCGCGGGACGTGGTGGCCCTTCATGGTCTTGAAGCGGGGGAACACGTCCTTGAACACGCGGGCCTCGACGTGGTGGACGCCCGGCATGCCGTTGGCGGTCGGCGGCCCTTCGTAGAACACCCACGGGGAGCCGGACGCGGTCCGCTCCAGCGACCGCTCGAAGACCTTGTTCTCATGCCAGCGGCGCAGCATGTCCCGCTCCAGGGCGGGCAGATCGACCTGCGCGGGCAGCGGCCGAAAAGCTCGGCTCACGATGGCGGACCTCCGGATCGACGTGAAGACGTGACCGGAGGGACGAGGCGGCTGCCCCGCGGTACCACCCTCCTTGACCGTGCCCGGCGGCACGGTCCGCTTCGTTCGAGTCTTCGGCTGCCGGTTCTACTGCGCCCGCGGACGCGGGACGGTTCCTCCGGCGGCTCCGGGGCGATCAGACCGCCGGGCTCGCCCCCGGGCTCGCACCGTCCCCGGGTCGCTCATGGCCGCTCGCGGCGGCAGGTGTCCCCATCGAGGCCTGCCATACGACTGCTCGTCCAGATGGTAACGCACGCGGCGCCGCCGCTCTTCCCGTTTTCCGCCCGGGTGCGGCGCACGGTTCCTTTGCGATCTCGTGCGACGGGCGGGAGTTTCCCGCCGATCGGCGACCGGGCATAAGCGGTCGGTAACAAAGCCCAGGTTGTTTACCGTGTCCGAGAGAGGGGACTTATGCCGTCCGCACTGCCCGTCGAGACGACCAGCGCGAGGGAGGCCGACATGGCCGGCACGAAGCCCGCCGCAAGCACCGCGCCCGCCGCGGCCAAGAGCCGCGGCAGGGCGCGGCCGTCCCAGAGCAGGACGTCCGCGAAGAAGCCCGCGGCCAAGAGCCCGGCGGCGAAGGGCGGTGCGAAGCGCGCCCCGGGCGGGCGCGGGCCCGCGGAGGCGGCGGCGCGCGACGGGCGGGAGGCGGCGACGACGGCCGCGGAACTGCCGGTCCGCGAGGGGGAGGACCAGTGGACGCCGGGGGAGCTCGCCGAGGTGCGGGCCGGGCTGGCGGAGCAGATCGAGGCGCTGCGCACCGAGATCGCCGCGTCCGCGAGCCAGATCGCCGAGGGCGACACCAGCGACGGCGCGGGCGACGACCAGGCCGACGCGGGCGCCAAGACCTACGAGCGCGAGCACGAGCTCGCGCTGTCCTACAATTCACAGGACCTGCTGGCCCAGATGGAGAGGGCCGTCCAGCGGATGGACGGCGGCACGTACGGGATCTGCGAGTCCTGCGCCCGGCCGATCGGCAAGGCGCGACTCCAGGTCTTCCCGCGTGCGACCCTGTGTATGACATGCAAACAACGCGAGGAACGTCGCTGAGCGACTCAACGAACCCAGAGCGCGAGGCCGGGGAGACCACGGGGTCTTCCCGGCCGCGCCGCGTCGGCGTGCTGGTCGCCGTGGCCCTGGCCGCGCTCGCCGCCGACATCCTGTCCAAGACCATCGTGGTGGCGACGCTGGAGGACCGCGAGCCCGTCCGGCTGCTCGGCGGGCTGCTGACGCTGCGCGAGACCCGCAACAGCGGTGCCGCGTTCTCGATCGGCACCGGCTACACGATCGTCTTCACCCTGATCGCCTGCGGCGTGGTGGTGGCCATCCTGCGGACCGCCCGCAACCTGCGCAGCGTGCCGTGGGCGGTCTGCCTCGGCCTGCTGCTCGGCGGCGCGATCGGCAACCTCCTGGACCGGCTGCTGCGGGCCCCGGCGCCGCTGAAGGGCCACGTCGTCGACTGGATCCAGCTGCCGCACTGGCCGGTGTTCAACCTGGCCGACTCGGCGATCGTCTGCGGCGGCGTGCTGGCCGTGCTGCTGGCGGCGCGCGGCCTGCAGGTGGACGGGACGCGCCTCGCCGGCAAGGACGAGGACGCCGCCGAGGACGCCCGGCCCACCGAGAAGCCCGAGCCCGCCGGGAAGCCGGAAACGGCCGAGACACCTGAGACGCCTGAGACGCTCGGGACGGCGGATGAGGCGGATGAGGCGGACAAGGCCGAAGCGCCCGAGCCCGCGCCGGAGGAGAAGGCCTGATGGCGGAGGTGCGCAGCCTCCACGTGCCGGACGGCCTGGAGGGCGAGCGGGTCGACTCCGCCCTGTCGCGGCTGTTCGGCCTGTCGCGCAGCGGCGCCGCAGACATCATCGCCGCCGGGGACGTCTCGCTGGACGGCGCCGAGGTGGCCACCAAGTCCGAGCGGCTGCACGCCGGCGCCTGGCTGGAGGTCACCCTCCCGCCGCCGCCCGCGCCGCCCGCGCCGGTGGCCGAGCCGGTCCCCGGGATGGGCATCCTTTTCGAGGACGACGACATCGTCGTGGTGAACAAGCCGGTCGGCGTCGCCGCCCACCCCACCACCGGCTGGACGGGCCAGACCGTCCTCGGCGGGCTGCTGGGGGCGGGGCACACGATCGCGACCAGCGGCGCGTCCGAGCGGCAGGGCATCGTGCACCGGCTGGACGCCAACACCACCGGCGCGATGGCCGTGGCGAAGAGCGAGATCGCGTACTCGCGGCTCAAGCGGGCGTTCAAGGAGCGCCGCATCGACAAGCGCTACCAGGCGCTGGTCCAGGGGCATCCGGATCCGTTCCGCGGGACGGTGGACGCGCCCATCGACCGGCACCCGTCCGGCGACGGCCGGTTCGCGGTCGTGGCGGGCGGCAAGCCGTCGGTCACCCACTACGACACCGTGGAGGCGTTCCGGGCCGCCACGCTGCTCGACATCGACCTGGAGACAGGCCGCACCCACCAGATCCGCGTCCACATGTCGGCGATCCGGCATCCGTGCGTGGGCGACATGGCGTACGGGGCCGATCCGACGCTCGCGGAGCGGCTCGGCCTGAAGCGGCAATGGCTGCACGCCGTCCGGCTGGGGTTCGAGCACCCCACGAAGGGCGAGTGGGTCGAGTTCGAGAGCCCGTACCCGGACGACCTGGCCCGCGCCCTGCAGATCGTCGAAGCGGAGTCCTGACCGCTATTGGCCGAGCAGCCGCAGCCCGGCCGCGACACCGGCCGCGACGACCAGCACGACCAGGAACGGGGCGCGCAGCAGCAGCGCCACCACGGCCGCGCCGAGGCCCGCCATGCGCGCGGCGTCGAACTCCAGGGACTTTCCGTCGGCCAGTGCCTGGACGGCGATCAGCGCGGTCAGCAGCGCCACCGGGACCAGCTCGGTGAACCGGCGCACCCGCGGATCGTCCAGCATCCGCTGCGGCGTGACGAGCCCGCCGAGCTTGAGCGCGTAGCAGCCGAGCCCGGTCGCGATCACCGCGATCCAGACGCTCACGGCGCCGCCCTCCGCGCGAGGAGGGCGGGCAGCGCCGCGACGGCGGCCAGCATGACCGGCACGCCCGGCGGGAGCACCGGCGTGGCCGCGACCGCGATCACGGCCGCCGCCACCGCGACCTTCCCCGCGCCCTTCTCGCCGGTGAGGCGCGGCCACAGCAGTGCGAGGAACGCGGCCGGGCCGAGGACGTCCAGGCCGACGGCGTCCGGGTCGCCCAGCCGCGCCGTGCCCGCCGCCCCCAGCAGTGTGGTGAGGTTCCACGCCAGGTAGAGGCTGACCGCCGTGGTGTAGAACCCGGTGCGGGCGGCCGCGCGGCCGTGCTGCGCGGTCGCCACCGCGGTGGTCTCGTCGATGACGACGTGCGCGGTGGCGAGCCGCCGCCAGCCGCGCACCCCGAGCGTCCGCGCGAGGCGCATCCCGTACAGGGCGTTGCGGCCGCCGAGCAGGACCGCGCCGAGCGACCCGGCGACCAGCCCGCCGCCCCCGCCGATCACGCCGGCCAGCGCGAACTGGGACGCCCCCGTGAAGGCCAGCAGGCTCAGCGCGCACGCCTGCGCGACGGTGAGGCCCGCCGTGACCGCCGCGGCGCCGAACGCCAGCCCGGACACGCCGACGGCGACGCCGACGCCGAGCCCGTCCCGCACGGCCGCCGCCCGGGCGCCCTCCCCGGGCGCTGCCACGCTCATCGGCGGGAAGCGGCGGCGTCCAGGCCGGCCTCGATGATCGCGTTCACGATGGGGGCGAGCCGGCCTGCGCCGAGGGACGGCGCCCGCGCCGCCATCGCCTCGACGATCTCCCGCTCGCGGCCGGGGTCGCGTCCGGCGAAGCCGCCGACGGGCTTGAGCCGCTGGACGACGGCGGCGACCGCGGCGCGGTGCTCCAGCAGTTCCGCGAGCACGGCGTCGATGCCGTCGATGGCGGCGCGGGCCTCGCCGAGCGTCGTGATGGCCTCGGCGTCCGGCAGCGCGACGCGCAGTTCACCGGACGGCGCGCAGGCCGGGCAGCCCGCGCCGGGCTCGCCGGGTTCGATCACCTGGTCGTGCATCTGGGGTTCCCTCTCGTGCGGCGGCGCGTCCGCGCGGGGGAGCGTCCAAGCCCGGATCCGCGCCTGATCAGCAGAAAAGGCAGAGCCCATGGGGACTCTGCCTTGGCCGGCTCCGGGGTCGTCGCTCAGATCGGGGCGGCGACCGGCTCACCCGGAGCCGGCTGCGTAAACCTGAAATGGCGGCGTTCCACGGAGCCGATCGTAGGCGGTGCCGCCTCCGAAAACCAAACTCCGGACGTCTCGTCCCGCCTTTTGAGACGGCCGGAAAGGCGCCGGCGGCGATTGGGCGAGTCGGGAAGCGCGGGCCGGAGGAGAGCGGTTAGGCTCTCAGGACCGCGTCCGCCCGGCGCCCGCGCCAGGTGGACGATCTTCCCCCGGGACCGATGACGCGACCACGTGCAGACCGTGCACGTGGGCGGTCGCATGCGACGAGCAGGAGGCGCAGCAGGCATGGCCGACTCTTTCGTTCACCTGCATGTTCATACGGAGTACTCCATGCTCGACGGAGCGGCTCGGTTGAAGCAGATGTTCGAAGAGGTGGGCCGGCAGGAGATGCCGGCGATCGCCATGACCGACCACGGCAACATGCACGGCGCCTACGACTTTCACAGGCAGGCGACGGCGGCGGGGGTCACCCCGATCATCGGGATCGAAGCCTATCTGGCACCGGAGTCGCGGTACCACAAGAAGAAGGTGCAGTGGGGCGAGCCGAGCCAGAAGCGCGATGACGTCTCCGGTGGCGGCCTGATCAACCACAAGACGCTGTGGGCCCGCAACGGGACCGGGCTGCACAACCTCTTCAAGCTTTCGAGCCGGGCGTACACCGAGGGCTTCGTCTTCAAGTACGCACGCATGGACGAGGAGCTGCTCGCCGAGCACGCCGAGGGCGTGATGGCGACGACGGGGTGCCCGTCCGGCAAGGTGCAGACGCGGCTGCGGCTCGGCCAGTTCGACGAGGCCCTCAAGGCCGCCGCCACGTTCCAGGACATCTTCGGCAAGGAGAACTACTTCCTGGAGCTGATGGACCACGACCTGGAGATCGAGCGCAGGGTCCGCGACGGGCTCCTGGAGATCGGCAAGAGGCTCGGCATCCCGCCGGTGGTGACCAACGACTCGCACTACACGCACGAGTCGGAGGCGACCGCGCACGACGCGCTGCTGTGCGTGCAGGTCGGCAAGCAGCTCGCCGACCCCGACCGGTTCCGGTTCAACGGCAGCGGCTACTACCTCAAGACCGCCGACGAGATGCGCGGCATCGACACCTCCGACGCCTGGCTGGAGGGCTGCCGCAACACCCTCATGATCGCGGAGAAGGTCGACCCGGCGGGCATGTTCGAGTACCGCGACCTCAGCCCCCGCTTCCCCGTCCCCGAGGGCGAGACGGAGGAGAGCTGGTTCCGCAAGGAGGTCTGGAAGGGCCTCGGCCGCCGCTTCCCCGGCGGCCTCCCGGACGGGTACAAGGAGCAGGCCGACTACGAGATGGGCGTCATCCTCGGCAAGGGGTACCCGTCCTACTTCCTCGTCGTCGCCGACTTCATCATGTGGGCGAAGGAGAACGGCATCCTGGTCGGCCCCGGCCGGGGCAGCGCCGCCGGCTCGCTGATCGCGTACGCGATGGGGATCACCGACCTCGACCCGATCCCGCACGGGCTGATCTTCGAGCGGTTCCTGAACCCCGAGCGCGCGTCCATGCCCGACATCGACATCGACTTCCCTGAAGACCGGCGGGCCGAGGTCATCAAGTACACGACCGAGAAGTGGGGCGCCGACAAGGTGTCCTTCATCGCCACGTTCGGCACCATCAAGGCGAAGGCCGCCATCAAGGACGCGGGCCGCGTCCTCGGCTTCCCGTACGCGCTCGGCGACCGGATCTCCAAGGCGTTCCCGCCCGCCGTGATGGGCAAGGACATCCCGCTCTCGGGCATCTTCGACGACAAGCACCCGCGCCACAGCGAGGCGGGCGAGCTGCGCAAGCTGTACGAGGAAGAGACCGACGTCAAGCAGATCATGGATCTGGCGCAGGGCCTGGAGGGGCTGATCCGGCAGACCGGCGTGCACGCCGCCGGGATCATCATGTCCGGTGAGACGATCACCGACCATGTCCCGATCATGCGCCGGGACGCCGACGGCGCGATCATCACGCAGTTCGACTACCCGACCTGCGAGACGCTCGGCCTGCTGAAGATGGACTTCCTGGGCCTGCGGAACCTCACGATCATCGACGACGCGCTCCGCGGCATCAAGAAGAACAAGGACGTCGACGTCGACCTGCTCGCCCTCCCGCTGGACGACCAGCCGACCTACGACCTGCTCGCCCGCGGCGACACCCTCGGCGTGTTCCAGTTCGACGGCGGCCCGATGCGCTCGCTGCTGCGGCTGATGAAGCCGGACAACTTCGAGGACATCTCCGCCGTCGGCGCCCTGTACCGGCCGGGCCCGATGGGCGCGAACTCCCACACCAACTACGCGCTCCGCAAGAACGGCCAGCAGCAGATCACCCCGATCCACCCGGAGCTGGAGGAGCCGCTCAGGGAGATCCTCGACACCACCTACGGCCTGATCGTCTACCAGGAGCAGGTCATGGCGATCGCGCAGAAGGTGGCGGGCTACACGCTCGGCAAGGCGGACCTGCTCCGCCGCGTCATGGGCAAGAAGAAGAAGGCCGAGCTGGACGCCCAGTTCGTCGGCTTCGAGCAGGGCATGGTCGACAACGGCTTCTCCAAGGAGGCCGTGAAGACGCTGTGGGAGATCCTCGTCCCGTTCTCCGACTACGCGTTCAACAAGGCGCACTCCGCCGCGTACGGCCTCGTCTCGTACTGGACGGCCTACCTCAAGGCGAACTACCCGGCCGAGTACATGGCGGGGCTGCTCACGTCCGTCGGCGACGACAAGGACAAGAGCGCCCTCTACCTGTCGGAGTGCCGCCGGATGGGGCTGAAGGTCCTGCCGCCGGACGTCAACACGTCCGAGGCCGACTTCACCCCGCTGGGCGACACCGAGATCCGGTTCGGGCTGTCGGCGGTCCGCAACGTCGGCCACAACGTGGTGGACGGGATCGTCGCGGCCCGCAGGGAGAAGGGCGCCTACACCGACTTCAACGACTTCCTCAACAAGGTCCCGTCGCAGGTGTGCAACAAGCGGGTCGTGGAGTCGCTGATCAAGGCCGGCGCGTTCGACGAGCTGGACCACCGGCGCAAGGCGCTCCTGATGGTGCACGAGCAGGCCATCGACTCCGTCATCGACATCAAGCGCAAGGAGGCCGTCGGCCAGGACTCCCTGTTCGGCGCCCTGGAGGACGACGGCGGCGAGGACGCGTTCGCCGTCGTGATCCCCGAGAGCGAGGAGTGGGACAAGACCACCCTCCTCGCGTTCGAGCGGGAGATGCTCGGCCTGTACGTGTCCGACCACCCGCTCCTCGGCGTCGAGCACATCCTGGAGCGCGAGGCCGACTGCACGATCGCCGTGCTGAACGGGGGCGAGCGGCCGGACGGCCAGATCGTGGTCGTCGCGGGCCTGCTGTCCGGCCTGCAGCGCAAGGTCACCAAGCAGGGCAACTCGTGGGCGATGTTCCAGCTGGAGGACCTCGGCGGCTCCATCGAGGTGCTGTGCTTCCCGTCGTCCTACCAGCTGTGCTCGACGCTGCTCGCCGAGGACGCGATCCTGATCGTCAAGGGCAGGCTGGACCGCCGCGAGGACGTCGCGAAGATCATCGCGATGGAGGTCGCCCAGCCCGACCTCACCATCACCGACGCGACGGGCCCGTTCTCGGTCACGATGCCGCTGGGCCGCTGCACGCCCCCGACGGTCTCGCGGCTCAAGGAGGTGCTGGTCACCCACCCCGGCACGGCCGAGGTGCACCTGCACGTCCAGAACGGCCCGCGCACCACGGTCGTCCGCCTGGACGACAAGCTCCGCGTGGCGCCGTCCCCGGCCCTGATGGGCGACCTGAAACAACTCCTGGGCCCCACCTGCCTGGGCTGATGGTCACCCGCTGCTGCGACACGCCCGAGCCGACGCGCCTGCTCGTCCTCGCCGACGAGCCGGCGACCCGCTACTGCGTCAGCACCTGCGCCGCCTGCGCCGGCGCGGTGATCGAGTACTACTCGTTCGACGACTGGGACACGGGGAACCCGGCCGACTTCGAGAAGTACTGGTGGTGGCGGATGGACGCCCCGGACACCGCCGCCTTCCGCGACGCGATCGCCGCCTGCCCCGCGCCACTGGACGGGGCCTGCCGGTGCCCCGTCCACCACGCGCTCAAGTGGCGGACGCCGAACACGATGCCGCCGTCCCGGGAGACCCCCTACGAAGAGGCCGAGGTGCCCCGCACCCGCTTCCACATCGACGAGGGCGGTGCGATCCGCTGGAAGCACCCCTGACGGTCAGGCTGTCAGCAGCGCCAGAGCCGCGGGGACGACTTCCCGGGTCCAGCGGCGCAGCTGGGTCTCGCCGGTGTCCTCGGGCCAGTAGACGAACGAGTCGAACCCGGTCTCGGTGGCAAGATCCGCGAGGACGCGCGCCCATCCCGCCGCGTCCGTGCGGATCGGCTCCTCGCCCCGCAGCCGGACGGTGCCGGGCGTTTCCGTGATGTCGCCGACGAGCTGGGCGATGCGGGTGATGGCGGACGGATCGCGGCCCGCGTCCTCGGCGGCGCGCGTGATGACGTCCTGCGACTCGCGCCACCTCTCGTACGGCAGGTAGTGCGGGATCGGCGCCGCCCACCCGTCCCCGATCCGGCCGGTGAGCGCGAGGGCCTTCGGCCCGACGCTGCCGATCCAGATCCCGACCGGGTGCGCCGGTGCGGGCCCGGCGTGGACGCCCTTCACCGTGTAGTGCTCGCCGCCGGCCCTGACGGTCTCGCCAGGACGCCACATCGCCCGGATGATCTCGATGGCCTCCTCCAGCGCCCGCAGCGCCTCTCCGGCCGTCCGGTCGGGGCCGCCCATCGCGGCGATGGCGGGCCAGAAGGCCCCGGCGCCGAGCGCCAGCTCGAACCGCCCGCCACTGAGCAGGTCGAGCGTGGCCGCCTGCTTGGCCAGCACGGCCGGGCCCCGCAGCGGCAGGCTCGCGACGTCCGGGAACACCCGCAGCCGCTCGGTGTCCGCGAGAACGGTCGCGAGGACCGCCATCGTGTCCCCGAGCCCCGCCGCGTAAGGATGGTCCTGAATACCCAGCAGATCGAGCCCCTCCTGGTCAGCGACCCTGGCCAGAGCACGAACCCCATCAAGCCCCCCGGCTTCGGGAGCGACCTGAACCCCAAATCGATATTCCATGATCCAGAAGCTACCGACCCCGAACCGCCCACCGAATCAGTAACCCTACGGGCGAGCCACCGGACGCACAGACCGCAACCAGCCGGGCGCAACAACCTCAACCGGCACCTGAGCCACCAACGACCCCAAGGTTCGCGATCGCGTCCGAAGGCAGGTTTCGAGCCTGCGAGAAACCTGATCGCGCAGCGAGCCGCAAGGCGAGCCGGAGCGATGCAGCGATCGCACGCAGTACCCGACGATGGAGGGCCGCCAGGCCCGAAGGAGGAGGGAACTGCAATGAACAGAGTCAGCCGCCGAGGACTGCGGGGGTCAGTTCGGCCTTGAAGTCGACGAAGCGGCCGAGGCCGTCGAAGCGGGCTCGGGCGGTGCCGCCGCCGGGGAGGACGGCTTCGGTGAGCACGTCGGTCTGGCGGTACGGGACGCGGTGGTGGGACAGGAGGCCGGCGAGGGTGAGGCGCGGCTCGTGCGGGAACAGGCTCGCGGCGTTGGCAAGGAGGCGGGGGAG
>NZ_SMKY01000246.1 GCF_004349235.1 Actinomadura darangshiensis | reverse complement strand
GGGTGGCGGCGGGGTGGGAGCATGCCTCGTCTCCTTGGTTGAAGGTTCAAACATGAACTAGCAGAACGCTAGCAGAGGTAATTCAAATTCAGACCATCTAGAAACTTCAAGACTGTTTTCATGCCAACTAGAATCACCGTATGAACGAAGCGGGGGACGCCCTCTCACCACGCGAGCTGCGCGCCTGGGTGGCCTTCCTGACCGCCGGCCACCTCATGGACCACGAGATCGAGCGGCAGCTCAAGCGGGACGGCGGACTGTCGCACGCCGAGTTCGAGGTGCTGGTGCGACTGCGGTCGGCCGAGGGCAACCGGCTGCGCATGTCGGACCTGGCCCGCGAGGTGATGGTGTCGAAGAGCAGGCTCACCTACCAGGTCACGCAGCTCGAACGGGCCGGGCTCGTCAAGCGCACCGGCTGCGAGTCCGACCGCCGGTCGGTGTGGGCCGAGCTGACGCACGACGGCGCCGAGGCGCTCGACAAGGTCCGGCCGGGGCACCGCCGCGTCGTCCGCGAGGCCCTGATCGACGTCCTGACGCCGGCGGAGATCGACCTGCTCGGGGACGCGCTCAGCCGCGTCGCCGGCCGCCTCCGGGAACGGTAGCGGCGCGACTCGGCTAGCGTGACCGACCGGCGGAGGACACCGGCGGCGGGAGCACGGGCATGCGCGACTTCGGGGGGATCGTCGAGGGCTCGCCCGCGCGGACCGTCAGGCCGACGACGGTGGACGAGGTCGTGGCGGCCGTCCGCGAAGCCGCCGCACAGGGCCTCGACCTGGTACCGCGCGGCCTCGGGCACTCGACCTACGGGCAGTCGGTCACCGACGGCGTCTCGCTCGACCTCCGCGGGCTCGCGGGCGTGCACGCGCTCAGCAACGACCATGTGGTCGTCGGGGCCGGGACAAGCTGGCGCGAAGTCCTCGCCGCGACACTGCCGTACGGGGTGACCCCGCCCGTCCTGACCGACTACCTCGACGTGACGGTCGGCGGGACGATCTCGGCCGGCGGCGTCGGCGGGACGTCCCACATCCACGGGGCGCAGGCCGCGAACGTCCTCGACATGGAGGTCGTCGTGGACGGGGAGCCCGTGGTCTGCTCCCCCACCATCCAGCGTTACGTCTTCGACATGGCCCGCGCGGGGATGGGCCTGCACGGCGTCATCACACGGGCGACGCTGCGGCTCGTCCCGGCGCCGGAGCGGGTGCGCAGCTGCACGATTCCGTGCCGCGATGCGGCCGACCTCCTCCGCGTTCAGCGCGAGGTGGCGGCCGAGCACATCTCGGGCCAGGTCAAGCCGTCCGAGGACGGCTGGGCGTTCGAGGCCAAGGCCGTCCTGTACGGGGACCAGGGCGAGCCGCCGCCGGGGACCACCGAGATCGAGGAACTCCCCTACTTCGACTTCTGCGACCGGCTGAGCCCCGACGTGGCGGAGCTGGCCGCGCTCGGCGAGTGGGCCCGGCCGCACCCCTGGGGGATGGTGTTCCTGCCCGGGTCCGACGCCGCGAACGTGATCGAGTCGACGCTCGCGGAGATGGCGCCGGCCGACATCGGGCTCAGCGGCGTCATCCTGGTCAAGGCGCATCAGGTCGGCAACGTCCCGATGCTGGCGGTGCCGGGCGACCCGGTCCTGTTCAGCGTGCTGCGGACCGCCTCGCCGGGCTGCGCCTCCGTCCCGGACATGCTCGCCGGCAACCTCGCCCTGCTCGAACGCGCCGCCGCCGTGGACGGCACCCGCTACAGGGTCGACTCCATCCCGGTGATCGGGTAGGCGGACTGGAACGCGAGGCGTTCGTCGGCTCCGGCGGCGAGCCGGTCGCAGACGTCGTCCAGGTCAATGAAGACCTGCCACTTCTCCTGCCCGGACGCGGCGGCGATCGCGTCAACGACGCGCTGTTCGAGGCCCGGGACGCGCTTGGCCTTCCACACCTTGTCGGCGAGGCTGACGAGCAGGTCGTCGACACCGGCACCGTCCCAGGACGCGTGCGTGCGGGCGAACCGGGCCAGGCGCTCCTCGACGCCGCGCTCGCGGAGCAGGGCGTATCCGGCCTCCTCGTGCTCGGCGCCCGGACCGGACAGCTCGGCCGGGTGCAGCGCCTTGCCGATGTCGTGCGTGGCCGCGCCGAACAGGACGGCCTCCGCGTCCACGGCGAGCGACGGGTGACGCTCCCCGCACCAGGCGACCAGTTCGGCGGCCACGTCGTGGACGGCGCGCAGGTGCGCGGCAAGCCGGGGCGGGGCGTCCAGTTCCATGAGCAGGCGTTCTGCGGGCTCCGGGAGCGGCCGCGGTCCCGTATCGGTCAGCGCACGGGTCAGGGCGGGCGTGGTCACTGGGCCAGCGCGATGACCTCGGCGCCCGGCAGGCCGGCGAGCGCCTTGCCCGGGAGGAGGATCTTGGACTTGCGCAGGCCGCTGCCGATGACGACGCGCGCCGCGGCGGCCACGGCCTCGTCCACCAGGACCGGCCAGCCCTCCGGGAGGCCGACCGGGGTGATGCCGCCGTACTCCATGCCGGTGAGCGATGTGGCGTCGGCCATGGGCGCGAACGACGCCTTGCGGGCGCCGAGATGCTTGCGGACGACGCCGTTCACGTCCGCGCGGCCGGTCGCGAGGACCATGCAGGCGGCGTAGGAGACCTCGCCGCCGCGCTTGGCGGCGACGACCACGCAGTTCGCGCTGGCGTCGAGGGGGACGCCGTAGCGCTCGCAGAACGCGGCCGTGTCGGCGAGTTCCGGATCGATCTCGGCGGCGTCGGCGTCCGGCACGCCGGTGATCGCGGCGGCGACCGGGGCCGCCAGCAGGTCGCGCCGTCCGTCCGCCGGTCCCCAGTCGAGCGTGCCGACCATGTGCCATTCCCCTCTCGTGGTTCCCGGCTCCCACCTTGCCACGGCTCTTGACGCCGGCGCGCGAGCCGTGGTCCAGTGGCTCAGCCACTGGTCCTCTGGAGGTCATCATGCCGTCCTCGCCGATCCCCCGCGACACGGTCGTCGACTCGCTCACCGACCGGCTGCGCGACGACGTGCTGAGCGGCCGCTACCCGCCCGGCTCCTACCTGCCGCCCGAGCGGGACCTGGCCGCCGGCTACGAGGTCACCCGGACGTCGCTGAAGCACGCGATCGTCCGGCTCTCCCAGGCGGGGCTGCTGGAGACGCGGCACGGCGTGGGGACCCGCGTCCGCGACTACGAGCGGCTCGGCGGGCCCGAGCTGCTGCCGATGCTGGTCAGCACGGTCGGCCCGGCCTGGATGGCGGAGATCTTCGAGGTGCGGCGCGAGGTCGGCGCGCAGGTCGCGGCCAAGGCCGCGGCGGGCGCGACGGACGAGCAGCGGGCGCGGCTGCGGGAGCTGGCCGCGCAGGTCCGGGAGGCGGCGGGCGGCGACGCGGCGCAGCTCGCCGAATGCGAGATCCACCGGGTCATCGCGGCGGCCACCGGCAACCGCGTGTACGGCTTCATGGTCAACGCCCTGCTGAACGCCTACCTCGCCGTCCGCGAGGGCTTCGCCCACGCCTTCGCCGACCCGCCCGCCGCCGCGGACCGCCTCGCCCCCCTGATCGACGCGCTGTGCGACGGGGACGCCGGGCGCGCCCGCGCCGCCGCGGCCGCCTACTTCACCGAAACGGAAACGATCATGCTGGACGCCCGATGACCACGCCCACCGGAAAGGTCGCCTCCGGGCGGCGGACGGTGTTCAGCGAGGTCATGGAGGGAGCCCTGCGGCTCGCCGGGGAAGACGGGGAGCGTCCGATGCGGTTGGAGTTGACCGCCTCCCTGCCGGGGATGTTGCGTCCTTGGGGCGACGTGGAGGGCGAGCTGAGCGGGCGCGTCCGCGTGCCGGGGTGGGCGGACGACCATGCGGCGGGGAGCCTGCGGGTGGCGCCGGTCGCGGCGCGGCAGATCCGGTACACGCTGGAGTTCATCGCCGGGGACGGGCGGCGGCTTCGGCTGGATGGATGGAAGACCGTCAGGGCGGGGCGTCCCGTCCGGTCGATGACGGTCCTGCCGCTCACGGTGACGGACGCCGACGGCGCCGTGGTCGGCGAGGCGCGGCTGCGGTTCGACGTGCGCCGGGACATGGCCCGGTTCCTCCGGGGCTTCCGGTTTCCCGGACCCGATCCGATGCGGTCGCGATGGCGCGGGCAGGCCGGACGGCTGGAGGTCTGGTACACGACGCTGACGGATCCTGCGACCGGCACCGGGGTCTGGATCCACCACGAACTGGTCGCACCGGACGAAGGCGAGGCGCGGGCCCACGGCTGGGCGGCTGTCTTCCCGCCCGGAGAGACCCCGGTATTCGGCCGGTTCGGCCCGTTTGGGTGGAGTCATTCCGAAGATGCCGATTTTGCCGCCGGGCCCGTGGTGCAGGGCGGAGGCAGGCTCACGGGGGCGGCCGGTGCGATCAGCTGGGACCTGCGGGAGTCGGGCGGCGGGCCGCCGCTGTTCACGTTCCCGCGCTGGGCGTGGCGGTCGGAGGTGCTGCCGGCGGCGCAGATCGTCCCGAAGCCCGCCGCGGCCTACGACGGTGCCGTGCGGTTCGGCGGCCGGACCCTCGAACTCGACGGGGCGCGGGGCGCGTCCGCCCGCATCTACGGGCACGGGAACGCGCGGCGCTGGGCGTGGCTGCACGCCGATCTCGGCGGCGGGGACGTGTGCGAGATCGTGGCGGCCGTCTCCACGCGTCCGGGGATGGACCGGCTGCCGCCGCTGCCGTTCGTCCGGCTCCGGGTGGACGGCGTCGAACTGCCCGGCGGCGACCCGCTGCTCGCGGCGCTCCGGCTGCGCGCCGGCATCGGGCTGCCGGTCTGGACGGTGCACGGGCGCATCGGTGACCGGCGCATCCACGTCCGGGTGACGCTCCCCCAGGACGAGACCGTCTCGGTCGACTACGCCGATCCGGACGGCGCCCCGGCGGTCTGCCACAACTCCGAGCGCGCCGACGTCCGGATCGTCCTGGCACGGCTGGCCGGGCGCGGCTGGGAGACCGAGCGGGAGTGGCGGCTGGACGGCACCGGGCACGCGGAGGTGGGGCTCCGGTGAGCGCGCTGACCGGGACCGTGGCGGCGCTGCTCGGCATCGAGGACGCCGGCGATCTGGCCCGCGTGTCCGCGCGTGCGGAGGCCATCGGGCGGGCGCTTCCGGCGCCCGCGCGGCTCGGCCTGCGCGCCGGGGCCGGCACCCTCGACACGCTCTCGCGGCTCGCCACGGGACATCGCCTGGACGACCTCGACGCCGACCGCCGGGACGCGTTCTGCGCGCTGCTGACGTCGCGCGAGCCGGCGGCCCGGCTCGTCGAGACGCTGAAGATCCCGCTGCTGCTCGCCGCCGGGACCGAGTTGCTGCCGATCCCCGGGGCGGCCGGGGAGCCTCGTCCCGACGCGCCGCTGGACTGCACGCCGTCCGGCGAATGGCCCGCCTGCTCGACCGCGGACGCCGTCGTGATCGGGTCGGGCGCCGGTGGCGCGATGGCCGCGCGGACGCTGGCGAGGCGCGGCATGTCCGTGGTCATCATGGAGGAGGGACGGCGGTTCGCGGTCGCGGAGTTCCGCGACCGTCCGCCGCTGGACCGGTTCCTCGACCTGTACCGGGACGGCGGCTCCAGCATGGCGCTCGGCCGTCCGCCCGTGCTGCTGCCCGAGGGCCGGGCCGTCGGCGGGACGACCGTCGTCAACAGCGGAACCTGCTACCGGACGCCCGGCCGCGTCCTGCGGCGATGGGCGGCGCTCGGGGTCCCGGTCGAGGACTTCGGCGGGCATCTCGACGAGGTGGAGGCCACGCTGAGGGTCGCGCGGCAGCCGGTCGGGCCGCTCGGCCGCAACGGGCTGCTCGCCCTGGAAGGCGCGGAAAGGCTCGGCTGGCGGGCCGCGCCGCTGCGGCGCAACGCCCCGGATTGCGTGGGCAGCGGGCAGTGCGCGGCCGGTTGCCCTCACAACGCCAAGTACGGCGTCCATCTGAACGCGCTCCCCCAGGCGTGCGCGGCGGGAGCGCGGATCGTGACGCGGGCGCGTGCCGAACGCATCCTGGTCGAACGCGGTGTCGCGGTCGGCGTACGCGCGCACCGTCCGGACGGCACGGCCTTGGAGATCCTCACCCCCCGCGTGGTCGTCGCCGCCGGTGCCACGCAGACGCCGCTGCTGCTGCGGCGCTCAGGGCTCGGCGGGCATCCGGAGCTGGGACGCGGCATGGCCGTGCACCCCGCCACGAACGTCGCCGGACGGTTCGCCGAGCCGGTCGTGTCGTGGTCGGGCGTGATGCAGAGCGTCGGCATCGAGGAACTGCACGGCGACGGGATCCTCATCGAGGCGACCGCGAGCCCGCCCGGCATGAGCTCGTTCCCGCTGCCGGGCGCGGGACGGTCCCTGCGCCGGGAGCTGGAGGACGCCGACCGCCTCGCCGTCCTCGGCGCCATGATCGCGGACGCGCCGTCCGGCCGCGTGCACGGCGCCCGCCACCGCGCGCTCGTCCGCTACGACCTGGCCGGGGAGGACGCGGCACGGCTGCGCCGCGCGCTCGTCGCGATGGGCCGGATCCTGTTCGCCGCCGGGGCCGCCGAGGTGCTCACCGGCCTCCCGCGCCGCCCGGTGGCCCGGGACGAGGCCGAGCTGACGCACGCCGTCGCGATGGCGTCCGCCGCCGACCTGCATCTGGCCGGGTTCCACCCGACGGGGACGGCGAAGCTCGGCGCCGGCGAGGCGCGGGCGCCCGTGGACCCGTCCGGACGGCTGCGGGGCGTGCGCGGCGTGCACATCGCGGACGCGTCCGTCCTGCCGAGCTGCCCCGAGGTGAACCCGCAGCTCACCATCATGGCGATGGCGCTGCGGATCGCCGAGGGGATCGAGTAGGGGCGCCGGGCCCGGACCCGGCGCCCCAGCGGGTCAGGCCGCGGCCCGCACCGCGCCGTGCGGGTCGAGGATGTACTTGCGCGCCGCGCCCCGGTCGAACTCGGCGTAGCCCTCCGGCGCCTGGTCCAGCGGGATGGCCGCCGCGTTGACGTTCCGCGCGATCTGGACGCGGTCGTGCAGGATCGCCATCATCAGCTGCCGGTTGTACTTCATGACCGGGCACTGGCCCGTGACGAAGTAGTGCGACTTGGCCCAGCCGAGGCCGATCCGCAGCCCGAGCTGCCCGACCTTGGCGTTCTCGTCCGGCGCGCCCGGGTCGCCCGTCACGTACAGGCCGGGGATGCCGAGGCCGCCGGCGGCGCGGGTGATGTCCATCAGCGTGTTGAGGACGGTCGCGGGCTGCTCCCCCGCCGACCCCTCCGGGCCGTGGCCGCGCGCCTCGAACCCGACGCAGTCGACGGCCGCGTCCACCTCGGGGACGCCGAGGACCTGCTCGATCTGCTCGGGCACGTCGCCGTGCCGGGACAGGTCGATCGTCTCGCAGCCGAAGCCGCGGGCCTGCTCCAGCCGCCGCGGGTTCATGTCGCCGACGATCACGGCGGCGGCGCCGAGCAGCAGGCAGGCGGTCGCGCTGGCGAGGCCGACCGGGCCCGCGCCCGCCACGTACACGGTGGAGCCGGTGGTGACGCCCGCGGTGTAGGCGCCGTGGTAGCCGGTCGGGAAGATGTCCGACAGCATCGCCAGGTCGGGCAGCTTCGCCATCACGGTGTCGCGGTCGCCGGGGAACCTCAGCAGGTTGAAGTCCGCGTACGGGACGACGGCGTACCGGGCCTGGCCGCCGTGCCAGCCGCCCATGTCGACGTACCCGTACGCCGCGCCCGCCCGTGCCGGGTTGACGTTCTCGCACACGCCCGTATGGCGCTCCTTGCAGTTGCGGCAGCGTCCGCAGGCGATGTTGAACGGGACGCTGACGAGGTCGCCCTCCTTGACGAACTCGACGTCCCTGCCGGTCTCGATCACCTCGCCGGTGATCTCGTGGCCGAGCGTGAGCCCGGCGGGCGCGGTCGTCCGGCCGCGCACCATGTGCTGGTCGGAGCCGCAGATGTTGGTCGCCAGTACCTTCAGGATGGCGCCGTGCTCCAGTTTGCGCCCGTTCTGCTCGGCGAGTTCGAGCTTGGGGTAGTCCAGGTCCTCGACCGTGACCTTCCCCGGCCCCTGGTAGACGACGCCTCGGTTGGTGTCCGCCACGACCTCTCCCTCCACGTTGAGAGTCGGCTCGTCGGCGCCCAGGGCGATGGCCCGTGCCGGTCGTCCCGCCCTCGGGCGTCACGGTGCCCGCGAATCGTACGTCCGGTGCCCTACCCGGTCTATGCCCGTTAGTCCTTTTCTGCGGCGGAGGTTTCAGGAGCCCAGATACCGCAGGACGGCGAGGACGCGGCGACTGTAACCGGCCGCGTGCGACAGGTCGAGCTTGTCGAAGATCGCGTTGACGTGCTTCTCGACCGCGCTTTGCGAGATGTGGAGGTTCGCGGCGATCGAGGCGTTGGTATGGCCCTGGGCCATGTTGTCCAGGACGTCCCGCTCGCGCGGGGTGAGGCGGGCCAGCGGGTCGGCGTGCGTGCTGTGCGCCAGCAGCCGCCGCACCACCTCGGGATCGAACGCGGCGCCGCCCGCGCCGACCCGGTCGAGGGCGTCCAGGAACTCGTCCACCTGCGCGACGCGGTCCTTCAGCAGGTAGCCGACGCCGGTGGTGTCCGCGGTGATCAGCTCGGTGGCGTAGCGCTTCTCCACGTACTGGGACAGGACGAGCACCCCGACGCCCGGCCAGCGCCGCCGGATCTCCAGGGCCGCGCGCAGGCCCTCGTCGGTGTGCGTGGGCGGCATCCGGACGTCCACGACCACGACGTCGGGAGGGCCTTGCCCGCCCGACGCGGCCACCGCCGCGATCAGCGCGCCGCCGTCGCCGACCGCCGCGTCCACCTGGTGGCCCTCCTCGGCGAGCAGCCGCACCAGGCCCTCGCGGAGGAGCGTCGAGTCCTCGGCCAGCATCACCCGCACGGCAGCTCCGCGGTGATCACGGTCGGGCCGCCGCGCGGGCTGTCCACGGTGAACGTCCCGTCCTGCGCGGCGACCCGGCGGGCCAGTCCGGCGAGCCCGCCGCCGGCCGGGTCGGCTCCCCCGGCCCCGTCGTCCTCGATGCGCACGCCGATCATTGTCGCGGATCCCTCGACGGCGACCCGCACGCGGGCGGCGCCGGAGTGCTTGGCGGCGTTGGTGACCGCCTCGCAGACGACGAAGTAGGCGGCGGTCTCGACCGCGTGCGGGGGCCGTCCGGGCACGTCGTACTCGATCGCCACCGGCACCGCGGACCGTTCGGCGACCGTCTCCAGCGCCGCCCGCAGGCCCTCGCCGTCGAGCGCGGCCGGGTAGACGCGCCAGGTGACCTCCCGCAGGTCCGCGAGGGCGCGCTGGGATTCCTCGTGCGCCTGTTTCAGCAGCTCGGACGCCTTTTCGTGGTCGCCGGCGCGGCGGGCGCGCCCGATCAGCATGCCGAGCGCCACGAGCCGCTGCTGGACGCCGTCGTGCAGGTCCCGCTCGATGCGGCGGCGCTCGTCGTCCACCGCGTCCACGACCTCGGCCCGGGTGACCGACAGCTGCGCGATGCGGCGCTCGTACTCCTCCAGCGGGCTCGGCCCGAGGCAGCGCCGCGCCACGCTCTTCTCCAGCGCCACGACCCCGACCAGCCCCTGGACGGCGAGGAAGAGCAGCACGATCCCCACGATCGCGGTGTACAGGACGATCCACCAGGCCGGCGGGATGCCGTCCAGGTAGTCGCCCGTGACCCACCAGCCCAGCGCGAGCCGGGCCCCGGCGGCCGAACCGTAGGCGATCAGCAGCAGGATCACACCGCCGAGCAGCCCGACCGGCACCCGCAGGACGAGGTACGCCAGCGCCTTCAGCGGGCCGTACTGGACGGCCCTGTCCTCGCCGTGGAACATCCTCAGCCGCCGGCGTTCCAGCTCGGTGAGCAACTGGGCGCCGTCCGCGACGACGGTGGGCACCGTCCGGCGGCCGCGCGAGAACGCCAGCGAGTAGGCCGTCAGCAGCGCCGCCGCCGCCAGCAGGACCAGCTCCGCGCCGGCGGTGGCCGCGCCGAGCGCCAGTCCCGCCGCGGCCCGCGCGACGCCGCCCGGCCCGCCGTGCGGCTTAGAAGATGCGATCACGTTCGAATTCTCTGGTCTCCGCTCGATGTGCCCCTGTCCCTGGCTTGCGCGACTTCACGATACGGACGGCGAGGAACACCAGCGCAAGCACCGCGACGACCGCGACCACGGCCTTGGAGTAGACGCCGACGTACTCCTCGACCGTCCGCCAGTTGTCGCCGAGCCCGTAGCCGGCCAGCACGAACGCCGTGTTCCACAGCAGGCTGCCGAGGGTGGTGTAGAGGAGGAACGCCGTCATCCGCATCCGCTCCACCCCGGCCGGGACGGAGATCAGGCTGCGGAAGATCGGGATCATGCGGCCGAAGAGCACCGCCTTGCCGCCGTGCCGCGCGAACCACGCCTCCGTCCGGTCAAGGTCGGAGAGCTTGACGAGCGGCAGCCGGGCGACCAGCGCGCGGATCCGGTCCCGCCCGATCAGCGCGCCGATGCCGTAGAGGGCCAGCGCGCCCACGACGCTGCCGGCCGTCGTCCAGGCGATGGCCGCGGCCAGGCTCATCCGGCCCTGCGCGGCGGTGAACCCCGCAAGCGGCAGGATCACCTCGCTCGGCAGCGGCGGGAACAGGTTCTCCAGCGCGATCGCCAGCCCCGCGCCGGGCGCGCCGAGCTTGTCCATCAGGTCGGTCGCCCAGCCCGCGATGCCTCCGGCGGGCTCGCTCCCGGACGCCGTGTACGCCATTTCGATCATGCCTACGACGCTAGGAACCGGGCGTCCTCCGCCACCATGGCGGACACCGCCGACCCGTCCGGCCGCATCCCGCACCCCCGCCCTGCGGAAAACCGCACCCCTCCGCACCCGGAGAAGGCGTGAAAGCCCTGCCGGGCAAGGCGTTTCGGCCTACGCTAGGGGCCCGCGCCGCCGCCGGGTCCGGGCGTCCGCGGCCCAGAGCAGAAGGAGCCCCGCGTGGCTGATGAGCTTCCCGAGAGCGCGCCTCCGGGCATCGATCCCACCACGCCGACGTTCGCGCGGGTCTACGACTACTTCCTCGGCGGCAAGGACAACTTCGCCGCCGACCGCGAGGTGGCCGACATGGTGATGCAGCTCGTGCCGGAGGCACCGGTGGTCGCGCGGGGCAACCGGGTCGCGATCGAGCGGGCGGTCACCTACATGGCCCGCGACCTCGGGATCGACCAGTTCGTCGACATCGGGTCGGGGCTGCCCACGGCGTCCAACGTGCACCAGTTCGCCCGCACCGCGAACCCGGACGCGCGGGTCGTCTACGTCGACAACGACCCGATCGTCCTCGCGCACGGACGGGCGCTGCTCACCGAGACCGGCGTCGCGACGTTCATCCAGGGCGACCTGTACGAGCCGGAGAAGTTCTTCCGCGACCCGGCGCTGACCAGGCTGCTCGACCTGTCGCGGCCGGTGGGGGTCGTGCTGGCCGCGATCATGCACCATGTGCCGGACGAGCGGGACCCCGCCGGCGTCGTCCGGGCGCTGCGGCCGTTCCTGGCGTCCGGCAGCCACGTCATGCTCACCCACCTGCACGACTCGGGGGACGACCCGCGGGTCGAGGAGGCCAAGCGCATCCTGCAGTCCGGGCTGGGCGGGTCGTACTTCCGCCACTCCTCCGACGTCGAGCGGTTCATGGAGGGGCTGACGATCCTGGAGCCGGGGGTGGCGCATGTGACGCAGTGGCGCCCGGACGGGCCGGTCGGTCCGCTGGAGCATCCCCTGCACACCCAGATGGTGGCCGTGATGGGGCGCAAGGACTGACCTCGGACCCTCGCCGCAGGGCCCATGATCAGGGGATTCAGCGGAGAGTGAAACCCCCGCGGCCGCAGGCGCCCGTCCAGGAGGCTCGGGGGTCCGGTTCCCGCAGGCCGTGCGGTTCCGGACGCGCGACCCGCCCGGTTTCGGGCGCCGGGCCCGGTCATGATCCACGTAAAGAATCTTTTTGATCGACTTTTCGGTTAAGAGCCTTTCTTGTAGCGTTCGCAGCGTTTTGTGAAGTGCATTCATGATCGGACCTCCCCGCCACAAGATCATCTGAGGACGCCGCGATGCCCCTGCCGACAGGCCTCGCCGCGGCCGCGCTCCTGGGCCTGCTCACACTCCTGGCCACCGCGCGGCGCGGCAGGCGCCGACACCGTTCGCAGAGCGAGCACCCCGAGTCGCTGACGGCCGTCCTCGGCCCGGGCGACGAGGAGTACCTCGCGTGGCTGGCCGACCACCACTGGCCGGGGGACGAGTACCTCGATCTGGAGCACGAGTGGCTCACCGAGCTGGAGTTCGGCGAGCCGGCCGGGCACTACGAGTCGCCGATGTGCCCCCAGTGCAACCTGCGCCGCGAGGACGTCTGGCCGTGCCCCACCTGCGGCCGGCTCCTGCACTCCTCCTGCGGCCACGGGATGCGGCGCAGGACCGTCGACCGCCCCTACCGGACGCACGCCACCAACTCCGAGGCCGTCATCGCCGAATGGATCTGCACGGGGTGCACGTCCGTCGTCGGGCTGGACGTCGATCACGGCGGCGAACCGGACGAGGGCCTCTTGCGATGAAACGCCCCGAATGCCCGATCTTTCGGTCGTTCACACGTACTCAAGAGTAAAGAATCCGCCATCCACTTGCATATTTCGGACGCACAGCGGCAGGCTGCACTATGTCCTTAATCACAGGGACACTGTGGAGGAACCCCGTGACCGCTCAGCACGACCTCATCTGCCCGCACGACCCGCCCTGTCCGACGCCCGACGACCTCGACCGCGAGGCCGCGCGCATCATCGCCGCGCACCCCGAGCAGGGGTGGAGCCTCCTCTGCAACGGCATCGTCGTCTTCGAGGACACCGGAGAGCTGCTTCCCGACGGCCGCGTGATCGCCCCGCACCGTCCCACCACGGCCGCCTAGCGCCACGGCAGGTTCCTCCCGCGCGTGATCACTTGATCACGTGCCTGTCGTAGCCGAGCCGGACGAGCTCCTCATACGCCGCCCACGCCGCCGCGGGGACGGGCATCGGCACCTGGAAGCCCCGCTCCGCGTAGACGACCATCCGCTGCAGGTCCCCCACCATCAGCTCGACGAACTGCCGCTCGTCCCGAGCGAACGCGTCGAACCCCAGCTCGGGCGCCGAGACCGTCCACGCGACCTCGGACCACTGGCGCCGCGCGGTGGCCAGCGCCCGGCGCGTCATGTACGGCTTGGCCACCAGGATCCCGCTCCCCACCCC
>NZ_SMKY01000245.1 GCF_004349235.1 Actinomadura darangshiensis | reverse complement strand
CCCCGGGGCAAACACGACGAAGGAGTGACGGTCGACGCTTTCCGTCGACACATCACTCCCAACTACGAGTGGGCCTAGGAGGACTTGAACCTCCGGCCTCATCCTTATCAGGGATGCGCTCTAACCGACTGAGCTATAGGCCCGGGGTGTGCCGCCGCTCCTGGCGGCGCAACGAGAGGTTACCCCATCGGGGCGGGCAACCGGAAATCGATTGCGGGGCGGCGGCGGGTGGGGGCTATTCGGCCTCCTTGAGGGTGACTTCGACGCCTCCGACGAGGTCGGCGGCCAGGTTGTAGATGACGGAGCCGACCGTGGAGAGGGCGGTGATGAGCAGGACGTTGAGGGCGCCGACGAGGACGGTGTAGCCGAAGACGCGGATAAAGGAGAACCAGCTGCCGGCGTCCACGCTTCCGGTGGTCTCGCCCTGCTCCTTGGTGAGGCTGTTGATCGTGTCGCTGATCGCGTCGAACACGCCCAGGCCGGACAGGATGACGTACAGGACGACGACGGCGACCAGCAGGATGACGAAGCAGACCAGCGACATGACGAAGCTGAACTTCATCACCGACCAGGGTTCGAGCCTGGCCAGCTGGAGCTGGGCCTTGCGGGCCGGTTTGCCGCCGGCGGTCTTGGCGGCGGCGTTCGCCGGGGCCGCCGAGGTGGACGGGCGGTCCTTCAGGATGGTGCCGGCGAAGCCGCGGCGTCCCGAGCCCGAGCCGCCGCTGGACGAGGAGTTGCCGGACGGGTTGAACGGCTTGGCGGGCTGCTCCGTACGTCCTGTCGACACCGAAGCGGGCGGCTCGGCGGGTTTGGCCCAGCCCGCCGGGCCCGCCGGGGCGGAGGGCGAAGCCGGGCTGGACGGCCTGCCCGGCGAGGGCGAGGCCGCGGCCGGGCTGGAGGACCGGCCGGAGGGCGCGGACGCGCCGGAGGGCTTGCCCGACGGACGGGACGGGGCCGGCTTCTCGGGCGCGGCCGGCTTCTCTGGCTTGGGCGGGTCGGCGGTGTCCTTGACCGGGGCGATCTCGGGCGGGTCGGCCGGCTTGGCCGGCTCGTCGTCGAGATGGCTGAGGTCGGTACGGGTCTCGTCCGCCGCGGAGGACGAGGACGACGACGGCGTCTCGATGTCGACGGTCGTCTCGTCCCGTCCCGACTTGGCGGACGCGGCGGCCACCGTCTTGCCCTGCTTCGCGGCCGGCTTGGCCCCGCCGGTCTTGGCTCCGCCCGGCTTCTTGGCCGCGGTGCCCTCGTCCGGCTTCGCGGCGCTGTCCTCTGCGGGCGCCTCTGCGGCGTCCTTGCCCGTGCCGGGCCCGTCCTCGTCCTTGCCGGGCTCGGTGCTCACGTGTCCTCCTGGCCTAGCGGCTCTGTGACGACGCAGAGTACGTCACTCACCGTCGCCCCCTTCGGCGTCGTCCGAGTCCTCCATGGACTCTACGTTCCTCGCGATGGCCACCACGCTGTCGCCGTCCGCGAGGTTCATCAGGCGGACGCCCATGGTCTGCCTGCCGGACTGCTTGATCTCGGCGGCAGTGGTGCGGATTACGCCGCCGTTGGACGTCATCGCGAAGACCTCGTCGTCCGGGCCCACCATCAGGGCCCCTACCAGCATGCCGCGCGATTCAACGATCTTAGCGGTGAGGACGCCCTTACCCCCACGACCCTGAAGAGGATATTGGTCCACGGGAGTGCGCTTGGCGTAGCCGCCCCGGGTGGCCACCAGCACGTCGTACGAGGTGTCCTGGACGACCAGCATGTTGAGGACCTCCTGGTCCTCCTCGAACCGCATGCCGATGACGCCGGAGGTGGCGCGCCCCATCGGGCGCAGCGACTCGTCGTCGGCGCGGAAGCGGATCGCCTGCGCGCCGGTGGAGACCATGAGCAGGTTGTCCTCGGACGAGACGAGCCGCGCGGAGATCACCTCGTCCTCGTCGACGAGGTTGATCGCGATGATGCCGCCGGTGCGGGGCGAGTCGAAGTCGCGGAGCGCGGTCTTCTTGACGCGGCCCTTCTTCGTCCCGAGGACGAGGTAGGGGGCGACGTCGTAGTCGCGCAGGTCCATGACCTGGGCGATGTGCTCGTCGGGCTGGAAGGCGAGCAGGTTCGCGACGTGCTGGCCGCGCGAGTCGCGTCCGGAGTCGGGCAGTTCGTACGCCTTCGCCCGGTACACCCGGCCCTTGTTGGTGAAGAACAGGATCCAGTGGTGCGTCGTGGTGACGAAGAACTGGTCGACGATGTCGTCCTGCTTCAGTTGCGCGCCGCGCACCCCCTTGCCGCCGCGCCGCTGGGCCCGGTACAGGTCGGACTTGGTGCGCTTGGCGTAGCCGCCGCGGGTGATGGTGACGACGACGTCCTCTTCGGCGATGAGGTCCTCGTACGACACGTCCCCGTCGAACGGGATGATCTCGGTGCGCCGGTCGTCGCCGAACTTCTCGACGATCGGGGCGAGCTCGTCGCCGACGATCCGCCGCTGCCGCTCCGGCGAGGCGAGGATGTCGGTGTAGTCGGCGATCTCCGTCATGAGCTTGTCGTACTCGTCGGTGATCTGCTGGCGCTCCAGGGCGGCGAGCTTGCGCAGCTGCATGTCGAGGATCGCCTGCGCCTGGACCTCGTCGATCTCCAGCAGGCTCATCAGGCCCTGCTGCGCCTCCGACGCGGACGGCGACCGCCGGATCAGCGCGATGACCTCGTCGATCCGGTCGAGGGCCTTCAGCAGCGCGCGCAGGATGTGGGCGCGCTCCTCGGCCTTGCGGAGCAGGTACCGGGTGCGGCGGACGATGACGTCGATCTGGTGCGCGACCCAGTGCCGGACGAACTGGTCGATGCGCAGGGTGCGCGGCACGCCGTCCACCAGCGCGAGCATGTTCGCGCCGAACGTCTCCTGCAGCTGCGTGTGCTTGTACAGGTTGTTCAGGACGACCTTGGCGACGGCGTCCCGCTTCAGGACGATGACGAGGCGCTGCCCCGTCCGGCCGGACGTCTCGTCGCGGACGTCGGCGATGCCGTCGAGCTTGCCGTCCTTCACCCCGTCGGCGATCTTGAGGGCGAGGTTGTCGGGGTTGACCTGGTAGGGGAGCTCGGTGACGACGAGGCAGGTGCGGCCCTGGATCTCCTCGACCTCGATGACGGCCCGCATGGTGATCGAGCCGCGCCCGGTGCGGTAGGCCTCCTCGATGCCCTTGCGGCCGACGATCAGGCCGGCGGTCGGGAAGTCGGGGCCCTTGACCCGCTCGATCAGCGCTTCGAGGAGGTCCTCGTCGGACGCACCGTAGTTGTCCAGGTACCACCGGACGCCGTCGGCGACCTCGCGCAGGTTGTGCGGCGGGATGTTGGTCGCCATCCCGACCGCGATGCCGGCGGACCCGTTGACCAGCAGGTTCGGGTACCGGGACGGCAGGACGTCCGGCTCCTGCGAGCGGCCGTCGTAGTTGGGGGAGAAGTCGACGGTCTCCTTGTCGATGTCGCGCAGCAGCTCCATCGCGAGGGGCGCCATGCGGCACTCGGTGTACCGCATCGCCGCGGCCGGGTCGTTGCCGCGCGAGCCGAAGTTGCCGTTGCCGTCGACCAGCGGGTACCGCATCGACCAGGGCTGCGCGAGCCTGACGAGCGCGTCGTAGATGGCGGAGTCGCCGTGCGGGTGGTAGTTCCCCATGACGTCGCCGACGACGCGGGCGCACTTGAAGTAGCCGCGGTCGGGCCGGTAGCCGCCGTCGTACATCGCGTAAAGGACGCGGCGGTGCACCGGTTTGAGGCCGTCGCGCACCTCGGGCAGCGCGCGCGCGACGATGACCGACATCGCGTAGTCGAGGTAGCTCTTCTGCATCTCGACCTGGATGTCGACCGGTTCGATCCGCTCGCCCGGGTGTCCACCCTCTGTGGTCACGTCCGTCACTCTCAAGACCTCTTCTACTCGGTGGAAACGAGGTACGTCCTGTGGGAGTCGGCCAGGGAGCCCGGCCTACGCGTACCTCAGATGTCGAGGAAGCGCACGTCCTTGGCGTTGCGCTGGATGAACTCCCGGCGGGGCTCGACCTCCTCGCCCATGAGCACACTGAACAGCTCGTCCGCCTGGGCGGCGTCGTCCAGCTGGACCTGCAGCAGGACCCGGTTGTCGGGGTCCATGGTGGTGTCCCAGAGCTCGTTGGCGTTCATCTCGCCGAGGCCCTTGAAGCGCTGCACCAGGTCGCGGGGACGCGGGTCGCGCTTGCCGGCGGCGATCCCGGCCTCGATGGTCGCGTCCCGCTCGGCGTCGGAGAAGGCGTAGTCGGCCTCGTTGCCCCGCGCGTCCCACTTGATCTTGTAGAGCGGCGGCTGCGACAGGTACACGTGGCCGGCCTCGATCAGCGGCTTCATGAACCGGAACAGCAGCGTCATCAGCAGCGTGTTGATGTGGTGGCCGTCGACGTCGGCGTCCGACATCAGAATGATCTTGTGGTAGCGGAGCCTGGTGATGTCGAACTCGTCGTGCACGCCGGTGCCGAGCGCCGTGATGATCGCCTGCACCTCGTTGTTCTTCAGGATCTTGTCGATCCTGGCCTTCTCCACGTTGAGGATCTTGCCGCGGATCGGGAGGATCGCCTGGAAGTGCGGGTCCCGGCCGCCCTTCGCGGAGCCGCCCGCCGAGTCGCCCTCGACGATGTACAGCTCGGACTTGGCCGGGTCGGTGGACTGGCAGTCCGACAGCTTGCCGGGCAGCGACGTCGACTCCAGCAGGCTCTTGCGGCGGGTCAGGTCGCGCGCCTGCCGCGCCGCGACCCGCGCCCGCGCCGCCTGCGACGCCTTGTTGATGATCTCCTTGGCCTCGCCGGGGTTCTCCTCGAACCAGTCGCGCAGGTGCTCGTTGCACGCCTTCTGCACGAACGACTTGGCCTCGGTGTTGCCGAGCTTGGTCTTGGTCTGCCCCTCGAACTGCGGGTCGGCCAGCTTGATCGAGATGATCGCGGTGAGGCCCTCGCGGACGTCCTCGCCGGTCAGGTTGTCGTCCTTGTCGCGCAGCAGGCCCTTGTCGCGGGCGTACCGGTTGACGATCGTGGTGAGCGCCGCCCGGAAGCCCTCCTCGTGGGTGCCGCCCTCCGCCGTGTTGATCGTGTTGGCGAAGGTGTGCACCGACTCGGCGTAGGACGAGTTCCACTGCATGGCGATCTCGATCGACATGCCCGTGGTGTCGTCGTCGAAGTAGACGACCGACTCGTGGACGGCGTCCTTGCGCGCGTTGATGTAGCGGACGAAGTCCTCGATGCCGCCCTCGTAGTGGTACCGGACGACGTGCGGCTCACCGTTGGAGTGGTCGGGCCGCTCGTCCCGCAGCGTGATGGACAGGCCGCGGTTGAGGAACGCCATCTCCTGCATGCGCCGGGAGAGGGTCTCGAAGTTCCATTCGAGGGTCTCGAAGATGTCGGGGTCCGGCCAGAACCTGATGATCGTGCCGGTCTCTTCGGTCGCCTCGCCCTTGCGGAGCTCGGTCTCCGGCCCCTGCCACGTGTACGACTGGCGCCATACGTGGCCGTCGGTCCGGACCTCGGCCTCCAGCCGGGTGGACAGCGCGTTCACCACCGCGGAGCCGACACCGTGCAGGCCGCCCGAGACCGCGTAGGACTTGCCGTCGAACTTGCCGCCCGCGTGCAGCGTGGTCAGCACCAACTCGATGGCCGGGCGCTTCTCCACCGGATGCTCGCCGACCGGGATGCCGCGCCCGTTGTCGAGCACGCTGACGCCGCCGTCGGCCATCAGCGTGACCACGATCTCGTCGGCGTAGCCGGCCAGGGCCTCGTCGACCGAGTTGTCCACGATCTCGTAGACGAGGTGGTGCAGGCCGCGCTCACCGGTCGAGCCGATGTACATGCCCGGGCGCTTGCGAACCGCCTCAAGCCCTTCAAGGACAGTGATCGAACTAGCGTCGTACGCCAAAGGAAGATCCTCCTGCCGGGGATGTCTGCCGTTCCGCGCCCGAGGGAGGCGCGGTGTGCCCCGTAACACACACGAGGGCACCCGGTTGTGCTCTGTTCACGTTGGTGAGAGCCCCGGGCACCCCATGACGGCGCAGCATCCTGAACCCAGAATCATTCTACCGGGTGACACGGCGGAAAGTGGCACTGTCGAGCGCTGTGTGCGCGTGTGGCGCCCGAGTGGGCCTGGAGCCACATCCCCCCATAGGGCCCGGGGGGTTCTCTGGCCTGCGTGGCGCTCGCCGCCGAATCGAGGGATCGACACCCCGAACACATGTTCGCAGTCAGCGGGCGCGCCAGGCGCCCGTCCGCCGCGGCCCGGACGAGGGACCCACCACCTTCACCCGGCGGACGGTGCCGTGCCCGAGTTCCTCGTTCAGCCGGCGGACGAGCGTGGACGACAGCAGCCGCAGCTGCGTCGCCCAGGTCGTCGAATCGGCGGCGACGGTGAGCTCGCCGTCCTCGAAGCGGTCCGGGCGGGTGTGCTCGGCGAGTTCCGCGCCGACGATGCCCGCCCAGTTCCCGAACACGCCGCCGACGGCCGCCCGCTGCTCCCACCCGCGCGACGCCATCAGCTCGTGGATCGCCGCGCCGAACATCTTCGGGTCGCCGCCGCGTCCGGGTTCCCGGACGCGGACGGGCCGGCCGCCCTTGCGCTTCCTGCCGTTGCCGGGGACGCTGCCGCGCTTCATGGCGTCCGCCTTGGCCTGGGCGAGGGCCTCGCGGGCCAGCTCGATGCCCGACTTCGCCGGGGGCGTCGCAGGGTCGGCGGAATCGGCGGAGCCGTCCACATCCTGTGGATCGTCGGTCACGCACTCGCCCCTTCCCTGGTGCCGTTCAAGCGCCCTGGTGCCGTTCAAGCGCCCTCGTGCCGTTCAAGCGCCCTGGTGCCGTGCAGGCGCCCCGCGCGGTCAGTCGCGGACGACCTTGCCGTCGGAGACGGTATACGAGCCCCCCGTCAATTCGGCCGGGACATCGGCGGGGACGGCCGCCGTGATCAGGACCTGCTCGGCCGGCGCCACCAGCTCGGCCAGCCGGCTCCGCCGTCCCGTGTCCAGCTCGGCGAACACGTCGTCGAGGATGAGGACGGGGTCGTCGCCGTCCGCGCGCAGCAGGTCGAACGCGGCCAGCCGCAGCCCGAGCGCGAACGACCACGACTCGCCATGGCTGGCGTAACCGCGCGCAGGCAGCTCCCCCAGGCGCAGGACGAGCTCGTCCCGGTGCGGGCCGACGAGGCTCACCCCGCGCTCCAGCTCCTGCTTGCGCGATTCGCCCACCGCCGCCAGGAGTTGCTCGGCGAGTTGTCCACGGTCTGTGGACAACTCCACATCGCCCAGCGAGCTCTTGTAGACAAGCTCGGCCGCGCCACTGTGCGGCGCAAGGTCGGCATAGGCCTTCCCTACGAGCGGCCTAAGCGCGTCGACCAGATCCAGCCGTGCCGCCAGAAGCTCGGATCCTGTACGCGCCAGGTGCGAATCCCACACGTCCAGGGTCGCGAGGACCTCCGGGCCAGGGGAGCGCCTATGCGCGGCCGCCGACTTCAACAGGGCGTTGCGCTGCTTGAGGACGCGGTCATAGTCGGACCGCACACCGGCGAATCGTGGAGCCCGCGCGGTGAGCAGCTCGTCCATGAACCGGCGCCGCTCCCCTGGGTCGCCCTTCACCAGCGCGAGGTCTTCGGGGGCGAACAAGACCGTCCGCAGCATCCCCAGGATCTCGCGCGGCCTGGGGACAGGGGACCGGTTGAGCCGCGCCCGGTTCGCCTTGCCCGGGTTGATCTCAAGCTCGATCAGCGCCTTGCGGTCGTCCTTCACCACCCCGGCCCGGACGATCGCCCGCGGCGCCCCATGCCGGACGAGCGGCGCATCCGTCGCGGCCCTGTGGCTGCTGTGCGAGGCGACGTATCCGATGGCCTCGACCAGGTTCGTCTTGCCCTGACCGTTGGGCCCCACGAACGCCGTGACCCCGGGCTCCAACGCGACCTCGGCGGTCGGATAGGACCGGAAGTCCTGCAAGGAGAGGTGGGCGACATGCACGAGACACGAGCGTAGAGGCTCCCGCGCGCGGCCGGAGCCTCGCGCCCGGCCGCAGCCTGGTCAGACCTTCGGGGGGTCGACGTCGGCGCCGGGGGAGTCGCCGTCCCCGATGGACTCGACGGCGTGGCCGCCGAACTGCTTGCGGAGGGCGGCGACGACGCGCATGGCGGGGGAGTCGTCCTGGCGGGAGGCGAAGCGGGCGAAGAGGGACGCGCTGATGGCGGGCAGCGGGACGGCGTGCTCGACGGCGGCCTGCACCGTCCAGCGGCCCTCGCCGGAGTCGTTGGCGTAGCCGCGCAGGTCGTCCAGCTCCGGGTCGTCGACGAGCGCGCGGTTCAGCAGGTCGAGCAGCCAGGACCGGATGACGGTGCCCTCCTGCCAGCTCAGGAACGTCTCCGGCACCTTCGTGACGAGGGGGCTGGCCTCGATCAGCTCGTAGCCCTCACCGAACGCCTGCATCATCGCGTACTCGATGCCGTTGTGGACCATCTTCACGTAGTGGCCGGCACCGACCTTGCCGGAGTGGACGAAGCCGAACTCCCCCTCCGGCTTGAGCGTCTCGAAGATCGGCATCAGCCGCTTCACGTTGTCGTCGTCGCCGCCGACCATGAGCGCGTAGCCGTTCTCCAGGCCCCACACGCCGCCGCTCACACCGCAGTCGACGAAGCCGATGCCCTTGGCGGCCAGGTCCGCACCGTGCTTCTGGTCGTCCACATAGTGTGAATTACCGCCGTCGATGACCAGGTCACCGGGCTGCAGGACTTCCCCCAGCCTGTGGACGGTGTCGGCGGTCGGCTGCCCGGCGGGCACCATCACCCACACGGCGCGCGGCGCGGCGAGCCGTCCGACCAGCTCCTCGACCGAGCCGACGTCGCTGACCGAGGTGTCGCGGTCGTAGCCGACGACGGTGTGGCCGCCGCGGCGCAGCCGCTCGGCCATGTTGCCGCCCATCTTGCCGAGGCCGATGATCCCGAGCTCCATGAGACTCTCCCCAATGCGTGACTGCCTGTGCCTTACCGCGGGGGCAGCGGCTCCCCCGCGGACCATCGTCCCCGGCGTGTCCCGGGGCATGCCCGGGAGGCGGTCCTTACCCGGACAGCCGGACGGGCATGATCAGGTAACGGTAGTTCGGGTTCTCCCCGTCCTGCGGCGGCTTCCCGGTGAGGACGGCCGGCTTGGTCGGCGTCGTGAAGGACAGTCGCGCCACGTCCGAGCCGATCGCGGAGAGCCCGTCGAGGAGGAACGCGGGGTTGAACGCGATGTCGATGTCCTCGCCCTCCAGGGACGCCTCCAGGGCCTCCACGGCCTGAGCCTCGTCCCCGGTCCCGGCCTCCAGGACGACCTCGCCCTGGCTGAACGACAGCCGGACGGGGGTGTTCCGCTCGGCGACCAGAGAGACGCGCTTGACGGCCTCGATGAACGCGGCGGTCTGGATCTCGGCGAGGCCCGCGTACTCGCTCGGCAGCAACGACCGGTACTTGACGAAGTCGCCGTCCAGCAGCCGGGACGTGGTGCGGCGGCCGCCGCCCTCGAAACCGATCATGCCCTCGCCGGTGCCGCCCGTCCCCGCGAGCGCGATCGACACCTCGGCGCCCGCCGTCAGCGACTTGGCGGTGTCGGCGAGCGTCTTGGCCGGGACGAGCGCGACGGCGGAGAAGTCGGGGCGCTCCGGCTTCCAGTGCAACTCGCGGACGGCCAGGCGGTAGCGGTCCGTGGACGCCAGCGTGACCGTCTCGCCCTCGATCTCCACCCGGACGCCGGTCAGCATCGGGATCGTGTCGTCCTTGCCGGCGGCGATCGCGACCTGGGAGACGGCGGCGGCGAACTCGTCGCTGCCCACCGACCCGGCGGCCGGCGGCATCTCCGGCAGCGTCGGGTAGTCCTCCACAGGCATGGTGAGGAGTGTGAACTTCGCACTCCCGCAGCGGAGCATCACCTTCGCGCCGTCGGTCGTCACCTCCACAGGGTGTGGAGGGAGGCTGCGCGAGATCTCGGCGAGGAGCCGTCCGGACACCAGCGCCGTTCCGGCCTCCTCCACGTCGATGTCGGTGGACACCTGCGCGGAGACCTCGTAGTCGAACGCCGAGAGCTTCAGCCGGTCGTCGTTGCCCTCGCCCCCGGCGACGATGTGCATGCCCGCGAGGACCGGCACCGGGGGACGTACGGGAAGCGTGCGTGCGGTCCAGGCGACGGCGTCTGCCAGGGCGTCTCTGTCGATGCGGAACTTCAAGGGGACCCGCCTCCTGCAGGTGTCGGACAAGGGTGAGCTGATCTTGCCTCGGGCGGGGCGCTCGGGGCACGTTGTCCCCAGGCCCTGACTTGAGGTGAATCTTTTCTTGGGTAGAGAACTAGAGCAGTACTAGTAATAGGGGCGGTGGATAGTGTGGACAGAGCCCGTTTTCCCAGGTCAGGTGTCGTTTCTCTGTCCACGGGTGCTGTGCATGGGCGGTGGACGGCGCGAGGGCGCCTGGGGACGGCGAAATCATCCCCACAGGTCGTCCTCATGTCATCCCCCGGTTTTCCACGAGTTCTCCACGGGTATGTTCCGCGGTTCGGCCGCCTGTGCATGAAGAGGGCTTGATCGCCGGACTCCGCCCACAGGCCGTCCCCAGGTCGTCCACCGGTTTTCCCCAGGAGCGCGGCGCGGGTGCACGGCCGGTCCACATCCGTCCACCCTTCATCCTCAGCTTCTCCCATGGTTGCCCACCGGGTTATCCACGAAAATCCCCAGAGTTTTCCACAACTTGTGAGTAGCGGTGCCGATTCTCGGGGGAGGCGCGCCTTTTGTCGGTTCTTTGCCCTGACCAGGGTGTGGACGACGCGGCCACCGCCCGTCCACAAGGGTGCCGCGGGGTTGTCCACACTGTGCACGACGGGGGCGGTCAGCGCTTGCGCGCCTGGTGCTTGATCCGCCCCGTCAGCTCCGTGACCTGGTTGTAGATGGCGCGCCGCTCGGCCATCAGCGACCGGATCTTGCGTTCGGCGTGCATGACCGTGGTGTGGTCGCGTCCGCCGAACTGCTGGCCGATCTTGGGGAGGGACAGCTCGGTCAGCTCCCGGCACAGGTACATCGCGATCTGCCGGGCGGTGACGAGCATCCGCGACCGGGACGGGCCGCACAGGTCGTCGATCGTCGTCCCGAAGTACTCGACCGTCTGCGCCATGATCATCGCGGCGGTGATCTCGGGGCCGGAGTCGTTCGGGATGAGGTCCTTGAGGACGATCTCGGCGAGCTTCATGTCGACCGACTGCCGGTTCAGGCTCGCGAACGCCGTCACCCGGATCAGCGCGCCCTCCAGCTCCCGGATGTTCGTCGCGATCTGCGAGGCGATGAACTCCAGCACGTCGGGCGGCGCCGCCAGGCCCTCCTGCCGCGCCTTCTTCTGCAGGATCGCGATCCGCGTCTCCAGCTCGGGCGGCTGGACGTCGGTCGTCAGCCCCCACTCGAACCGGTTGCGCAGCCGGTCCTCCAGCGTGACCAGCTCCTTGGGCGGGCGGTCGCTGGAGATCACGATCTGCTTGCTGGCGTTGTGCAGCGTGTTGAAGGTGTGGAAGAACTCCTCCTGCGTCTGCTCCTTGCCCTCAAGGAACTGGATGTCGTCGACGAGGAGGATGTCCACATCCCGGTAGCGGCGGCGGAACCCGTCCGCCTTTCCGTCGCGGATCGAGTTGATGAAGTCGTTCGTGAACTCCTCGGAGCTCACGTAGCGGACGCGCGCCCCATTGAAGAGGCTCTGCGCGTAGTGGCCGATCGCGTGCAGCAGGTGCGTCTTGCCCAGGCCCGAGTCGCCGTAGATGAACAGCGGGTTGTAGGCCTTGGCCGGCTGCTCGGCGACCGCGACGGCGGCGGCGTGCGCGAACCTGTTGGACGAGCCGATGACGAACGTCTCGAACGTGTACTTCGGGTTCAGGCGCGCATGCTCGGACGCGCCGGACTGCGGAGCCGGAGCCGGCGCGGGGGCCCGGGGGTCCGCGGCGCGGGGATCCTGGCCTTCGTCGTCCCGGAAGGGGCTCTCGCCCCGGTAGGGCTCCTCACCGCGGTACTGCTTCTCGCCGCCGGGGAAAGAGGACGGCTCGCCGCCGCTCTGGAACGTGTCGTCGGCGTGCCCGAGGGGCGGCTCGCTCCCGCCGGACTGGGGCTCGCGCTGATCTCCCCCGCGGGCGCCGGGGCGCGGCGCGCCGAGCGTGCGGTCGTTGAGATGCGAATGCGGCGGCCGTCCCGGGGGCTCCCCGCCGAACCCCTCCTGGCCGCCGAACCCTTCTTGCCCGCCGAATCCTTCTTGGCCGCCATAGGACGGGTAGCCGCGGTTCTCGAACGGCGCGGGACCGCCGCGTCCGGCCGGGCCCGCCCCGTACGCGGGCGGACGAGGCGCCGGCGGATATGTTCCACGGTCGTCGTCCTGAGCCTGTGGATAACCTCCGGGCGGGCCGGGGCTGTGGGGACCCCCCGGCTGAGGCCGGTACCCCTGGTCGCCGTACGGCTGCTCCGGATACGGCCGCTCCGGCCGCTCCGGCCGTTCCGGGTAGGACGACGGGTCACCGTAAGACTGATCGGTGTAAGGACGTTCGCGTTCGCGGTCGTCGTGTGACCGTTCCCCATAGGGCTCGCCATAAGGAGGGGCAGGCTCGTGCAAGCCGGGCCCTGCACCGGGCCCGGGAATCGGTGCGGCGAGCGGTTCATTGCCGCCGGGGCGTGAACCTCCAGGCGGCTCCGGCTGGACGGTCACCGCGACGCGGATCTCCCTGCCCAGCTCGCGGGAGAGCGCCTGCGTGATGAGGTTTCGGAGGCGCGTCTCCAGCGCGTCCTTGGCGAACTCGTTCGGTGCGGCGAGAAGTGCCGTCCCCTCGACGAGGGCCAGCGGACGGACCATGGGAAGCCATGCGCGGTAGCTCGGTGACAGATCACTCTCGGACAGCGCGGTGAGGGTCCGAGCCCAGACCGATCCGAGATCCTGACCGTCCATGCGCAAGGTCCCCTCCCCACAACTCCGCCGAACGGAGTACCTGACTGCCCGGCTTTCCCGCGGGATACGGCACGCCTCGCAGGGCATCGCCGCGACGCGGAAGACTCACTCTCTCACGAGTTGTCCACAGAGTTGTCCACATGCTGTGCATAGGCATGGGGTCCCTGTGTAAAACCCGTGAGGCGGCTTCCTGGGGACAGGGTCGACGAACGAGGTCGACAAGGTGCCGGCCTTTTTCAGGGCCGGTACGGGGTGGTTCTCGAACGGGGGGATTGATGGGCGGAACACCGGCATCAGATCGTCGAATGCGTCGATGGAGCGTCGGTTCGCCTAGACGACCCTAACCCCTGCCGACCACACTCGCAACACCGTCACCCCGC
>NZ_SMKY01000244.1 GCF_004349235.1 Actinomadura darangshiensis | reverse complement strand
AAGCCCCAGAGGGTAAGGCGCCCAAGAACGAAGCGCCGAAGGGCGGGACGCCCAAGGGCGAAGCACCTGAGAGCGAAGCGTCGAAGGGCGGGGCGTCTCCGGACGAGGGGCCTGCTGCCGCCGATGGTGGGGCGTCCGGGGCGGGTCTGCCGGAGCCGGTGCCGTCCTGGAAGGCGATGCTGCGCGGGCTCGGCCCGCGGGGGCTCGGGCTGAAGATCGGCGCGCCGGTGCTGGCGCTGCTGATCTCCCTCGCGATCACGATGATCCTGCTGCGGATCACCGGCGCCGACCCGGTCAGCTCGATCCAGAGCATGGTCGACTACGGCACCACCGAGAACTCGATCGTCGACATCCTGAACCGCGCCACCCGCTACTACCTGTCGGCGGTCGCGGTCGCGATCGGGTTCCGGATGGCGCTGCTGAACATCGGCGTGGACGGCCAGTACCGGCTCGCCGCGTTCCTCGCCGCAGCGCTCGGCGGCGCGGTCGCGCTGCCCGCCCCGTTCGGTCAGCTGCTGGTGATCGTCGCGGCGATGGTCGTCGGCGGGCTGTGGGCCGCGATCGCCGGCGTGCTGAAGGTCACCCGCGGGGTCAGCGAGGTGCTGTCCACGATCATGCTGAACGCGATCGCGACCGGCCTGATCGCCTACCTGCTGAACGACAAGCGGCTCGCCGAGGTCCGGCCGGGCAGCAACAACGTCGCGACGCCGCAGATCCCCGGGTCGGGACGGGTCGGCGGGCTGAACGGCTTCCTGTCCTCGATCGGCATCGACCTGCCCGGCGACGTGTACGGGCTGCTGCCGCTCGCGATCATCGTCGGGATCGTGTTCTGGGTCGTCATCAACCGCACCCGGTTCGGCTTCGACCTGAAGATCTCCGGGCTGTCGGCGTCCGCGGCGCAGGCCAGCGGCATCAACGCCCGCCGCATGATCGTCTACACGATGGTGGCGTCCGGCGTGGTCGCCGGCCTGATCGGCATGCCGGAGCTGCTCGGCGCGTCCTACGAGTACTCGCTGAACTTCCCGGCCGGGCTCGGCTTCACCGGCATCACGGTCGCGCTGCTCGGCCGCAACCACCCGGCCGGCATCGCGCTCGCCGCGCTGCTGTTCGCCTTCCTCGACCAGACCTCCGACGTGCTCCAGGAGGTCGACGTGCCGAAGGAGATCGTCGGGGTCATGCAGGGCGTGGTCGTGCTGACCGTCGTCATCGTGTACGAGCTCGTCCGGCGCTGGGAGATCCGGCTGCAGCAGCGGGCCGTCGCCGCCGAGCTGGCCACCGGCCACGACCTGGCCCGCGAGGCCGCTGGGAGTGCCTCATGAGCACCGCGACCGGGACGGTCTCCGTCAAGAAGGCCGCGAACGGCAAGCGCCGGCTGCGCTGGCCGCACTACCTGCTGATCGCGTCCGGGATGCTGGTGCTGCTGTCGCTGGTCCGGGTGATCGACGACGCGAACCCGGTGACCTCCAGCGGGACGATCAGCGCGGCGCTGCGGCTGGCCGTGCCGATCTTCCTGGCCGGGCTCGGCGGGCTGTGGTCCGAGCGGTCCGGCGTGATCAACATCGGTCTCGAGGGCATGATGATCCTCGGGACCTGGACGGGCGCCTGGGCCGGCTACCAGTGGGGCCCGTGGATCGGCGTCCTCGCCGGGATCATCGGCGGCGCGCTCGGCGGGCTGCTGCACGCCATCGCGACCGTGTCGTTCGGCGTCGACCACATCGTGTCCGGTGTCGCGATCAACATCCTCGGGCTGGGGCTGACGCAGTTCCTCGCCGGGCTGATCTTCGACAAGGGCGAGGCGAAGGCGCTCGGCGGCGGGCCGCGGCAGTCGCCGCCGGTCGACTCGATCAAGACGTTGACGCTGCCGGTGCTGTCCGGCGGCAAGATAGGCGGCTGGCAGAGTCCCGACTGGCTCGGCTCGCTGGAGGGGCACCACTGGTTCCTCGTCTCCGACATCGCGGGCATCGTGCGCGGGCTGACCAGCGACATGTCGCTGCTGACGCTGGTGGCGCTGCTGCTCGTCCCGGCCAGCTTCCTCGTGCTGTGGCGGACGGCGTTCGGGCTGCGGATCCGGTCCTGCGGCGAGGACCCGTACGCGGCCGAGTCGCTCGGCGTGCAGGTCTACCGGATGAAGTACGCCGCCGTGATGATCTCCGGCGGGTTCGCCGGGCTGGGCGGCGCGTTCCTGGTCACCGTCGCCGCCCCGTTCTACCAGGACGGCCAGACCAACGGCCGCGGCTTCATCGGCCTCGCCGCCATGATCTTCGGCAACTGGCGGCCCGGCGGGCTCACCGCGGGCTCGCTGCTGTTCGGCTACACCGACGCGATGAACGTGCGCGGCGGCGGGCAGTCCGTCCACGCGCTGCTGCTGTTCGTCGCGATCCTGCTGATCGCCATCGCGGTGTGGCAGGGCGTCAAGGCGAACCGGCTGCGGTCGGGGGCGGCGGTGGACGTGGCGCGCCGCCGCGACATGCGGGGCGCCTACCTGGGCGCAGTGCTGTCGCTGGTCGCGGCCGCCGCGCTGCTCATCTGGTTCCTGCTGAGCGACATCGTCCCCGGCGAGCTGGTCTCGTTCACGCCGCACCTGACGACGCTGCTCGTCCTGGCCCTGGCCAGCCAGCGCCTCCGCATGCCCGCCGCCAACGGTCTCCGCTACCGGCGCGGCGAGGCCCGTTGATTTGCGGCGTGTTGTTGTTAGGAGGCCGTCAAAACAACAACACGCCGCAGGTCAACTCGGCCGGCGAACTGAAAGGTTGGGCGTATGGAGATCGACTGGCCTGCCCTGCGCGACGCCGCGCGGGAGGCGATGACCCGTGCCTACTGCCCCTACTCCGGCTTCTCCGTCGGCGCCGCCGCGCTGGTGGACGACGGCCGGGTCATCACCGGATGCAACGTCGAGAACGCCTCGTACGGCGTCGGCCTGTGCGCGGAGTGCGCGCTCGTGTCGGCGCTGCACGGGCCCGGCAAGTCGTCCCGCCCGCGGTTGGTCGCGGTGTCGGTCGTCGACAAGCACGGGGACCCGGTGATGCCGTGCGGGCGCTGCCGCCAGCTCCTCTGGGAGCACGGCGGCGCGCCCATGCTGCTGGAGACCGTGCGCGGCATCCTGCCCATGTCGGACGTCCTGCCCGACGCGTTCGGCCCGGACGACCTAGTTGAGAGAGCGTGATCCGTGGACGCCATCGATGTCATCCGCGCCAAGCGTGACGGCGGGGCGTTGGCCCCCGAGCAGATCGACTGGGCGGTCGACGCCTACACCCGCGGCGCGATCGCCGAGGAGCAGATGTCGGCGCTGGCGATGGCGATCCTGCTGAACGGCATGTCCCGTCCCGAGGTGGTCCGGTGGACGGAGGCGATGATCCGGTCCGGCGAGCGGATGGAGTGGTCGGCGCTGGAGCGTCCGACCACCGACAAGCACTCCACCGGCGGCGTCGGCGACAAGATCACCCTGCCGCTGGCGCCGCTGGTGGCCGCGTGCGGGGCGGCCGTCCCGCAGCTGTCGGGGCGCGGCCTCGGCCACACCGGCGGGACGCTCGACAAACTGGAGTCGATCCCGGGCTGGCGGGCGTCGCTGTCGAACGCGGAGATGCTGGACGTGCTGGGCTCCGCGGGCGCGGTGATCTGCGCGGCGGGCGGCGGCCTGGCGCCCGCCGACCGCAAGCTCTACGCGCTCCGCGACGTGACCGGCACGGTCGAGTCGATCCCGCTGATCGCGTCCTCGATCATGTCCAAGAAGATCGCCGAGGGCACCGGCGCGCTGGTGCTGGACGTCAAGGTCGGGTCCGGCGCGTTCATGAAGACGGTGGACGACGCCCGCGAGCTGGCCGAGACGATGGTCGCGATCGGCACCGACCACGGGCTGCGCACGGTCGCGCTGCTCACCGCGATGGACCGTCCGCTGGGCAACGCGGTCGGCAACGCGGTCGAGGTCGCCGAGTCGGTCGAGGTGCTCGCCGGGGGAGGCCCGTCCGACGTGGTCGAGCTGACCCTGACGCTGGCCCGGGAGATGCTCGCCGCCGCCGGCCTGGCCGCGAAGGACCCGGCCGACGCGCTGAAGGACGGCTCCGCCATGGACGTCTGGCGCCGCATGATCACCGCCCAGGGCGGCGACCCGGACGCGCCGCTGCCGTCCGCCCGCGAGACCCACGTGGTCACGGCCCCGTCCGCGGGCGTCCTGACGCGGCTGGACGCCTACGGCGTGGGGGTGGCGGCCTGGCGCCTGGGCGCCGGCCGCGCCCGCAAGGAGGACCCGGTCTCGTTCGGCGCGGGCGTCATCTGCCACGCCAAGCCGGGCGACACGGTCCGTGCGGGCGAGCCCCTGCTGACCCTCCGCGCCGACGACGAGACCCGCTTCGCCCGCGCCCTGGAGTCCGTGGACGGCGCCTACTCGATCGCCGAGGCGGGAGAGCCGTCCCTGCACCCGCTGATCATCGACCGGGTGTCCTGACGGTCAGTGCAGGCCGCGGGGAAACGGCCGGGAGGAGCGGCCCGGCGCCCGTCCCGCGGACGGACGCCGGACCTCAGCGGCGGATCAGCAGCCCTTGAAGAGGGCCTGGCCGTACGCGCTCTTCTTGGTGTCCGGCCGGTCCTCCTGGATCGACAGCATGACCTGCCCTGCGGCCCATGGATCGGCATCGGTGACGTACCAGTTGCCGGGGAGCTTGTCGCGTCCCTCGGTGTAGCCGTAGTTGTTGATGTCCCAGTGGAACATCGTGGCGGTCACCTTGCGCTGCTTGAGCCGCTGTTCCGCCTGCTCGACGGTGAGTCCCCTGATGTCGAAGCAGTGCAGGGCCTCGCCGGGTGCGAATGCGCTGTTCGTGCTGTTGTACTGCTCTCCGGGACGGGCCTTGCGGCCGAACGCGATCTCCGCGTTGTTGCGGTAGCCGGTCGGGATGCGCAGTCCCCGCAGGCACTTCCCGTCGCCGCCGCCCCCGGTCACGCAGCGTCCCTCCTCGATCGTTTGGATCTTCCGCTTGTCCGGGCCCGAACCGTCGGCCTGCATGACGATCGTGCCGACCACGCTCGGCGAGGCCGGCACCATGGTCAGCTTGATGTGCATGCCGTGGGCGGCGAACTCCTCCTGGTAGCGCCGCGGATCGGCGAGCGGGTCCTTGATCCGGACGTCGATGTGGTCCTTTGACTTGGTGAAGCTCAGCGCCGCGACCGGCTGCGGGTCGAACCCGCCGGACCGGCCGCTCGGGGACGATCCGGGATGCGGCCTCGTGGCGTGCCCGTCCGGCTGCGCGACCAGGGCCGTCACGGCGACCGCGCAGGCGGCACCTACGGCGAGGGGCAGCCCGATCGTCCAGCGGCGGCGCCGCGCACGCGGCGCCCGGTGCGGCCGGGCCGCCTCAGCGGGGTCCGCGACTTCCGCGGCGGTGATCTGTTCGAGCATTTCGCGCCGCGTGTCCGCGCGCACCGGCCGCAGGGCCTCGGCGTCCGAGAGCGGCGCCGCCTGACGGATCAGGGAGTCGAGGTCGGTGGTCATGCGGATCCTGCCTTTCCGGACGGTGCGAGATGATCGGGCTTTGCGGCGGACGGCGCGGCGGACGCGCGGGCGACCAGGTGGCCGGCTCCGCGGCGTTCCAGCTCACGGGCGAGCCGGCGGCGGGCCCGATGCAGCCTGATCCGGACCGCGTTGCGGGTCACGCCGAGCACGGTGGCGATCTGACCGTTGTCGAGTCCCTCCCAGGAGGCCAGGGCGAGCAGTTCCCGGTCGTCCTCCGGCAGCGCGCCGAAGGCCGCACTGATCTCGGGATATTCCGGATCTGGGATCGGTGCCGCCGCCAGGTCCGCCGCGAGGTTCCGGCCGATCTTGGCGGTCAGGTCCCGGTGCCGCCGCTGCCCGCGGTGCAGGTTCGCCAGGGTCCGCCGCGCGACGCCGTACAGGTAGAAGCGCGCCTTCTCACCCGGTGGGACGTCGTCGAGGCGGCGCCAGGCGACCAGGAAGGTCTCGGCTATCACGTCCGCGGCGTCGTCGGCATCGCCCGTGCGCCGCCGCACGTAGCCCGTGACATGTCCGAGATGAGCCTCGTACAGCTCCTCGAACCGGGTCGAGCGTTCGTTTCCCAAACCATCTCCTCTCGGCGGGCGCCCCGCAGGGACGCTGCGTGCCCGACGGTCGGGGAATGTCCGGCTTCCGGAAGAGCATTTCAGGCGAAATGATCTTTTGGTGCCGGACATTCCTCTGGACGAGGCCCGCGCAGCCGCGCGGGCGCCCGTGGAGAGGGAGATCCTTGGCAGCCAGGAAGAGTACCGGCATGATCACGCTCGTCGCGGCGGCCGCCGCGACGACGACGTTCGCGACACCGCACCAGGCAGCGGCGGCCCCGTCGCCGTCCCCGCCTGCGGCCGCCCAGTCCGCCTCCGCCAGGTCCGTCCGCGATCGGTATCCGCATGGGCTGCGGGACGAGGCCGTCACCGAACCCGAGCACCGGCCGGCGAAGACGCGGCGCCTGGCGTCCAAAGCCGCGGACGGGGTGCAGGTGGTCATCGACGTCCTCGACCGGAACGGCAAGCCCCCGGCGACCGACGACGCGAACGGCGTGATCTTCTATCCCCTCGATGGAAGTGACCCGCTGTACGGCGAACTCGACACGGGGCACGTCGAAGGGCGACTTCCGGCGGGCGAGTACGCGGTGGTGGCGTACGTGAAAACGCCCGAGGGGAACGGCGACGCCTCCACCAGCGTGGTCTACCGCCCCCGCGTGCTGGTGCGGGACGCGACCAAGCTCGTCCTCGACGCCCGGGAGGCCCGGCCGGTCTCTGTCTCCGTGGACCGCGCGGACGCCCGCACGCTGGACGGAGCCATGAAGATCACCCAGCGGCTCGGCGGGACCCCGATGGTCACGATCTGGGGGGTTCCCCTCAAGAACGGCTATGTCACGCCCACCGACCCGGAGGCGGGCCTGGTCTTCACCACGCAAGCGGTCATCACCAGGAACGGCATGCAATCCGGCAGCCCGTACGTGTACAACGTGGTGGCCGAACGGCAGGAGCGGATTCCGGCGAACCCCGCGTTCCACGTGAAAACCGCGGACATGGCCAAGGTGGGGGTCCGGTACGGGACGGAGGGGCGTCCCACCTGCACGGGCGGGCACGCCGCCCCGGACTGGGCCGAGGGCGGCGGGATCGGCTTCTTCACCGGCGTCGGCGCCGCACCCGCCACGCGTACCGAGTACTACACACCGGGCGTCGCCTGGGACATCGACTGGATGAACACGACGCCGGACTGCGCCTTCGAATTCGACAAGACCGAGTTCTGGAACCGGACCGTCCGCTTCGCGGAGCCGGGCCCGCACCAGTGGAATCTGACCCCGGCTCCATTCGGCCCGGCCCGTCCGGTGGTCATCTGGGGCAGCGGAGACGAACCGGCACTGGCGGTCCACATGCACTCGACCTGGGACGGCCGAAGCGCCCTCGCGCCCTACACCGGAGCGAGCGGCTCCTCGGTCCTGCGGGACTCCACCGGACGGGTCGTCTACGAGAGCGACCAGCCTGGCACCGCCCACGGCTGGCCCGTTCCCCCGCCCGGGAACTACACGCTGACCATCGATGAGAAGCGTGAAGCCTCCTATTCGCCGCTCGCGACCCGCCAGCACGCGGTGTGGCACTTCACCGTCCGGGACGACGGCGTCGTGGCCCTCCCGTCCATCCGCTACCGGACGCCGCTCGACGACGACGCGACCGCCGACGCCGGGGCCAGGCAGGAGCTGACCTTGACGGTGGACCGCGCACCGCAATCCCGGCCGTCCCTCCAAATCTCCTACGACGACGGCAAGACCTGGACCCCGGTGACGGTCCGGCGCAAAGGAACGGAGTGGGCCGCGACACTGACGAACCCCGCGTCGGGGTTCGCCTCACTGCGCGTCACGGCCGCGGGCGTCGACCAGACCGTGATCCGCGCGTACGCGGTCAGAGGCCGGCGTTCCTGAGCCCGGCGGCCCCGCCGCACCCACGGCGGGGCCGTCGCTTTCACGGGCCCCGGCGTTCACACGTCCCCCAGCTCACGAACGAGGTGGGCGACGACTCCCTGAACACTCCGCGCCGGTGCGATTGGCCGCCCGTCCGACCAGGTGAACCACCATCCGGACCGGACGTAGTCGCACCCGACCTCGACCATCCGCCCCTCGCGCCGCCCCACTCCTGGGCGCTTTGGTGTCACATTTCGAGCTCGCGATCCTGACCGCTCGTCCGTCAGCCCCTCGTCCCGGCGGCCCTGATCGGATTGACTTGGGTGTCAAGTAGACTCAGAAGCAGATTTCCTGCAAAAATCGTGGCGTTACCTGCGTGAGGTGGAGGCTAGAGGTCGGATGCTGCTGAGTTTCCGTGCGTCGAACCATCGCTCGCTGCGCTCGGAGCAGCAGTTGCTGCTCACGCCCGTCTACGCCTCCGGCCGGCCGGAGGACGTCCCCTGGGAGGCGCTGACGGTCGCAGGGATCTTCGGAGCCAACGCCTCGGGCAAGTCCAACCTGCTGGACGCCTTTCAGTACATGGCCTACATGGTGCGCTGGTCCTTCAGGGAGAATGAGCCGGGCAGGGGGATTGAGCGCCATCCGTTCGCCCTGGACGATGAGATGCCGGCGGAAGTGTCCACCTTCGTGGTGGATGTGGACATCGACGGAGTCCGTCACACTTATGGGTTCGCGCTCGACGATGTCCAGATCGTCGAGGAGTGGATGTACAGCTATCCGCTCAAGAAGAGGCGGGTCATATTCCATCGGCGCGGTGATGTGTTCGATTACGGTGAGCACTCGCCCAAGGGCCTGCGTCAGGCCGAGCCGCTCACTGAACCCAATGTTCTTTTCCTGTCCGTGGCGGCGAGATCCAGGCAGCAGGTCCTGCGTCCGGTCTATGACTGGTTTCAGAAGATCGGATGGCGGACTTCGAACAAAGCGAATGCGTTGCCGCCGCCGGGGCTTGCCTCTGAGGACACGATACGTCTGACCAGCCTGTTGCGTGCGGCCGACACGGGAATCGTCGACACCGTCATGCTCGACGAGAGCGATGACGAGTACGCTGCGCGCGTTAGCATGGTCTGGGGTGGTGAAGGGAGGCCCCCACCTCGCCGGAAGCGCCTGCATTTCCAGCATCGGGGCGCGGACGGCAACGTGACCTTGAGTCTGTCGGAGCAGTCGACGGGAACCCGGTCTTTGTACCGTCTGGGACGATCCGCGTTCCGGTCGTTGGACCTGGGGAGCCCGTTCGTCGTCGACGAACTCGATTCGAGTCTGCACCCGTTTTTGGCCGCACAACTGATCAGACTGTTCCGCGATCCGCACGTCAACGCCCGTGGCGCACAACTGATCTTCACTAGTCATGACGCCTCGCTGCTGGGACGTATGCGGGGCGAGGAGGTCCTTCTTCGCGACCATATCTGGTTCACCGAAAAGGACGAGTGCGGAGCCACTGCGCTCTTCCCGGTATCCGAGTTCAAGCCGCGCAGTGAGGAGAATCGGGAGCGCCGGTACCTCGCGGGCCGCTACGGCGCCGTGCCGCTGATCGATGACGGACTGTTCGCCGCTGCCCTGGCCGCACGAGAGGACTCCGGGGATGTCTCCGAAGAGCCGTAGGCCGGGTGGCCGGTCGAACCGGGCGTTCAACACGCAGACCGATCTCCGCCGCCGCCCCGGCGGAACCCGGGAAGAGCGTCGAAGCCTGCTCATCCTGTGCGAGGGCAAGACCGAGAAGCAGTACTTCAGCGGGATGAGGACGCGCCGCGGGCCGCAACTCGCCATCGACGCACCCGGCTGCGATCACGTGGCGCTGGCACGGGAGGCCACGCGCCGCTGCGGAGAAGCTGAGTACGACGAAGTCTGGTGCGTCCTCGACACGGAACTGGACGACCGGCTCGTCAACGAGGTGCTCAAAGAGGCCCAGGGCTGCGACCTCGGCATCGCGTTCTCTTCGCCCTCCTTCGAGCTGTGGCTGATCCTGCACTGCCGGGACCACACGCGTCCCTTCCAATCGGCGAAGGAAGCGGAGAAGGCGCTGAAGGTACTGCGGCCGGGGTGGTCCAAGGCACTCACACGGTTCGAGGACTTCGAAATCGGCGTCGTTGACGCATGCGGGAGAGCGCGCAGGCTGCATGATGGCGACGGCCTACCTCCCAACCCTTCGAGTTCAGTCTGGCGACTGGTGGAGAAGATCCGTGGCCCCTCCGCCGAGTAGCGTGCACCGGCGGCGGGGCAGCGCGATCGAGTTCAGCCAGCCCACGCTCATGCGTTCAGCTCACGGACGAGGTGAGCGATGACGCTCTGGACGTTCCGCACTGGCGCGATCGGCCGCCCGTCCGACCAGGTGAACCACCATCCGGACCGGACGTAGTCGCACCCGACCTCGACCATCCGCCGGGACGCGCCGACCCGCACGACGCTCACCCACGCGACACCCCGCCGCTCGACGATCCCGCACGCGAATTCCGGCCGTCCCTCCATGGCGACCCGCAACGCGTCCAGGTGGGTACGCCGGTCGTTGGGCCCGGTGGGCAGGACGCCGGCCACGGCGTGCTTTCCCGAAGTCATGAGTCTCGCCTCTCTTCTGATGGGACGGCGCAGCCGGTGGGCCTGGGGGGCTGTCCACCGGCCGCGCCGCGTTCGTGGGGCGGCGTCAGCGGTTCCGGACCTGCGCCTTCTCGGCCTGCCGCAGCAGCGCCGTCCGAAGGAGAAGCGCGGAGGGGAACATCAGCGTCGGCTCGACGCCCACGCGGGGGTCGTGCAGGCTGGCCACCCATTCGCCCAGCCGGCCGTCCCGCTTGACGGCCCGCCAGATCCGCCACCCGCCGAAGTCGTCCCGCAGCCGCCCCAGCTCCAACTCGTCCCGCTCCCGCGCATCCATTCCGGACCCCTGATCACTCACCTGACCGATTTCGTGTGACCAGCATCACGGGTAGCCATTACGCTGAGCTACGGACCGAGCACAACAACGCACCAACCATGATCGCCCCCGACCCGAGGAGCGGCCCCCATGACCGCCGAGCCAGGCGCCCATACTCGTGACCCGCTTATTCGCACCTTCGGCATCGTCCTGCGCGGATACCGCGAAGCGGCGGGGCTGTCGCGACCCCAGTTGGCCGACGCCCTCGGCTGCACATACGCATGGATCGAGAAGATGGAGACCGGCACCAAGCCGTCCATCGCCTCCGCGATCGACCTGGACACCTACTTCAAGGTCCCGACCAAGTCCTTCGAGGACATGGCGAAGCAGATCGAACGGATGGGAAAGCGTCTGGCCTTCCCACCCGGCTTCCCCGAATTCGTCGCCCATGAGGCGAAGGCGACCTCGATCTACGGCTTCGAGGCCCAAGTGATCCCAGGCCTTCTCCAGAAGGAGGCCTACGCCCGAGCAATCATGGATGCTGGGCAGCCGCAAGACGAACTGAACGGCCTCGTCACGGCCCGGATCGCCAGGCAGGCCATCCTTCAGAGGCCCAAGCCGCCCCGCATGTGGTTCGTGATCGACGAGTCTGTTCTCCGCAGGCCGGCGGGTGGCCGGAAAGCCATACGGGAGCAGTTGGCGTACCTGGCTCACGTGATGACCGAATCACCGAATATCCAGGTCCGGATACTCCCTTTCGAGTCGATCACATGGGCAGGCCTCGATGGCTCCTTCGAGATGCTGGAGTTGTCGGACGGGCACAAGGCGGCATACCTGGAGTACCCGGGGTCGGGGCTTCTCACCCACGATCCGAGTAGGGTCGAAGCGACGTCGATACGCTTTCACCTTGTTATGGGTGAGGCGCTACCTGTGAGCGCGTCGCTCGAGTTGGTCATGAGGTCACTGGAGGATTACGAATGAGCATTCCCGACCTGCCTGACGTCCAGTGGCGTAAGAGCACTCGTAGCGGTGGTCAAGGTGGCAACTGCGTGGAGGTCGCAGGCATGGCTCCAGCCATCGCGGTGCGGGATTCGAAGGATCCGGAAGGTGCTCGGCTGGCGTTTGGTGCGACTGAGTGGCGTGTGTTCGCGCGGCGGGTGAAGGCGAGCGAGTTCGACTTGGGGCGGTAGGCGTGCGCGGGGCGGGCGTTCGGTGGTGGCGTCCGGCCGCACCCGGCGACCCTGGCCCTGCCCAGACGATGACCGGGGGCTGCCACGTGCGGGAGAGCGCGTGGCAGCGCCCGGTGGTTCCTAGAGGGCGGCGAGGTCCACGGCGTCGGCCATCGCCCGGTATCCGGCGTCACCTGGATGCAGGTGGTCGCCCGAGTCGTGGGCGGGGGCGAGGACGTCGCCCATCGCGCGAGCCAGGTCGATGACCGCGTCGTACTCGCCCGACTCGCGTAGCCAGGCGTTGACCGCGGCTCTCTTGGCCTCGCTGCGCGTGGTGGAGAAGGCCGAGCCGCGGATGGGCAACAGGGTCGTCCCGACCGTCCGCAGGCCGGCGGCCCGCGCCCTGTCGATCATGTCCCGGTGCCCGGCGATGACCTCGTCCGCGGAGACTTCGGTGTAGGGCGCGAGCACCGGGAACGGTGACGCGTCCGCGATCTCGCTGATGGCGATGTCGTTGATCCCGGCGAGGACGATGACGGTGCTCACGCCGGGCTGGGCCAGGACGTCCCGGTCGAACCGGGCGGGGGTGCGGTCGCCCAGCCAGGGCGAGTCGACCGTGACCCGGTTGCCGCCGATGCCCTGGTTCAGCACCGCGCGGGGCCGTCCCGCCGCGGCCAGCCGCCGTGCCAGCAGATCGGGGAACCGGCGATCGGTGTCCGGGGTGCCGCCGGTTCCGTCGACGAGCGAGTCCCCGAGCACCACGATGCCGTCGCCCGCTGTCCCGGTCACGTCGATCGCGCTGAGGTGGTACCAGGACTGCGAGGTCTCGGTGAAGGCCGCGCCGCCGGTGTCGGCAAGGCGGTCGCCCTTCGCCCGGTGCGTCGTCGCGAGCGCCTGCGCGTGGTACGTGGCCGGTCCGGACGGCTCGGCCAGGTACATCGTGACGGTCACGGCGTCCTGCGCACCGGTGGCGAACGCCACCGGGTCGGTGGCCAGGTCGGCACCGGGCGGGACGGCGAAGGACGGTTCACCGTCAACGGTCAGCTCCCGCAAGGTGCCGGGCCTGACGGCGGCGCGGCCGACGGCGGCGGCGACCGTGACGCCGGCGATCTGGAGAGGCACCGTCCCGTAGCGGTTGGTCAGGCGCACCCGCAGGGAGTCGCCGCCGACGCTGAGCCGGACGGTCTGCCGGGCGCTCTGGTCGCTGAAACCCTCCTCGGACCAGTTGGGCGCGAAACCGGCGCCCGGCCGCTGCGGCGAGGTGGTCCAAGCGGCGCTCCAGCCGCTCATGCGAAGAAGCCCACGATGCTCTGAAGGCGGCCGCCGGTGAACTCCACCACGTCGTAGCCGGTGGCGGCGGAGCCCAGGTGCCAGCGGAACAGCGCCCGGTCGTGGTGCACGCCGATCACGGTGTCGAGGGTGAACCGCAGGTCGCCGAGCTTCTCGTGCGCGCTGCCGATCGCTTCGGGCAGTGTGTTCATTTGCCGGCTCCTTCAAGAGCGGGGGACTGCTGGGGCTCGGGGACGGGG
>NZ_SMKY01000243.1 GCF_004349235.1 Actinomadura darangshiensis | reverse complement strand
CTTTCAGGGGTTGGGGATCGGTGTTCGGGCCGGCGGGGGACTTGCCGGACTTTGTCAGGCGCCAGCCGGACGAGGCGCGTTCTATGAATCCGGCGGCGGCCAAGAGGCCCAGCTTGGCGTTGACGGTGTTCAGGTCTACGCCGGCCTTGACGGCCAACTGGGCTGGACCGGTCGCGCCACGGGCGGGGAAGGCCTCCAGGACGGACCTGGTGACCGATTCCAGGCGGTCGCGGGGCAGGACGGGCGTGTTCGGGGGCGGGGCCAGGTCGGCGCCGATGCGCCCGACGGCCTCGATGACCTCCTCGGGACGGGTGACGAGGGTGATGCCCTCCTCGCGCAGGAGCCGGTGGCAGCCGACCGACGTGCGGGACGTGATCGGGCCGGGCACCGCCATGACGACGCGGCCGAGCTTGACCGCCCAGCCGGCGGTGTTGAGGGCGCCGCTGCGCGCCTCCGCCTCGACGATGACCGCGCCCCGCGAGAGGGCGGCGATCACGCGGTTGCGGACGAGGAAGCGGAGCCGGTGCGGATGGGTGCCCGGCGGCGACTCGCTCACCAGCAGCGACCGCCGCGCCATCTCCGCGAACAGCCCCTCGTTGGACGCCGGGTAGGGAACGTCGACGCCGTTGGCGAGGACGGAGACGGTGGGGCCGTCGGCGGCCAGCGAGCCGCGGTGGGCGGCCGCGTCGATGCCGAGGGCTCCGCCGGAGATCACCGTCCAGCCGTCATCGGCCAGGTCGGACGCGAGGTCGGCGGCGGTGCGCAGGCCGTAGGGGGACGCGGCGCGGGAGCCGACGATGGCGACGGAACGCAGGCAGCCGTAGCGGAGGTCGCCGGGTCCGCGCAGCCACAGCGCGTAGGGCCGTGCGGTGCCGAGGTCGTCGAGGGTCGTCGGCCATTCGGGGTCTCCCGGGCAGATGAGGCGGCCGCGGAACCGGGCGCAGACGGCCATGTCCTGGTCGGGTTCCGCGGCGATCAGGCGGATGCGCCAGTTGTCGAGGCGCCGCATCTCCTTGGGCGTGGCCGATACGCCGTGAGGTAGGCGGGTGGTGCGGATCGTTTCGAGTGTCTCCTCCGGGCCGCAGTGGTCGATGATCCGGTTGAGGAAGGCGTCGCCGGGTTCGGCGACCGCGGTCAGGGTGGCGCGGGCCGTCCGCTCGTCGCTCATTGGCGCCCCGCCGACCACAGGGCGAGCGCGCCGCCGATGTCGTCCGGGCCCGGTTCGTCGTGACCGGCGAGGTCGGCGATCGTCCAGGCGACCCGCAGGATGCGGTCGAGGCCGCGGGCGCTGAGCGTCCCGCGCTGCAGGGCCTCGTCGGCGCCGCGCATCGCGTCCTGGGGAGGGGTGAAGCGGCGGCGCAGCTCCGGGCCGGGCACCTCCGAGTTGGACCGCCATGGGGTGCCGGACAAACGTGTCAGCGTTCGTTCGCGGGCGAGCAGCACGCGCTCGGCCACGACCTTGCTCGATTCGGCGAACTCCAGGTCGTAGCGCAGTTCGGCCCTGCTGGCCGGTGTCAGCTCCAGCTTGAGGTCGATGCGGTCGAGGAGCGGGCCGGTCACGCGGCTGGCGTACTTGCGGCGGATGCCGGGTGCGCAGGAGCAGTCGATCTGCTTCGCCGCGGCGCACGGGCACGGGTTCGCGGCCAGGACGAGCGTGAACCGCGCGGGGAAGTGCGCGATGCCCTCGATGCGGCTGATCCGCACCTCGCCCTCCTCCAGGGGCTGGCGGAGAGCGTCGAGCGTTCCGCCCTGGAACTCGGGGGCCTCGTCCAGGAAGAGGATTCCGCGGTGTGCGAGGGACACGGCGCCCGGCTGGAGGACACGGCCCGAGCCGCCGCCGACCATCGAGGCGCGGGAGGCGGTGTGATGCGGCGCGTAGAACGGCGGCTGGGTGACCAGCGGCTGGCCCGGCCGGAGGGTTCCGGCGACGGAGTGGATCGCGGTGACCTCCAATGCGATCTCGGGCTCCAGGGGCGGCATCAGCGTCGGCAGCCGCTCCGCCAGCATCGTCTTCCCGCAGCCCGGCGGGCCCGCGAAGAACAGGTGGTGCCCGCCCGCGGCGCTGATCTCCAGTGCGCGCCGGGCCTCGGCCTGGCCGCGGACGTCGGCCAGGTCGAGATCGGGTGGCATGTCCTGCCGGCGCAGCGCGAAGGTGTCGGCCGGGGTGGCGGACTGGTCGTCGTCGTCCTCTTCGATGGGCGGTGGTTCGTCCCGGAGGAGGCAGAGGAGCGCGCGCAGGGTGCTCGCGGACACCACCTCCATGCCCGGGACGAGTTGGGCCTCCGCCGCGTTCGCGCTTGGGACGACGACGGTGCGGCAGCCCCGGTTGGCGGCGGAGAGCACGGCGGGCAGCACGCCCTGAATGGGACGGATTCGGCCGTCGAGGCCGAGTTCGCCGATCAGCACCAGCCCGGCGCAGCTGCGCGGCGGGACGACCTCCGCCGCCGCGAGCAGCGCGATCGCTATGGCGACGTCGAACGTCGAGCCCTTCTTCGGCATGCTCGCCGGAAACAGCGAGACCGTGACATGGCGATTGGGCCAGTCCTCATTGGAGTTGAAGATGGCGGCGCGGACCCGGTCGCGGGCCTCGCTGAGGGCGGTGTCGGGGAGGCCGACCAGGTGCAGGCCCGGGACTCCGCTGGTGATCGCCGCCTCGACGTCCACGACGAAGCCGTCCACTCCGACGAGGGAGACCGAGCGCGTCTTCGCGAGCGTCATCTAGCACACCTCCCGCAGGTGGTCGATCGAGAAGCCGCCGCCGTCGCCGATCAGGCCGAGGACGTCCACCCGGATGGGGGCGCCGGCGACCCCGTGCGCGGCGGCCCATCGCCAGGCCAGGCGCCGTAACCGGGCGGCCTTGTCGGCGGTGATCGCTTCGAGGGGGTCGCCGTAGCGGGCCGAGCGGCGGGTCTTCACCTCGCAGACGATGTGCCGCCGGCCGTCATGGGCGACGATGTCGAGCTCGCCCTCGCGGCACCGCCAGTTGCGGTCGAGGATCGTCCAGCCGAGCTCGGCCAGGTACGTGGCGGCGGCGTCCTCGCCGCGGCGCCCGAGGCTGATGTGGGCGTTCATGGGGCCTCACCTCCGGGCTCCGACCCTGCCGGAGCGTCACGATGCGTAGCAGTAGAACGACGTTCTGTGGATAACTTGGGTGAGTAATCGCCGCAATCCGCTCGAAACCGGGGCCGGTGCTTGCGCCGGCCGGGGTGTTGGCGCAGCGTGACGCCTGTGACCATCGCGCTGGAGGACGCCGTCTCCGAGTTCGGGCGCCATCTGCGCGCCGAACGGGACGTCTCACCGCACACGCTGCGGGCCTATCTCGGGGATCTGGCGGACCTGTGCGCCTATGCCGCCGATACCGGGGTGACGGAACCGGCCGAACTGGACGTCTCGCTGCTGCGGGCCTGGCTCGCCCGTCAGCACGCACTCGGCCGTTCGAGGGCGACCCTGGCGCGCCGCACGGCTGCGGTCCGCGCGTTCACCCACCACCTGCACCGGAGCGGGCTGCTTGAGGACGACCCAGGGCTACTGCTGGGCACGCCCAAACGACAGCGTGACCTTCCAGGCGTCCTCACCCAGGACGATGCGGCACGCCTCCTGGACACCATGGACGTTCAAGGCCCGCTAGGGCTCCGCGACCTGGCGGTCCTGGAAGTGCTCTATGGGACGGGCGTCCGCGTCAGTGAACTGTGCGGTCTAGACATCGATGACCTGGACACCGGTCGCGGAACCGTGCGCGTCCTAGGCAAGGGCGGACGTGAACGCACGGTCCCGATAGGTGAACCCGCAGCGCGCGCCGTCCAGGATTGGCTGCGCGCAGGACGCCCCGACCTCACGACAGAGAACAGTGGCCCCGCCCTCTTCCTGGGAGCCCGCGGAGGACGACTCCACCCAACAAGCGCCCGCCGCATCGTCCACGCACGGATTTCCGAGGTTGGCGGCGTTCCCGACCTGAGCCCCCACGGGTTGCGCCACAGCGCCGCCACCCACCTGCTCGAAGGCGGTGCCGACCTGCGGAGCGTCCAGGAGATCCTCGGACACGCCTCCCTGCAGACCACCCAGATCTACACCCACGTGTCCGCCGAACGCCTCAAACAGGTCCACGGCCAAGCCCACCCTCGCGGCACCCGATCGGAGTAGCACGCCGACGCGCCTGGGGTGCGCGGCTCTCGAACACTCGAACCGGCCATTCCGTGCCGCCCGGCAAGGTGGAGAGCCGGGCGGCACGGCGTGGGGCTAGGGGGTGCGTCGTAGGCGGCGTTCTTGGGAGAGGTTGATGACGCCCGGCGGTGGACGGCGCCGGTGGTGCAGGCGGAAACGCAGGCGGGTACGGCGCCAGGCGAAGGCCAGCGCGACGGTCAGAACCATGCCCGTCACCGCCCCGCCCGTCGCCGTGGTGGCGTCACGCAAGACCATCCTTGGCTGCGGCGCCGGTTCGGGTGGGCGGGGGGTAGCGGACGGTGCAGGACGCTCCCAATGGGGCAGGAGCCGCACCTGCTGCTGGACGAGATTGAGCGGATCCAGGTAGAGGGCACCACGGAGCAGCCCCCAGTGCAGGCAGGTGACACGGCAGTGGAGCGGCCCGCCCTCGATGACACCGATACGCGTGCCGGACGTGACCTGCCGTCCCACGTCAACGCTCGGACGGACGGGCAGGTACGTGGTGCGCAGCACGCCGTGGTCGACCGCGACGACTCCGCGTCCCGCCAGATCGCCGGCGTAGGAGACGCGCCCCGGACCGGCGGCATGGACGTTCTGCCCCGGACGGGCCGCCAGGTCGACGCCGCGATGCCCGGTGCCCCACGGGGAGGACGGCGGCGAGAAGCCCCGCAGCACCCGCGGGGCGGGCGGGCCTAACGGCCACCGCCAGGCGTCCAGGCCGGGCGCCCCGACGGTGATCATGCAGGTGAGGAGCAGCGTGAGCACTGTCATGCATCGAACCCTGCCGGGCGCCCGGTGCCGCGTCGAGGACGTTCGGCAACTGTGGATAACCGCCGGGACCGATGATGCCCGGACACCTCCGCGCCCTGATAATCTGTAGTCGTGCCGAAAGGGCACCGGCCGGGCCAGGCCGTCGTCGATCCGCTTCTGGGCGGGGAGACGAGAACCCGCTCCCAGAGCGGGTGGCACCCAGACCCGGCAACGGGTCACAGCCGCCTGGAGATGTCCCGGCGGCTGATTTCACGCGTCCGCATGCCACCGATCGCGGTGGGGCGCAGTCCCTCGGTCCGTCGGAGCACCGGCGGTGGGGCCGCACCCGGGCGCAGGCAGACAACCAAATGCGGCCCGGCAGGGCCAGAGAAGGAGAACACGGGCAATGGCACCCGTCGTCACCATGCGGCAGCTCCTTGAGAGCGGCGTCCACTTCGGCCACCAGACCCGCCGGTGGAACCCGAAGATGAAGCGCTTCATCCTCACCGAGCGCAACGGCATCTACATCATCGACCTGCAGCAGTCGCTGTCCTACATCGACCGCGCGTTCGAGTTCGTCAAGGCCACGGTCGCCCACGGCGGGACGATCCTGTTCGTCGGCACCAAGAAGCAGGCGCAGGAGTCCATCGCCGAGCAGGCCACCCGGGTCGGCATGCCCTTCGTCAACCAGCGCTGGCTGGGCGGCATGCTCACGAACTTCTCCACCGTCCACAAGCGGCTCACCCGGCTCAAGGAGCTGGAGGAGATCAACTACGACGACGTGGCCGGCTCCGGGATGACCAAGAAGGAGCTCCTCGGCCTGCGCCGCGAGAAGGACAAGCTGGAGCGCACCCTCGGCGGTATCCGCGACATGGCGAAGGTTCCGAGCGCCATCTGGATCGTGGACACCAAGAAGGAGCACATCGCGGTCAACGAGGCCAAGAAGCTCGGCATCCCGGTCGTCGCGATCCTCGACACCAACTGCGACCCCGACGAGGTCGACTACCCGGTCCCGGGCAACGACGACGCGATCCGCAGCGTCAGCCTGCTGACCCGCGTGGTCGCCGACTCCGTCGCGGACGGCCTCATGGCGCGCGCGGGCGCCGCGTCCGGCGGCGACGAGAAGCCCGCCGAGGGCACCGCCACCGCCGGCTCCGAGCCGCTGGCCGAGTGGGAGCGCGACCTGCTGGAGAACAAGCCGGCCGAGGGCGCCGACGCGCAGGCTCCCGCGGAGGCCGAGGTCGCCGCGACCGCCGAGGCCGCCGAAGCGGCTCCCGAGGCGGAGCAGGCTGCGGAGGCCCCCGCGGAGGCCGAGGCCCCCGAGGCCCCTGAGGCCGCGCAGGCCGAGGACGCTCCCGAGGCAGCGCAGGCCGAGGACGCCGGCGAGGCCGCCAAGCCCGAGGACGAGCAGGCTTGATCCCACGGCCCCGGCGGCGCCCATGCGGGGCCGCCGGGGCCGTAGCGGGTCGAAGGACCAACGACGAGAGAAGCGAAGAGAGCGATGGCCAACTTCACCGCCGCTGACGTCAAGCGGCTCCGCGACCTGACCGGCTCCGGCATGATGGCCGTGAAGAACGCCCTGACCGAGGCGGACGGCGACTTCGAGAAGGCGACCGAGCTGCTGCGCCTCAAGGGCGCCAAGGACGTCGGCAAGCGCGCCGAGCGCACCGCCGCCAACGGCCTGGTCGCCGAGCACTTCAACGGCTCGGGCGACGGCGCGCTGCTGGAGCTCAACTGCGAGACCGACTTCGTCGCCAAGAACGCGCAGTTCATCGAGCTGGCCCAGCGCCTGGTCGACTTCGCCGCCGGCAGCGGTGCCGCCGACGCCGCCGCCCTGCTGGCCGCCGAGATCGAGCCCGGCACGACCGTCCAGGCCCTGATCGAGGAGAACAGCGCCAAGATCGGCGAGAAGCTGGAGCTGCGCCGCTTCGCCCACTTCGAGGGCGCCTACGTGGCCAGCTACCTGCACAAGTCCGACCCGTCCCTGCCGCCGACCACCGGCGTGCTGGTCGAGCTGGACACCGAGAACGCCGAGGTCGCCAAGGACATCGCCCAGCAGATCGCGGCGATGGCCCCCAAGTACCTCGCCCGCGAGGAGATCCCCGCCGAGACGGTCGAGAAGGAGCGGGCGCTCGCCGAGCAGCTCACCCGCGACGAGGGCAAGCCCGAGCAGGCCATCCCGAAGATCGTCGAGGGCCGGGTGAACGCCTACTTCCGCGACTTCGTGCTGGTGGAGCAGGCGTTCGTGAAGGACGGCAAGAAGACGATCGCGAAGGTCCTCGACGAGGCCGGCGTGAAGGTAGTCCGTTTTGCCCGGTTCAAGGTCGGGCAGGCGTAAGGGCACTCTGGAACGAGTTCCCGAGATACCGCGACGAACGAGGAGGCCGCCGACGTGCCGGACAAGACGACCAGTAGCGCGACGGCGGCCTCGCCGTCCGGCCAGCACGCGCCGCGTGCCGGCTGGAAGCGGGTCCTGCTGAAGCTCTCGGGCGAGGCCTTCGCCGGACGCGACCCGCTCGGCATCGACCCCGAGGTCGTCCAGCATGTCGCCGAGGCCATCGCCGAGGCCGTCCGGGACGGCGTGCAGGTGGCGGTCGTCTGCGGCGGCGGCAACATGTTCCGCGGCGCCGTCATGGCCGAGCGCGGCATGGACCGCGGACGCGCCGACTACATGGGGATGATCGGCACCGTCATCAACAGCCTCGCCCTGCAGGACTTCCTGGAGAAGCTGGGGCTCGACACCCGCGTCCAGACCGCCATCACCATGAGCCAGGTGGCTGAGCCGTACATCCCGCGGCGCGCCATCCGGCACCTGGAGAAGGGCCGCGTCGTCATCTTCGGCGCCGGCCTCGGCCAGCCGTTCTTCTCCACCGACACCACCGCCGCCCAGCGCGCACTGGAGATCGGTGCAGAGGCGGTACTGAAGGCGACGCAAGTGGACGGTGTCTACGATGCCGACCCCCGAAAGAATCCAGACGCGGTCAAGTTCGACCGTTTGGATTACGGTGAAGTCCTACAGCGGAGCCTGAAGGTCATGGACGCCACGGCCATCAGCCTCTGCATGGACAACGCGCTCCCCATCGTGGTCTTCGACCTCATGGGGCAGGGCAACATCGTCCGGGCCGTCCGGGGTGAGAAGATCGGCACGCTGGTCAGCCCGGCGCAGGGCTGACCGCAGCCCGCCGCGGCGCCGAACCCGTCGCGGCACCGCAGGGACCAGGGCCGACCAGATGACATGGGAGTCACAGTGATCGACGAGACCCTCTTCGAAGCCGAGGAGAAGATGGACAAGGCGGTCGCGGTCGCCAAGGAGGACTTCCAGGCCATCCGCACCGGCCGTGTCACCCCCGCGATGTTCAACAAGATCACCGCCGAGTACTACGGCACCCCGACGCCGATCAACCAGCTCGCGTCGTTCACGCTGCCGGAGCCGCGGATGGTCATCGTCCAGGTCTTCGACAAGTCGTCCATGCAGGCGGTGGAGAAGGCGATCCGCGACAGCGACCTCGGTGTGAACCCGACCAACGACGGCAACGTCATCCGGGTCGTGTTCCCGGACCTGTCGGAGGAACGCCGCAAGGAGTTCATCAAGGTCGCCGGGACGAAGGCGGAGGAGAGCCGGGTCTCTATCCGCAACATCCGGCGCCGCGCCAAGGACACCCTCGACAAGCTCGCCAAAGACGGCGAGGCCGGCGAGGACGAGGTCAGGCGTGCCGAGAAGGAACTCGACGACACGACGCACCGCTACACGGCGCAGATCGACGAGATGCTCGAGCACAAGAAGGCCGAACTGCTCGAAGTCTGATGAAACTCGACGACGCCGGGGAGCCCGCGGGCTCCCCGGATGAGCCGGAGGCCGACATGGCCGGCCCGCCCCCCGGAGAAGCAGTGGACCCGCCCTCCGGGCAGGGACCGGAGGACTCCGCCCCGGCCCCCGGTGGCGCCACGCCCGGGGAGAAGCCCGCGAGCAGGACGGGCCGCAACCTGCCGCTCGCCATGGGCGTGGGCGTCGGGCTCGGCGCGCTCACGCTGCTGTCGCTCTACACGGTCAAGGAGATCTTCCTTGCCGTGATGGTCGTGTTCCTGTTCCTCGGCATGCGGGAACTGACGGACGCGTTCAAGAGCCGCGACATCCGCGTCCCGTTCATCCCGGTCGCGACGGGCATGGTCGGCACCCCCGTCGTGTCGTACGTCTGGGGTCCCACCGCCACGGTCGCGGCGGTGTCCCTGACGGTGCTGGCGCTGCTGATGACGCGCATGACGGAGGGCGCCTCCGGATACGTCCGGGACGTCGCCGCCGGGTCGTTCGTGGCCGGCTACCTGGTGCTGATGGGCGGGATCGTCGCGCTGCTCATGCGCCCGGACGACGGCGACCACCGCACCGTCATCTTCGTCGCCACCACGGTCGCCAGCGACATCGGCGGCTACTTCGCCGGGTCGTTCCTCGGCAAGCACAAGCTGGCGCCCGCGATCAGCCCGAAGAAGACCTGGGAGGGCGTCACCGGCTCCGCGCTGACCTGCATGATCGTCGGTGGGTGGCTGGTGTGGTGGCTGCTGGACGGCGGGCAGATCTGGCAGGGCGTGATCATCGGGCTGGCGGCCGTGGTCACCGCGACCGCGGGCGACCTCGTCGAGTCGATGGTGAAGCGCGACCTCGGCATCAAGGACATGGGAACGCTCCTCCCCGGCCACGGCGGCGTGATGGACCGCCTCGACTCCCTGGTGGCGACGGCCCCTGTCGTGTGGCTTCTGCTGGAGTTGTTCATCCCCAGCTAGGACGCCGCAGGGCGCCGCTAGGAGATGACCCAGGAGCGGCCTTGCTGGGCCAGGCGGCGTATGAGGGCGTCCGCGCCCTCGCTCTTGGCGTAGCGGTGCTCCTCACCGGTGATGGGCACGAGCCACAGCCACCGGACGGGGTCGCCGTTGAGCGTCAGCCCGGTCATGCCCGGTGCGCCGGGACCCGCCAGCCGGCTCGGATCGTCCAGGAGGAGGACACCCTCCCAGGACGATTCGCCGCTGCCCAGTGGGAACGTGCGGGCCTCGTGGTACCACTTGACGACGTCCCCAGGGGCGAACCAGGTCACTGAGCGCCAGGGGTACTGCGCGAGCCACGGGAAGATGCTGCCTGCCCGCTGGCTGGGCAGAGTGGTGGCGACCGCCAGTTCTATGCGCCCGTATGGGGCGACGTCGTCCTCGTACAACTCGACCGTGGGCATCCGCTGGCGGCTCATCCCGATCGTGCTCAGCACCGTGAACTCGCGGTCGCCCCTTGCGGGACGTTCCGACACACCTACTGTCGGCGCCGTGCTCGGCCTGCCGCTCGCCAATTGCCGTCCGACATCGTGCCAGTAGTGCCCGCTAGGCCCGAGCCGTTGCAGGAGATGGCCGAGCACGGACTGCTGGAACTCCGCCCAAGAGCCCTCCGCGCGGCACCTTTTCCAGTGCTCGCGCGCCTGCTCGATGCGCGGCCCGAAGTCCTCGATCTCCTCGTCGAGCGGGAAGGCGAAGGGGCTCTGGAGGGTGGCGTCGCGGGCGTATCCGGGGATTCCGCGGCCCATGTCGGACCAGCCGGGGATCACGAACAGCGGGTCGCCCGCCTCCAGGACGGCCACGCCGTCGCCCTCCTCGAACCACACGACCTCAAGGGCATCGCCGTCCAGCGCCTCGCGTCCCGCGGGATGGTGCACGTGCGACTCGGGCAGGAGGGGCGCGCGGCCGGCGTCCAGCCGCGACCGGTCGAGCTCCGCCGGGGCATTGCGATGGTTCGCGACCCAGACCGCCCCGACCACCGAGTCGCGAGCGTCCTTCAGGTAGGCGGCGGTGACGTCGCCGTCGGTCTGGACGGTGAGGCGGCGGCTCCCGTACGGGCTGGCCGCCGCGCGGACGACCGTGGCCGCCGACCCCCGGGGCGAGGCGGCGCCCCTGCGCAATACCGACATGATCGAGACCTTAGTCGCACACAAGGTCATGTGCAGGAATGTCGTGGTTCACGCTGGGGAGTGTCCGCGGACGGACAATGCATGCGCGGGTGTTTGCGACACTGGAAGCACCATGTCTGCCACCCAGCCCGCCGCCACCGGCACTCAGCCCGCCGCCGGCACCGCGCCCAAGAAGACCCCGGCGAAGCTCGTCTTCGCCGCCCCCAGGCGCGGCAAGCCGCCGAGGCATCTCGCCGACCTCACCACGACCGAGCGCCGCGAGGCGGTCGCCGCGCTGGGGGAGAAGCCGTTCCGTGCCGACCAGCTGTCCCGGCACTATTTCACACGGCTGGTCGACGACCCGGCCAAGATGACGGATCTGCCGGCCGCCGTCCGCGAGCGGCTCGTGTCCGAGCTGCTGCCCTCGCTGCTGACACCGGTACGCGAGCTGGACTGCGACGACGGGACGACCCTGAAGACCGTCTGGAAGGCGTTCGACGGCGTCCTGTTCGAGTCGGTCCTGATGCGGTACCCGGACCGGGCCACCATGTGCGTGTCGTCCCAGGCGGGCTGCGGCATGAACTGCCCCTTCTGCGCGACCGGTCAGGCAGGGCTGACCCGCAACCTTTCGACGGCCGAGATAGTGGAGCAGGTCGCCGCGGGCGCGCGCGCACTCGCCGGCGGGCGCATCCCAGGCGGGCCCGGACGTGTCTCCAACATCGTCTTCATGGGCATGGGCGAGCCCCTGGCCAACTACAAGGCCGTGATGGGCGCGGTACGCCGGATCACCGATCCCCTCCCCGCCGGCCTGGGCATCTCCCAGCGTTCGGTGACGGTTTCCACGGTCGGGCTCGTTCCGGCGATCGAGAAGCTGGCCGCGGAGGACATGTCCGTCCGGCTGGCGGTGTCCCTGCACGCGCCCGACGACGAGCTCCGCGACGACCTCGTGCCCATCAACAACCGGTGGAAGGTCTCCGAGGTCCTTGACGCGGCCTGGGCCTACGCCGACCGCAGCGGCCGCCGCGTCTCGATCGAGTACGCCCTCATCAAGGACGTCAACGACCAGGCATGGCGGGCCGATCTTCTCGGAAGGCTCTTGCGCGGGAATCTCGTTCACGTCAATCTGATCCCGTTGAACCCGACGCCGGGTTCCAAGTGGACCGCCTCCCGGCCCGAGGACGAGCGCGAGTTCGTCCGGCGGCTGGAGGCCCACGGGGTCCCGGTCACGGTGCGCGACACTCGGGGCAGGGAGATCGACGGGGCCTGCGGGCAGCTGGCCGCGTCGGCAAAGGACTGAGCGCGCCGCGGGGCGTGTCCCTGACGCCCGCGCGGACACGGCTGAGGAGCGCGGTGCCGGTGAGGACGGGTACACGGCTGCCGGTGGTCATGCGGGGCTATGACCGGGGCCAGGTCGACGCCCTGCTGAAACGGATCTCGCAGGCCCTGGGCGGCGGGCCGCCTATATCGGCGGACGAGGTGCGCCAGGTCCGCTTCACCATCGTCCTGCGCGGCTACGAGCATCGTGCCGTGGACGAGCTGCTCCGCGAATGCATCAGGGAACTGCAGGCCACGGCGCCGATCGGGGAGCGTCCGGGCCGCCCGCGCGCCCAGCCGGCCTGGCTGATCAACTGGATCCAGAACGCCCGGTTCTCCGGCGCCCGGCTGCGCTCGGGCTACGACGTGCGGGACGTGGACGCCTTCCTCGACCGCGTGATCGCCGGCCTGCGCGGCGCCGCCCCGCCGGTGACGGCCCGCGACGTGCGGGAGAGCGCGTTCCGGACCGTCCGGATCGGGCCCGGCTACGACGAGCACGAGGTCGACCGCTTCCTGCTCCAGCTCGCCGCCGCCCTCGAACGCTGACGAGGTTATCCACAATTTCACGGGACGCTGCGCGCCCGGCGAGGCCCGCGCGACGCTACCGGCATGGACCACTTCGCCGCACAGTACCGACGGCTCCGCGCCCTGTTCGACGTCTTCCTCGCCCCCGAGATCACGGCCGTCCTCGTGCCGCTGATCAGGCCCGCGCTGCGCCTCGGCGCCGCCGGCCGGGTGCCCGTCCACCTGGGCGGCGCCCCGCTGCTGCCACCGGACGAGCCCTGGCCGCAGTGGAACGGCCGTCCGCTCGACTTCCTCGGCGCCATCGACTTCGCCGGCGTCGGCGACATTCCCGGCCTGCCGCCATGCAGGGCCGCGTTCTACTACGCCAGCGAGACCCCGCGTCCCTGGGGCAATGATCCCGGCCAGCGCGACGGCTGGCGCGTCTTCACCGGAGACCTCCGCACCGCATCTCCGCCGCCCGGCGCGGTCTCCTTCCCGCGGGTCACGCTGGGCGCCGCACCGTTCCTCTCCCTGCCCTCACCCCAGGAATCCGTCGTCCAGCGCTTGGAGACCGTCTACAGCGGTGTCCAGCCCGTGTACGCGCAACTGCACGCCGCCTGGACGCGCCACACCTGCCCGGACGACGCACCGGCTCACCAACTGGGCGGCTGGCCCACACTCGTCCAGCGCCCCCTCGGCCCCGACTGCCTGTACGCCTCGACCGGCCGCGCCCTGAACTCCCTCACCCCTCCGGCCCTCACCCCCGAGGAGCAGCGCGCGGTAGACGAGTGGCACCTCCTCCTCCAACTCGACTCCGACGACCGCCTCGGCTGGTACTGGGGCGACCCGGGCCGCATCTACTTCAGCACCCGCCAGAACACCCCCGTGGAGCACTCATGGCTAAC
>NZ_SMKY01000242.1 GCF_004349235.1 Actinomadura darangshiensis | reverse complement strand
GCGGTGGAGAGCGTCCCGGCCGAGGCTGTTGAGCCCGGGGACGGGGTGGACGGGGTGGACGGGGAGGCGTCGTGGCTGGGGCGCGGCGTTGCCTTGTTCATGCCTGTGTTCGCGGTTGCGGCCGGATGGCTTGCCGGGGTCGTGGCGCAGGTTGTGCCGGGGGCTCATCTCGATGAGACCCAGGTGACCGCGTTCATGGTGGCGGCTACCACTGCGGCCCTTGGGTCCGGGTGGAAGTGGCTCCAGGGGTGGCAGCAGCATGAGCGCCTTGTGGCGGATGGCAAGGCGACGCCCGTCAAGAGCGTTCGGCAGGGCCGAGGCTGAGCTGGGCCGGGCTGGTCCCTGGCGGCCGGCTTTCATCAGGCATGGCCCGACGACTCTCCGATGACTGGGGACGTCCAACGCGCCGTCGACCGAAGTCGGCGGGGCCTGCGCGGGTGCGCTTGTTGGACGTTTCGCTGATCGTCGGCCCCCCTGGAATACGCGGCGTGCTCGCGGCGATCAACCCGCCTTCATCCCCCGCTCTTCTTCGGCAATGAGCTGAAGAGTGCGCGTGGTGCCGCTGCTATCTGCCCGGAGGAACGCAGGGCGTGCGTGGCTGAGTGATCCGTCCTACGAAGTGATTCCGGCCTGGTGGTCGTCGCAGGCAGATAGCCGCGGCGGCCACCAGGCCCGTCCTGCTCGCTGTGGTGAATCGCTCTACCGGGAGTGTGGCGGGTCGGGTGAGAATGCGTCCTGACTGGAGGGGGCTTGCTGTAGTGGTGACGCCGGAGGAGGTTCGGGGGCTCTCGAAGGACGAGCGGACCGCGTTGCTGCGGGCGCTCATCGCGGCGGACGACGCTGATCCGCTTGAGGAGCCTCGGTATCGGCGGCGTCGGGGGCTCGCGCTGGTGATGCTTGTTGGGTGCTGTGTTTGGCTTGTGCCCTGGACGATTGTGCTGGCGTTCACGCTGCCGCAGCACTTCACGGCGGGGCAGTGGGCCGTCGCCTGGATCGGGTTCGATGTCGGGTTGACCTTGGCGATCGGGGCGACGGCCTTTGCGCTGTGGAAACGGCTGCAGATCGCCATCTTCGGGCAGCTCGTGAGTGGGACGTTGCTGGTCTGCGACGCCTGGTTCGATGTCTGGCTCTCTTGGGGGTCGAGCGAATTCGTCCTGAGTCTTCTCACTGCGTTGCTCGGTGAGTTGCCGCTGGCCGCCTTGTTCTTCTTGGGCGCCCGGCAGCTCGTGCTGTTGACTGTCCACAGCCTGTGGATAAGGGAAGGGCGAGTTGGGCCGGAGCCGCGGCTTCGGGAGGTGCGGCTCTTCGCCGTCGGCCAGCGGCGTCGATAGGTTCAGCTGCCCGTAGTGGACGGTCGTCCCGCGTTCATCCTGCGGTCGACTCCCGCCGTTAGTCATGGGCTGTGCGCGCCGTTTTCATGGTTTTGGCCTTGGCTCTCGGACTTGTTGGGTGTGCGACCGCCAGGGCCTCCATCCACAGCAAGGACGCCATCGTGGTCGGCGTCAAAGCCGACCAGCCTGGACTCGGGCATCGGACGAACGGCGTCTTCCGAGGGTTCGAAGTCGATGTGGGCAGCTATATCGCACGGCATCTCGGGGCGTCCCGGGTCACGTTTCGCGAGGTCAGGTCCGATAACCGCGAGGACAAGCTGAACAGCCGTGCCGTCGATCTCGTTCTCGCGTCCTACTCGATCACGCCCGACCGGGCCAAGCTCGTGTCGTTCGCCGGGCCCTACTACGTCGCTCATCAGGACGTCATGGTGCGGCGAGGAGAAACCCGTATACGGGGTGTGCGCGACTTGGCAGGACGAAAGATGTGCCAGGCGAGTGGGTCTGTCTCCACCGAGCGGGTCGTTGTCGGGTTGGGTATTCCGACGAGGCTCGTGCCGGGGTCGTCCTACAGCGACTGTGTGGCGAAGCTTCGCGCCGGGGCCGTTGATGCCGTGTCCACTGGCGACCTGGTGCTGGCCGGGTTCGCGGCACAGGATCTCCGGATCGTCAACGCGCCGTTCACCGATGAGCGGTACGGGGTCGCCATGCGGAAGGGCGACGTCGACGGGTGCGAGGCGGTGAACCGGGCCCTCACGACCATGTACCAGGACGGGACGGCCGGTCGACTGCTGCACAAGTGGTTCGGCAAGAGCGGGCTCAAGCTCGTCCAAGAGGTGCCTCAGTTCGAGGGCTGCTCGTAATGTCGGTGCCCCTCGTTATCGTCGGAGCGTGGGTGAAGACAGGCAGGTTTGGGACGAGCTCTTGGCGGTCGGCTTCCTGCATGCCCTGCGGGACGCCCACCGCGACGCGACGCTGGCCGTCTTCAACGGTTTGAGCCGGGCGGCGGGGTTCACCGACCGCTCGTACGGGTTCAGCGCCTTCGACGTGCTGGCGACGCACATCGACCGGGTCTTCGAGAACGAACCCCAGGTCGTCCGCGACAATCTGAACCAGTCGCCCGGATGGCGGTACGGGCGCTACCGCATCCTCTTGAAACGGCACGAGTTCGGGAACGTCCGGCAGATCCGGTGGGACCGCGACAGCCCCACCAAGCAGGCCGTCGCGCAGCAGGGCTACAGAGACGACCCGCAGCTCGTCCTCCCGCTGACCGGCCTGGAGCAGCACGACACGCCCGGAGACGTCACCCTCGTCCTCGCGCACAGCGCCACCGAAGACCCCCTGGAAATGGAGCTCTTCCTGGGGCGGCCCAGGTGGAACGCCGACCGCGGGACGGCCTGGCACTGGGTGAAGCAGCTGGACGACACCATCGGCCCCGATCCACGTCGTAAGCTCGTCGAGCGGACGATGCCGCTCTGGGACGACGGGCAAGAAGACGTCCCGATGCGGCTCCGCGAGGTGAGGAAGACGGCCTAGCAAAGGGTGGCGCAGGGTGCTGTTCGACTGCGAGCGGCTGACGCTTGCCCGGCGACTCAGAGGAATGCGCAAGAACCAGCTCGCGCAGGCCGTGGAGACCACGCCCAAGGCGATCGGGCAGTACGAAGCGGGCGTTCAGAGACCCGATGAGCTGACCGTCAAGCGTCTCGCCATCGCCCTCGCCGTGCCCGTCGAGTTCTTCCAGTCCGGGCGAACCCCCGTCCCCCTCGACGGAGCCCACTTCCGGTCATTGCGATCGACCACACAGATCGAACGCGACCAGGCGCTCGCATACGGGCGCATCGCCACCGACGTCGTCGCCGTCCTGGAAAGCCTCGTCGACTTCCCCCACATCGACCTGCCCGAGTACCCCGTCTCGCCGGACGAGATCGCCGGCCCCGGGCCCGTCGAGGCCGCCCGGCTGACCCGTAAGGCGCTCCTGGCCGAACAAGGTCCCGTGCCGCATGTCGTCCGGCTACTCGAAGCCCACGGGGTGATCGTCCTCGTCCTGCCCCAAGCGGCAGAGCGGGTCGACGCGTTCAGCGTGGGCATCCACCCGCGGCCGATGGTCTTCTTCAATCCGGCCAAAGGCGACTACTGGCGTAACCGTTTCGACGGGGCCCATGAGCTCGGCCACCTCGTCATGCACGCCGACGCCGAGCCCGGCGAAAAGATCGTCGAAGACCAGGCGCACAGATTCGCCGCCGAGTTCCTCATGCCCGAGGACGACATAGCGAAAGAACTGCCGGCCATTGCCGACTGGGAACGGCTGGGCGCGCTGAAAGAAGAGTGGGGCGTCAGCATGGCCGCGCTTCTCTACCGCGCCCGCACCCTCACAATCATGAAAGAGACCGACTACCGGAACGCCATGAGCGCGATGAGTTCCCGGGGCTGGCGGCGCCATGAGCCGGGGCCGGCGAAGGCCCTCGAACAGCCGACCATGCTGACCCGCGCCATCGAGATCGTCGGGCCGGCCGGGATCGACCGCGACCAGGTCGCCGAGCGGGCGCGGGTGACGCGAGCCGATCTCGACCTTCTTCTTCCGCGGCGGTAAACCCCGCAATTCGTACAGCGCGGGCAGCGGAGTTAGAGATCTCTGTCCGGAGGTCTCCTGCGCGCCCGCCATTGCCTGTGAGACCCTCCGAGGGTGCATGGGGGCGGACGGGACGCAGGAGATCTTGTGCTGGACAATCAGCAGGCGAGTCCGACCGCGTTGCGCATGCAGATCGGCGCGCGGTTAAGACGCATGCGCGAGGACAAAGGCGTCAGCCGGGCGGAGGCGGGAGACGTCATCCGCGGGTCGGCGTCCAAGATGAGCAGGCTGGAACTCGGACGGCACGGCTTCAAGGTCCGGGACGTCCTCGACCTTCTCACCCACTACGGCGTCGACGACGAGGACGAGCGCCGCAGCTTCCTCGAACTCGTCCGGGATGCGAAGAAGCCCGGCTGGTGGCAGACCTACGGCGACGTCGTGCCGAACTGGTTCGAGCAGTACCTCGGGCTGGAGCAGTCGGCGTCGACGGTCCGCAGCTACGAGGTCCAGTACGTCCACGGCCTGCTGCAGACGCGCGACTACGCGCGGGCCGTCATCGGGCTCGAACACCATGATGAGCCGTACGGGGGGCTCGAACGGCGCGTCGCCGTCCGTATGAAACGGCAGGAGATCCTGCATCGGCCGACCGGCGCGGCGACGCTGTGGGCGGTGATGGACGAGGCGGCGCTGCGGCGGCCGATCGGCGGGCCGCAGACGATGCGGGGGCAGATCGAGCACCTGATCGCGGTGTCGGAGGGCATGGCCAACGTGAAGGTGCAGGTCCTGCCGTTCTCCGCGGGCGGGCACGTGGCGCTCGGCGGGCCCATCACGATCGTGCGGTTCGCCGAGCACGACATCGACGACGTCGTCTACCTGGAGCAGCTGACCGCCGCCCGCTACCCGGAGGGGCAGGAGGCCGTCCACTACCAGAAGACCATGGACCTGCTCGGGATCCGCGCGGCCCGCCCCGGCTGGACCACCTCGTTCCTCAAGGGCCTGCTGCGCGACCTCTGATCCCCCGCCGGGACCAGCGCCTCCCCCGCCAGCGGGAAGATCACCCGGCCCGCCGCGCCATAGCGTCGCTCCGCAAGCACGGAACAAGACATGCGGGCGGGGCAGACGGTGAACAGTTCGGCGGCGGTCGTCGCGTTCGTATCCGGGACGGCGATCAACACGTGGGTCATGGCGTACGGGGCGCGGCGGCTCCTCAACGTCCGGTTCTCCCTGCTCAGGATGGCGGTGGCGGGCGCGGTCGGGCAGGGCGTCGCGAGCCCGATCATCACCGCGCTGATCGGGGACCTCGACGAGCAGCGCGACGTCACGCCCCTGCTGTGGTTCGTCTGCCTCGGCTTCGCGTGCGCCCTGCTGGTCTCGATGACGACCCTGGTGCTATGGGAGGCGTTCGTCCCGACCGGTACCGTCCCGTCCCCGGTGTACTGGTTCGGCGGGGTCCGGTCGCGGATCGCGCGCACCCGCCGCTACCGCCGGATCACGTTCATCTTCCTCCGCCACGGCCTCGGCCCCTACCTGCGCGGACGCGCCCGCCCGAACAGCGGCACGGCCCGGTCGTTCACGCACGCGCTCGAACAGGGCGGCGTCGTGTTCGTCAAGCTCGGACAGGTCCTGTCGACTCGGCGGGACGTCCTGCCGCCTGAGTTCGTCACGGAACTCGGCCGGCTCCAGGACCGCGCCACGCCCGTCCCGTGGCCGGAGATCGAGCGCGTGATCCGGGAGGAGCTGGGCGACCCGCGCGACGTCTTCGCCGACTTCGACCGCACCCCGCTCGCCGCCGCGTCCATCGCGCAGGTGCACACGGCCACGCTTCGGTCCGGTGAGGACGTCGTCGTCAAGATCCAGCGGCCCGGCATCCGCTCGATCGTCGAACGCGACCTCGACATCGTCGGGCGCCTCGCCCGGACACTGCACGACCGCGCCGCCTGGGCGAAGTCGTTCGGCGTCGTCGAGCTCGCCGCCGGGTTCGCGACCGCACTGCGCGAGGAGCTCGACTTCCGTGTCGAGGCGCGCAATATGGCGTCGGTCGCGGCGACCGGCCGCAGCGCCGACGTCGTCATCCCGCGCCCCTACGACGACCTGTGCACCGGCCGCGTCCTCGTCATGCAGCGGCTGGACGGCACCGCGCTCGGCAAGGCCGGCCCGCGCATCGACGCGCAGGGACTGGACCGGACGAAGCTCGCGCACACCCTCCTCGACACGGTGCTGCGCCAGGTCGTCCTGGACGGGGTGTTCCACGCCGACCCTCACCCCGGCAACATCCTGCTGCTCGACGACGGACGCCTCGGCCTGATCGACTTCGGGTCCGTCGGACGGCTCGACTCCGAGCTGCGCGGCTGCCTCCAGCGCATGCTCATCGCCATGAACAGGGGCGACGCGACCGCGGTGACGGACGCCTTCCTGGAGGTCGTCGCCCGCCCGGACGAGCTGGACGAGCAGGCCCTCGGCCGCGCTCTCGGCACCTTCATGGCCCGCCACCTCGGCCCCGGCACCACCCCGGACATGGCCATGTTCACCGACCTGTTCCGGCTGGTCGCGCGGTTCGACCTGGCCGTCCCGGCGGAGATCGCGGCCGTGTTCCGGGCGCTGGCGACGCTGGAGGGCGGGCTGACGGAGCTGGCGCCCGGCTTCGGCCTCGCCAACGAGGCGCAGGCGTTCGGTGAGTCCTACCTGCGGGAACGCCTCACGCCCGGGTCCCTCCAGGAGGCCGCGCACGACGAGATCCTCGGCCTGCTGCCGCTGCTGCGCCGGCTCCCCCGCCGGCTGGACCGCATCACCGCCGCGGCGGAGTCCGGGCGGCTGTCCATGAACATCCGGTTGTTCGCGGACGAGTCCGACCGCCGGACGGTCACGGGCCTCCTCCAGCAGGTGCTGCTCACCATCCTCGCCTCGACGGCCGGGGTGATGGCGGTGATGCTGCTCGGACTGAAGGACGGCCCGGCCATGACGTCGGACGTGACCCTGTACCAGTTCTTCGGCTACTGCGGGCTGGTGATCTGCTCCGTGCTCTCCCTCCGTGTACTGGCGGTGATCTTCCGCCGCTGACGCCCCCGGGCGGGGCGCAGGAAGGCGGGCGCGGCCAGGAAGGCGGCCCCGGCGACGGGCATCGCCCCGCCCGCCAGTGCCACCAGGCCGGGCACAGCGGGCTGGGCGACGCCCCACGACGAGCCGAAGAACGCGAACCAGCGCGGCCGTTCGGCCTCGGGTGCGACGTCGGCGATCATCGCCTGCCAGCGCCCCTGCAACACGCTGTCGGCGACGGCCCATGCCAGGTAGGCGGCGACAGTGAGCGGAACAGAACGCGCCACGGCCAAGACGATGGCGACCACCCCGAGCACCCCACTCCCCAAGGCGAGCACGCGTTCATGCTCCACATCGTCCGTCCGGGTTCGCTCCACACCGTCCGCCCGAGGTCGCTCCACACCATCCACCCGGCGTCGCTCCAGGCCATCCGCCCGAGGTACCTCCGCGCCGTCCGGCCGGGGTTGCTCCACGCCATCGGGCCGGGGTGGGGTCAGGGCGTTTAGGCAGCGTCGGCCCAGGAGTCCGGTCACGGGGGCCAGGAGGGCGACGCTGGTCAGGGTCAGGCCGGGGAGCCACGCAGGCGCGCCGCGCTGGAGCAGGAGAAGCGGCATATACATCAGCACGGCCAGGTAGCCGCATGCGAACGCCGTGCCCGCTGCGGTCAGCCGGAGCAGGTGCCTGGACGGACGCCAGCGGACGTCCGGCGCGCGTATCCGGCGAACCGGTTCCCGTTCCAGGAAGACGAGCGCCACACCCGCCGCCAGCAGGCAGGTTGCTCCGTCGACCACGGCCAGCCAGCGTGCGCCCAGCGGCAGCAGCACCGCCGCCAGGAGACCTCCGATGGCCCCGGCGGCGGTGAGCGTCGTCCCCAGGGTTCCGTAGATGTCGCCGCGGCGTCCGTCGGCGCGGGCCAGCGACTCCTGCGTCGCGGGCTCCTGGATCTCGAAGGCCAAGCCGACCAGGGCCACCGCGCCCAGTACCTGTGCCCGCCCCTGCGCGGCGGCGAGCACCAGCAGGGCGGCTCCGGTCGACGTCAGGCCCGCGACGACGAGGGTCCGCGGCGCGAACCGGTCGAGCAGGACGCCGCCCAGCCAGCGCGAGGCGAGTGCCGCGATGCCGAAGACGGCCAGCGCCAAGGCCGCGAGGTCGGCCCCGGCGAGCACCGCCAGGAACGACATCACGTAGGCGCCCAGCTGGTTGATCACCCGGACGACCACCAGCGCCTTCGCCGAACGCGGCAGCTCCCCCATCACGTGCGCAGGCTACAGTCCGCCTCCGACATGTAATCGGTGTGTAAGCGACTGTGGATAACGTCCCGGCCGTGATGCGAACGAGCACGTTGATCGCGGCCGCCGGCGTTCTGGCTCTCGCCCTCGCCGGCTGCGGCGACGGGGGAAATGCGAAGGAGCAAGGGGCGGGCGGGAGCAGCCTGAAACCGGCGGCCCAGGGGCCGCCCGCCGGCGGCTGGCCGCAGCCGGAGAACGGGCGGCTCACCGACAAGATGTGCGGTCTGCTCACCAACGCGGACTACGCCAAGTACGGCCACCAGCTGATGCCACTGATCGACCAGCCGGCGGGCGGCAACGGCACCACGGCCAAGGCCAACACGGTGGGCTGCCTGCACCTGCTGGGCGACTCGATGTCCCTGAGCCTGCACGAAAGCGCGAAGGCCGCCGAACTCGTCTTCGAACAGGACCTGGACCGGCACAAAACCGAGATGAAGAGCCCGAGCGGCAATTCGGTTTTCGCCACCGGTGTCGTCCAGGGCATGGACGAAAGCTGGTTCGACCGCAAGACGCCGGCCATGAGCGACGAATACACGGTGGCCGCGCGCAGGGGCAGCCTTGTCGTCGAACTGACGCTCGACGGCAATCCGCAGAAGCCCGACAAGGACCCGCGCGGCGCGCTCAGCGGCCTGGCCTCGCTCGTCTTCCAGCGGCTCCCGAACGTGGGAACGTCCGACACCGCGCCCACTCATCGGGTCCGGTATCTGCTGACGGGCATCGGAAAGGCGAAACAGGTCGTCTACGAGGACCCGGAGACCCAGAAGCAGGTGGAGTTGCACAATGTGAAACTCCCATGGCGCAGCAGGACTTTCTCGGTGGCCGAGCCCGGCACCACCGTGATCGGCCTCCTCGTCAGCGGCATCTACCCGATGCAGAAGGCGTCCGCGCCGATGGCCTGCAAAATCTTCCTGGACGATCGGCCGGTCGACCAGAAGTCCGCGACGGGCACCGCGAGCTGCGACCACACCTATGGCACGTGAAGCGTGCAACAAGGCCCCGGCCTGGCTAGACGAAAGCCGTCCACTCCTCTTGAGGGATGGGGCCCAACGCATTGTCGCCGCATTGGTCGGCCCAGGCTTCGCCCACCATCACCGGGCGGCTCAACACGCGGTCGCCGGCGCGCTGGGCCCGAAGCACCAGACCAAGCTCGAGGGAGCACAGATCGGCGTCCTGCGAGTACCGATGCCCCTTGTTGTGCGTCTCGAGGTAGTCGACGAACTGGCGATTCAAGCATGATGGCACCTGACCCACCAGAGCCATCCCGTCCAGGGTCACCTGTGGGCCGCGCAGTGCGTTGACCGCAATGCCTGCCAAGCCGATCGACTCGCCGTAGTAAACGGTTACCGCCGGCCCATAAGCCTGTGGCGCGGGTCGCCGCGGGAGCCAAAGCTCAGCCCGCAACTCGTTTCCGGAAAACGAGCGTCCGGGCTCCATCAGGCCATCGACCGCCGCCATTGCCTGCTCATGCGTCATGCCGAACTCCAAGGGCCCGACGTGTTCGAGCGGCGTGAACACCCATGGCAGGCGTTGTTCCTCCTCCAGTACGCTCCAGAATTCCGTTGTCAACATTAACCCTCCGGTCAGTGGAGCGCGTCAGCCTGGACGGTATTCCGCGCAACGATACCGCCTCTGGTCGATTGGGAATGCACCAGCACCGCGACCGGCGGCGGCAAAGCGCAGTCAACTACACCGACCCCGCCAAGTCGGCTCGGTGGTCTTGCACAACGTGAAGCCGCCCTGGCACAGGGACTTCGCGATGCCCGCACCGCTCGTCGCGGGGCTGGTGCTCAACCTGAGCGCGTCGAGCCCGCCGATGGGCAGGCTCGGATGCCGGATCCTCGTGGACGGCGAAGCGGTCGTGACCCGTCCGGGCGTCGGGATGACGTCGTGCGTCGGCATGTACCGGCGCAAGTGATCGAACACATGTTTGACTCGCTGGGTACAGTGGGGGCATGTTCCAAGGGTCGCTGCTGGACAGCACGGACGAGAGCGGTCCGCGTCCGCTGAGTTCGGCGCGGCGCACGCAACTCGCGCATGGCGCCTGGGTGGACGTCCTGCCCGGCTGGATTCCCGCCGCGGACGCGCTGTTCGAGCGGCTGCTCACGTCCGTCCCATGGCGGGCCGAACGCCGCCGCATGTACGACAGGGTCGTGGACGTCCCACGCCTGCTCTCCTTCTACGACGAGGCAGAGGAACTGCCCGACCCCGTCCTGGACGAGGCGAAGGCGGCGCTCGACGACCACTACACCGACGAACTCGGGGAACCGTTCCGCACCGCTGGGCTCTGCCTGTACCGGGATGGCCGCGACAGTGTCGCGTGGCACGGCGACCGGACCGGACGTGGTGCCACGCACGACACGATGGTGGCGATCCTCTCGGTCGGCACACCGCGGAGCCTTCTCCTACGTCCACGTGGTGGCGGGCCAACGATGCGCCACGAACTCGGCCATGGCGACCTCATCGTCATGGGCGGCAGCTGCCAGCGGACGTGGGAGCACGCGATCCCTAAGAGCACCCACGCGAAAGGCTCCCGGATCAGCATCCAGTTCAGGCCCCGAGGGGTTCGCTGAAGGCCCCCACAAGATCGCGGATCACGTTCCGGTGGTCGCCGGACCGCCATGCCAGGGCCAGCTTGCTCGGCGACAGCCCCGTCACCGGTATCGCGGCGATCCCTGGGCGCCGGTAGATGGCGGCGTTGCCGGACGCCATCAGCACGACACCGCGGCCGTCCTCGATGCCCGCGAACGTCTCGTCGGCGTTGGAAACGGTCGCGCCCACACGCGCGGGCTTCCCATCACGTTCGTCTATGGCGAGCCAGAAGTCGCGCAGGGGGCCGGCGTCGTCCGGTAGGGCGATGAACGGTTCGTCTAGGAGCTCTTCGAACGCGATGGTCTCGCGTCCGGCGAGAAGGTGGTCGTCCCTAAGCGCGACCCAGCGCGGCTCCTCCGCGACGACCTGAATGTTGAATGCGTCCTGGCGCGGGATGGGCAGCCATACGAACGCGACATCGACGTCGCCGTCCCCTAGGCCCGCCGTGGGGTCGTCCCAGTTGACCTGACGGAATCGGATGCTCCAGGTGGGACGGCGTTCGGCGAACCGCTCCCGCATGTCGGCCAGAAGGCCGCGTCCCACGCTCGTGGACATGCCCACGGTCAGGACGGACGCCTCGTTCGCCGCCGCGTCGCTCACCGCGCGCTGCGCCTCGTCCCACGCGCACAGCAGTTCGCAGGCGGCGGGCAGCAGCGTCCGTCCCGCCGCCGTCAGCGCGACCGTGCGCCGGTCACGGTCGAACAGGCGCACCCGCAGCTGCTCCTCAAGCTGCTTGATCTGCTTGCTGAGCGCCGGCTGCGACACGAACAGCCGCTCGGCGGCGCGGGTGAAGGACAGCTCCTCGGCGACCGCGACGAAGTACCGTAGATCCCGGAGGTGCGCGTCCATACCCAAGGGTTATCACGCCCGGTATTGGACGCGCGATCGTCCCCGCGTGATGATCGTTTCGACACGGGAGGGCGGGATGACGGTCTCACTGGTCACCGGGGCGAACCGGGGCATCGGGCGCGAGGTGTGCGGACAGCTCGTGGCGCGCGGCCACCGGGTGCTGCTCGCGGCCAGGTCGGCGGACGCGGCCGAACGTGCCGCCAAGGAGGCCGGCGCGACGCCGCTCCTGCTGGACGTGACCTCCGCCGCCGACATCGAACGGGTCGCGGCCGAGGTCGGCGAGCTGGACGTCCTGGTCAACAACGCCGCGATCACCTACGACACGTGGCAGCGGGCGTCGACCGCGGACCTGTCCGTCGTCCGGGACGCGGCCGAGACCAACCTGTACGGGCCGTGGCGGCTGACGCAGGCCCTCCTGCCCGCGCTGCGGCGCAGCCGGCACGGGCGGATCGTCAACGTGTCCAGCGAGATCGCCTCGCTGACCAATATGGGCGGCGGCACCCCCGCCTACAGCGCGTCCAAGGTCGCCCTCAACGCGCTGACCAGGATGTTCGCCGCCGAGCTGCGGGGCGACGGCATCCTGGTCAATGCGGTCTGCCCCGGCTGGGTCGCGACCGACATGGGCGGTCCGGGCGGACGCCCGGTGGCCGACGGCGCGGCGGGCGTGGTGTGGGCCGCGACCCTGCCCGACGACGGCCCGACCGGCGGATTCTTCCGCGACGGCCGCCCACTCCCCTGGTGAAAGGTACTTCTGATGATCTTGGTTGCGGGTTCCACGGGAAACATCGGCGCCGAGCTGGTGGCGATCCTCGCCTCGTCCGGCGAGCCGGTGCGGGCGCTGGTGCGCAAGCCGCCGCCGGCCCCGCTGGGCGGCGTCGAGTACGTCGCGGGCGACCTCGACGACCCGGCGTCCCTGGCGCCGGCGCTCGACGGGGCGTCCGGCGTCTTCCTGCTTCCCGGCTATCGCGACATGCCGGGCGTCCTCGCCGAGGCCCGCCGCGCCGGAGTCGGGCGAGTCGTCCAGCTTTCGGGCGGTTCGGCGGGTAGCGGCGACACCAGCAACGCCGTCAGCCGCTACATGATCCTCACCGAGCGGGCCGTGCACGACTCCGGGCTGCCCTGGACGATCCTGCGGCCGAGCGCGTTCATGTCCAACGCCCTCCGCTGGCTGCCGCAACTCCAGGCCGGCGACACGCTGCGGCTGCCGTTCGCGAACGTCCGCGCCGCCGCCGTCGACCCGTACGACATCGCCGCGGTCGCGGCCGCCGCCCTCCTGGAGGACGGGCACCAGGGGCAGACGTACTACCCGACCGGCCCCGAAGCGCTGCTGCCCGCCGACCAGGTCGCGACCCTCGGCGACGTCCTCGGCCGCGACCTGCGCTTCGAGGCGCAGCCGGACGACGAGGCCCGCGCCGAGATGAGCGGCCAGATGCCGGTCGAGTACGTCGACGCGTTCTTCGACTTCTACGTCAACGGCTCCCTGGACGAGTCGGTCGTCCGGTCCACCGTCCAGGACGTCACGGGCACCCCGCCGCGGACCTTCCGCCAGTGGGCCGAGGCCCACACCGCCGCCTTCGCATGATCCCGCTCGCCGAGATCACCGCCGCGACCCGCGACCTCCTGGCCACCGCGGAACGGCTCGACGACACCGCCGTCCGCGCGCCGTCCCTCCTCCCCGGCTGGACGCGCGGCCACGTCCTCACCCACGTCGCACGCAACGCCGACGGCGGCACACGCCTGCTGACCTGGGCGCGCACGGGCGTCGAGTCGCAGGAGTACCCGAGCCTGGAGGCCCGCGCCGCCGAGATCGAAGACGGCGCGGGCCGTCCGGCGCGGGCCCTTGCCGAGGACGTCCGGGACGCTGCCGCCCGATTCGCCGACGCCTTCGAGCGGATGCCGGACGAGGCGTGGGAGCGGACCGTCCAATGG
>NZ_SMKY01000241.1 GCF_004349235.1 Actinomadura darangshiensis | reverse complement strand
GGGTCCCACTGGGCGGGCGGGACCTGCGGGTCGTCGACGTGCAGGTAGGCGGAGCCGCCGTCGTAGCCGGCGCCGATGTAGCCGGCGCCGCGCAGGACGCCGCCGGCGGCCATCGCGATCAGTTCGCCGCCGTGCCCGGCCGGGCCCTCGTACCAGGACAGGTCGACCTCGGGGGTGGTGAACTCGGTGATGCCGAGCCGTTCCCCGATCGTCCGGATGACCAGGGTCGGGGCGACCGCGGGGTGCGCGTCGCCGAACTGGGGGTTGGCCCAGCCCCACAGCCAGGTGCGCTCGCGCGCCGCGTAGCTGCCGAGCAGCGACACCCGTACCGTGACGCCGCCGCTGGCGTAGGTGCGGGCGGTGAGGTCGGCGCTCCAGTCCTCGCGCGGCAGGAACTCGGCGAGCGTCTCCTGCTGCTGCAGGACGACGGCCGCCAGTGCGGCGCCGAGGCGTTCGAACGCGGGGCTGAATCCGGACATGTCGGGCACATTATCCCAGTAATCGGGGCCTTCGCGGGCGGGAATCGGACACCCTTCGAGAGTCGATCGGCTGACCTGGGCAGGCTAGGCTTTCGCTGTCAGAGGACTTACAGCTAGGAGCGTACGAGGTGCGGCGACCGACCGGGAGGCTCTTGGCGATCTGGGCGGTCACCAGCGGTGTCGTCACGCTGCTGGGTCCCCTGGCGGGCCTGCTGTGGGCGGCCACCGCCCCCAAGGTGACATATGTGGTCGTGCAGGGTGAGGCCCTTCTGGCCGAGCCGGAAGGGCAGGGGCCGATCGGGATCGACGCCCGTTTCGCCTTGATCGCCCTGGTCGCGGGGATCGTCTGCGGTGTCGGCGCCTACCTGGCGGGCGGGCGCGGCAACGACATCGCACTGCTGCTGGGCCTGGCCGTGGGGGGTGTCGCCGCGGCCGTCCTCGCGTGGCGGACCGGCCATCTGGTCGGGCTCGGCCACTTCCAGGACGCGGTCCGGCACGGCCGCGACGGCACCACCGTCGACGGCGTCGCCGACCTGCGCGCGAAGGGCGTCCTCGTGTTCTGGGCGCTGCCCGCGGTCGCCGCCTACGGGCTGCTGGAGATGGTCGTCCGGCGGCTACCCGCGGGCGATCGCGGCGACGAGGGCGCCGGTGAGGCGGACGAGGTCGGCGGGGACGAGCTCGATCTGGAGTCCGCGCCGGCCGGCCGAGACGTAGACGGTCGGGAGCGCTGACACCGACGCGTCGATCACGGCCGGCAGCCGCCTGCGCTGGCCGAGCGGGCTGATCCCGCCGACGACGTACCCGGTGGCGCGCTCGGCGTCGCGCGGGTCGGCCATCCGCGCCTTCTTCCCGCCGGCCGCCGCCGCGAGCGCCTTCAGGTCGAGGCTGGACGACACGGGCACGACGCCGACCGTGAGGTTCCCGTCGACCTCCGCCAGCAGCGTCTTGAAGAGCCGGTCGTGCGGGACGCCGAGGGCGTCGGCGGCGGCCTGCCCGTAGGACTCGGCGTCCGGGTCGGCCTCGTAGGCGTGCAGCGTGAAATCGATCTTCGCCTTGGTCGCGGCGACCGTCGCCGGCGTCCCCTTGCCGCCCTTGGCTCTGCTCATGGGGGCACAGTCTGCCGTGCCCGCTCAGTTCGGCGTGAAGGACCCGTCCAGGAACTGCCCGGCGGGGATCGTCGGGAGCACGTCCAGGATGCGGTTCTCCCGGGCGAGCAGGTCCCGTTCGGCCTCCAGCCGGAGCGTCGCGTCCTCGCACTCCAGCAGCCGCTGCTTGTCCTGCCCGTCCAGGACGAGGGACGCCGCGATCACGTACGACAGCGTCACCGGGTCGTCGGGCGGGTCGATCCTCTCCATCGGCCCGGCGCCCGCGGCCCCGAGCCGGTGCCGGTAGAGCCGGAACAGCCTGCGCACGCGGGCCGCGACGGGCTCCGGCCCGCTGCCGCGCTCCTCCGGCAGGAACTCGACCTCGCCCCGCAGGTAGGGCCGGGACCGGTCCAGCTCCTTCAGCCGGAACCGCCGGGTGCCGACCGTCACGATGTCGTAGCGCCCGTCGGGGTGCGGCGACACCTCGCGCAGCTCGGCGACGCAGCCGACCTCGGCGAGGCGGTGCGCGGACGTCTCGCCGACCTCGTGGCCGAGCTCGATGCCGACGACGCCGAAGCCGCGCGGCTCCGGCTGGTCGAGGAGGTCGCCGATCAGCCGGCGGTACCGGTCCTCGAACAGGTGCAGCGGGAGCACCAGGCCGGGGAACAGCACGGTGCCCAGCGGGAACAGGGCGAGCCGCTCGGTCACTCTTGTCTCCCACACTCCTGGGCGCCACCGGGAAACGCCCTCGGCGCCAGCCTACGTCCATATTGATGATCTTGGTAAGGGTCGTTTTTTCACACTGTGAAGCCGGAGTCACGGCCGTCGCGGAGGGGCGGCCGGAAGGCCATTCCCGGCCGATTGGCCAGGCCACTTCCGATGGATTGGCCGTGCCGCGGTCCGCGCGGCGGCTTGTAGCGTCGGCGCCATGAGAATGCTCGTCGTGGACGCCTTCACCGACCGCCCGTTCGCCGGCAACCCCGCCGGGGTCTGCCTGCTCGAAGGGCCCGTCCCGGCGGAGTGGATGCAGCGGGTCGCCGCGGAGATGAGGCACTCCGAGACCGCGTTCGTCCGGCCGCTAGGCCCCGCGCATGCCGATGCCGGCTTCGAGCTGCGCTGGTTCACGCCGAAGGTCGAGGTCGCGCTGTGCGGGCACGCCACGCTGGCGAGTGCCCACGCCCTCTACGACAGCGGCACGGTGGCGCCCGACCGCCCGATCAGGTTCCAGACGCTCAAGAGCGGAGTCCTGACCATCACCCGGGACCCCGCGGGCGAGCTGTCCATGGACTTCCCGGCCCAGCCCGCGGAGCCCGCCGAGGTCCCCGCGGGGCTGGCCGAGGCGCTCGGCGTCAAGATCGCCGGGGTCGGCCGGAACGGGCAGAACGACCTGCTCGTCGAGGTGGACGGCGAGCCCGAGGTCCGCGGCCTGGCCCCCGACATCGCCGCGCTCGGGGAGATCGACGCGCGCGGAGTGATCGTCACGGCGCAGGCCGATCCGGCGGGCGGGCACGACTTCGTGTCCCGCTTCTTCGCCGCGCGGGCGCTGGAGGGCGACGGGGAGGACCCGGTGACCGGCTCGGCGCACTGCGCCCTCGCGCCGTTCTGGGCCGCCCGCCTGGGGCGCCGCGAGCTGGTCGGCTACCAGGCGTCCGAGCGCGGCGGGCATGTCCGGGTCGTCCTGCGCGACGACCGCGTGGTCCTGTCCGGAACGGCCGTGACCGTCCTCGACGGGGCGCTGCGAATCGCGCCGTGACACGCGTCTCGGCACGTGAGACGGTGCACGGGGGACGGGGGCCACTCCGTAGACTGGACGGGTGATTTCCCGTATCGACCTGCGCGGCTCCCTTCCCGGCGAGCTGCGCTCCGTGCTGCCCCGCGCCGAACTCGACGTCGAGGCCGCCCTGGACAAGGTGCGGCCCATCTGCGAGGACGTCCGCCATCGCGGCTCGGATGCGGTCCGGGAGCACACCAGGGCGCTGGACGGGGTCGAGCTGGAGAGCACGCGGGTCCCGGTCGAGACCGTCCACCGGGCGCTCGCCGACCTCGACCCGGCCGTCCGGGACGCGCTGGAGGAGAGCATCCGCCGCGCCCGCGCCGTGCACCGCGCGCAGCGCCGCACCGACGTCACCACGCAGGTCGTGCCAGGCGGAACCGTCACCGAGAAGTGGATCCCGGTCGGCCGCGTCGGGCTGTACGTGCCGGGCGGGCGCGCCGTGTACCCGTCCAGCGTCGTCATGAACGTCGTCCCCGCGCAGGAGGCGGGCGTCGCCTCCCTCGCCGTCACATCGCCTCCGCAGAAGGAGTTCGGCGGCCTGCCGCACCCGGCGATCCTGGCAGCATGCGCGCTCCTCGGGGTGGACGAGGTCCACGCCGCCGGCGGCGCGCAGGCCATCGCGATGTTCGCCTACGGCACCGGCGAGTGCCGCCGCGCCGACCTGGTCACCGGGCCCGGCAACGTGTACGTCGCCGCCGCGAAGCGGCTGCTCAAGGGCGTGATCGGCATCGACGCCGAGGCGGGCCCGACGGAGATCGCGATCCTCGCCGACGGCACCGCCGACCCCGTGGACGTCGCCGCCGACCTGATCAGCCAGGCCGAGCACGACGTGCTCGCCGCCGCCGTCCTCGTCACCGACTCGGTGCGGCTGGCCGACGAGGTCGAGGCCGAGCTGAAGGCGCAGGCCGCGCGCACCAGGCACACCGAGCGGATCACCGAGGCCCTCGCCGGGCGGCAGTCCGGCATCGTCCTGGTGGACGGCGTCGAGGACGGCCTGAAGGTCGTGGACGCCTACGCCGCCGAGCACCTGGAGGTCCAGACCGCCGACGCCGCCGCGATCGCCGCCCGCGTCCGCAACGCCGGGGCGATCTTCGTGGGCCGGCACGCGCCGGTGTCGCTCGGCGACTACCTCGCCGGGTCCAACCACGTCCTGCCGACCGGCGGGTGCGCGTGCCACTCGTCCGGGCTGTCGGTCCAGTCGTTCCTGCGCGGCGTGCACGTCGTCGAGTACGACCGCGACGCCCTCGCCGAAGCCACCTCCCGCGTGGTCGCCCTCGCCGAGGCCGAGGACCTGCCCGCGCACGGGGCCGCCCTGAAGGCACGCTTCAATTGGGGGATCCCTTCGTGACCTCGCTGAACGATCTGCCGCTGCGGGACGACCTGCGCGGCCGGGAGCCCTACGGGGCGCCGCAGCTGGACGTCCCGTACGCGCTGAACACCAACGAGAACCCGTACCCGCCGTCCGACCGCCTGGTGAAGGCGCTCGGCGAGGCGGTCATGGACGTCGCCGGGTCCCTGAACCGCTACCCGGACCGCGACGCCGTCGCGCTCCGCGAGGACCTCGCCGCCTTCCTGAACTCCGACACGCCCGGTGCGGGCCTCACCGCCGGCCGGGTGTGGGCGGCGAACGGCTCCAACGAGATCATCCAGCAGATCCTGCAGGCGTTCGGCGGGGCGGGCCGCACCGCGCTCGGCTTCGAGCCGTCCTACTCGATGCACCCGATCATCACCGGGGTGTCCGGGACGCGCTGGGTGAACGCCTTCCGGGACGAGGACTTCGGCCTCGAACCCGAGCGCGCCATCGCGGCGGTCGCGGAGCACCGGCCCGACATCGTGTTCCTGACCTCGCCGAACAACCCGACCGGCACCGCACTGCCCCTCGACGCGATCAGGGCCGTGCTGGAGGTCGCGCCCGGCATGGTCGTGGTCGACGAGGCGTACGCCGAGTTCCGCCGGACGGGCACGCCGTCCGCGCTGACGCTGCTGGACGGCCACCCGCGGCTGATCGTCACCCGGACGATGTCCAAGGCGTTCGCGATGGCCGGCACCCGCCTCGGCTACCTGGCCGCCGACCCGGCCGTGATCGGCGCGCTGCTGCTCGTCCGGCTGCCCTACCACCTGTCGGCCGTCACCCAGGCCGTCGCCCGCACCGCCCTCGCGCACGGCGGGGAGCTGCTCGGCGGCGTCGAGGCCCTGCGCCGCGACCGCGACGAGATCGTCGCGTGGCTGCGCGCCGAGGGCTTCCGGGTGGCCGACTCCGACGCCAACTTCGTCCTGTTCGGGACGTTCCCGGACCGCCGCGAGGTCTGGGAGACCATGCTCGGCCGCGGCGTCCTGATCCGGGAGGTGGGGCCGCCCGAGTGGCTGCGGGTCAGCGTCGGCACCCCCGAAGAGATGGCAGCCTTCCGCACCGCACTAAAGGAGAGTCTGTGACGCGCAAGGGACGAGTCGAGCGCGGGACCAAGGAGACCCAGGTCCTCGTCGAGATCGACCTCGACGGCACCGGGCAGGTCGACGTCGCGACCGGGGTGGGGTTCTTCGACCACATGCTGGCCCAGCTCGGCAAGCACGGGTCGTTCGACCTGACCGTCAAGACGGCCGGCGACCTGCACATCGACAGCCACCACACGATCGAGGACACCGCCATCGCGCTCGGCCAGGCGTTCCGCGAGGCGCTCGGCGACAAGGCCGGCATCCGCCGGTTCGCCGACGCCTCCATCCCGCTCGACGAGGCGCTCGCCCAGGTCACCGTGGACGTGTCCGGCCGCCCCTACCTGGTGCACGCCGAGCCGGACGGAATGGCCCCGATGATCGGCCCCGAGTACGACACCACGATGACCCGGCACATCCTCGAGTCGTTCGTGTCGAACGCCCAGGTGGCGCTGCACGTCCATGTCCCGTACGGGCGCAACGCGCACCACATCGTCGAGGCCCAGTTCAAGGCCCTCGCCCGCGCGCTGCGCGACGCCGTGGCGTTCGACCCGAAGGTGCACGGCATCCCGTCCACCAAGGGAGCCCTGTAGCCGTGGAGATCGGTGGTGTCCACTTCACCTACGGCAACGTGGCGATCTTCGCGGTCGCGGTGTTCCTGCTGGCCGGGGTGTACAGCTTCGTCAAGCAGGGCCTGAAGATCGCCGCGCTGATCGTGTTCGTGCTGGCCGCGCTGGTGTTCGCCGCGGGAGTGACGTGGCTGTGAGGAACGCGGCCGGGAAGAACATCGTCATCCTCGACTACGGCTCGGGAAACCTGCGCTCCGCCGAACGCGCCGTGGCCCGTGCCGGCGCCGACGTGACCGTCACCGCCGACTGGGACGCCGCGCTCGGCGCCGACGGCCTGGTCGTCCCGGGCGTCGGCGCGTTCGCCGCGTGCATGGCGGGCCTGCGCTCGGTCCGCGGCGACCAGATCATCGGCCGCCGCCTCGCGGGCGGGCGCCCCGTCCTCGGTATCTGCGTCGGCATGCAGATCCTCTTCACCAAGGGCATCGAGCACGGCGTCACCACCGAGGGCTGCGACGAATGGCCGGGGACCGTCGACCGGCTCGACGCGCCGGTCGTCCCGCACATGGGCTGGAACACCGTCGCGGCCCCCGAGGGCTCCGCCCTCTTCGACGGCCTGGCCGGCGAGCGCTTCTACTTCGTCCACTCCTACGCCGCCCGCGGCTGGGACCTGGAGCCCGATCCGGCCGGCCTCATACCGCCGCCCCTGGTCACCTGGTCCGAGCACGGCGGCCGCTTCGTCGCCGCCGTCGAGAACGGCCCCCTGTGCGCCACCCAGTTCCACCCGGAGAAGTCCGGCGACGCCGGCGCCGCCCTCCTGCGCAACTGGCTCGCCACCCTGGCCTGAACATATTGGCCACGCACGGAGATCTGTTAACCCCGCGATGGTGGTGGAGAACGCGATAGCCCGGTGCGCGCTTGTGGTGTTAACAAAAAAAATATTAAGAATGCGCTTGCGATGCCGCGATGGGCGCAGCTAAGTTGAAGGCAAAAAGATGGCGTCGGCGCCCGTTCTCAGGGCGATCGCCGACGGAGAAAGATAATGCCCCGGGCGGCATGCGTTGCAGAGGCGGACCCGGGGCGTACTCGTTCAGGTTAACACATCCCCGGCCCATCCCCGTGGGCGCAGAGTGATCAGGAGACACCGGTGAGCGCTGGAGAGCTCGACTGGACGCGCGGTGCCCTCTCGCCGGCGCGGCTGGCCCCCTACCTGGCCGCCGTCGACGGCGACCTCGCAGCGGCGATGCGCCTGTACTGGTGGAACCTTGATGCCTCCGCGGCATTCTACGGCCCGCTCCACTGGCTTGAGATCACCCTGCGGAACGCTCTCCACGCCGAGCTCTGCCGTGCGCACGGCAGGCGTGACTGGTGGGCGAGCGCACGCCTTCTCGGTGACGGGCCCCGCAACGTGGCGCAGGCCAAGTCTAAGCTCCGGGCACGTGGCGTGACGCGCCCGAGCGCCGACGACATCGTGGCCGAGCTGACCTTCGGCTTCTGGGTGTCGCTGCTGAGCCGCCGGGCCGACCGGTATTTCTGGGTTCCCGCCCTGCACCGCGCCTTCCCGGAGTTCGCGGGGCCACGGCGCGAGCTTCACGCGGAGCTGAACACCGCCCGCAGATTCCGCAACAGGGTCATGCACTACGAGCCGATTCACCACTACGGGCTGGCGGCGGACCACGGCAGGGTCTTCCGCCTCCTCGGTTACCTCTCACCGGAGTGCGCCGCGGCGGCCCGCCGTCAGGACGGCGTGCCGGACGTGCTGGCGCGCCGACCGGACGTCGGTGCGGTCGGGGACCGGTCCGGCTCCGCCGGGACGTGCGATGAGCACTGAGCGGGTGTCGCTGGCCGATGTGGCCCGCCGGGCAGGTGTCCAGCGGCCCGCGGCATCCAACTGGAAGCGGCGGCATTCCGACTTCCCGCATCCGCTGGCGGGAACGGGAGGGGAGCTCTATGACCCCACGGAGATCGCCGCGTGGTTGGATGCCCGGCGCATCCCGGTGAACGCTCTGCGCTCCGGCGAGAAGCCCGGGACCACGTTCGGCGATCGCTTCCGGGAGACGGCCGCGGGCACGCGGGTCGTGCCGACCCGGCGGGAGCCGACCGTGATGAGCGGACCGAGCCCGGCCGAAGAGCTGATGAGAATCCTCGCGGGCGTCCGCGACTTCGCCGATCCGGCCGACTATGCCGAGACGCTCCTCGCCCTCCTCTGCTTCCTGGCCGTCGACCCGGACGGCTTCGCGCGGTTCCGGGAGGCCGTCCGGGACGCCCCGCTCCCGGCCGCTGGGGAGCTGTTCCTGCGGGCGTGGGACGGCATGTCTCGAAGATCGACTGTGCGTCTCGATGACCCGCCTGTGCCCCGGGGAGCGGACGGCGGCAGGGTTCTGGTGGCGATCGCCGAGGTCCTGGCGGGTCTGCGGCCGGGAGCGGGCGGCGGCTCCCGCCGGGTGAGCCCGGAGGCCGCGAGTCTTTATGAGCGGCTGCTCGACCAGGTCGCGGACATGGAGGGACACCGTGGTGGAGAGTTCCACACGCCGCGATCGGTCGTCCGGACGATGGTGGAGATGGTGACGCCTGCCGCGGGGGAGCGCATTCACGACCCCTGTTGCGGGACGGGCGGGATGCTCGTCGGAGTGATCGAGCACGTGCGCACGGCGGCGTTGGCGAGCGCGCCGCCCACCGAGGTGACGGGAGCCTCTCTCACCGAACGCGGACGGCGTCTCGCGGTCATGAACCTCCTCGTGCACGGGGTGCCGGCGGACATCAGAGCCGGCGCGCTGGAGGAGGTGCGGGGATGGTCGGGGAGGGGCGAACGGTTCGATGTGGTGGTCACCAATCCACCGTTCACCATGACGTTGGGCGACCGGACTCCGCTGGGCCATGGCTGGCCATATGGCGACCCACCGTCACGCAGCGCCAACTTCGCGTGGCTCCAGTCGGTCCTGGCGACCTTGTCCGATCACGGAAGGGCGGCCGTCGTCACCGCGAACGGGGCCACGTTCTCCCGGCAGCGGGCCGAGCAGGCGATCCGCGCCGCCATGGTCGAGGACGGGGTCGTCGACTGTGTCGTCGCCCTGCCCTCCGCGCTGTTCAGGTCGACGGCGATCCCCGTGAGCCTGTGGATACTCAGGAAAGGCCGGACGGCGGACGAGGGGGTTCTGCTGATCGATGCGGGAGGACTCGGCGGAATGCGGAGCCGCATCGTGCGGACGCTCGGCGATGACGATGTCTGCAGGATCAGCGAGACCTACCGCCGATGGCGACAGCACCGGTTCGACGACGAGCCCGGTTTCGCTCGTCGCGTCCTGTTGGACGAGCTCCGGGCGCAGGGTCATTCGCTCAGCCCACCCACCTATGTGGCTTCTGTCCCGGTTCAGGCCGATGTCCTCTCGACGAGAGGGGAGGTCGATCGGCTCCGGCACGAGCTGACTCACCTGCACGCCCGCTCGGCCGAGATCGACACGGCGATCGAATGGTGGCTCGGGGGCGAGCGGTGATGGCCGGCGTGATCGGTCCCGTTCCCGCGGGCTGGGTCACGGTGCCGCTCGGCGAGGTGTGCCGGATCCAGGCGGGGCTCTCGAAGCGGGCTTGGCGCGGATCCCCGGACGGGACTCCGATCGTCATGATCGGCAACATCGCGAGGGGCCGTATTGCGAGGGACGGCCTCACCCGGATCGCAGTCCCCGGCGATGCGGGGATGGACCGTTACCGACTGCGGCCGGATGACGTCGTCTGCGCGCGTACCGGCGATCTGGGCCGAAGTGCCTGCGCGACCGAGGAGAACACCGGATGGTTCGTCGGCAGCGGTTGCCTTCGGCTCCGCACAGGTCCGGAAGTCCTGCCCCGTTATCTCGTCTACTACTTCGAGCACCCTGCGGTGAAGGACTGGCTTCGGCGTTCGTCGACCGGGTCGGTCATCCCCAACCTGAACATCCGAGCAGTTGCCGGGATGCCGTTGGCGGTGCCGCCTATCGAGGAGCAGCGGGCGATGAGTGAAATCCTCGGACTCTTGGACGAGAAGATCGCCGTCCATGAGGAGATCGTCCGCTCGACCGATGAACTGCGCGGTTCGGTCGCGCGGCTCTTGTTCGTCGGCTCCCGTCCCCCGTTCGGATGACACCTCAGCGGGCGCTGCCTGGCGTTTACCAAGCGTCCACCAGTGTCGATAGGGTTTCCGTATGACTTTGACGCTCCTTCCCGCGGTCGACGTCGCCGACGGCCAGGCCGTCCGGCTGGTGCAGGGCGAGGCCGGCACCGAGACCTCCTACGGCGCCCCCCTCGACGCGGCGCTCGCCTGGCAGAGGGCGGGGGCGGAGTGGATCCATCTGGTCGACCTCGACGCGGCGTTCGGGCGCGGGTCCAACCGGGAGCTGCTCGCCGAGATGACCGGGAAGCTGGACGTGAAGGTCGAGCTGTCGGGCGGCATCCGCGACGACGCGTCGCTGGAGGCGGCGCTGTCGACCGGCTGCGCACGCGTCAACATCGGCACCGCCGCGCTGGAGGACCCCGGGTGGTGCCGGAAGATCATCGCCTCGCACGGCGACAAGATCGCGGTGGGGCTGGACGTGCGCGGCACGACGCTCGCCGCGCGCGGCTGGACGCGGGAGGGCGGCGACCTGTGGGAGGTCCTCGCACGCCTGGAGGACGACGGCTGCCCCCGCTACGTCGTCACCGACGTCACGAAGGACGGCACGCTCCGCGGCCCCAACACGGGCCTGCTCCGCGAGGTGTGCGCGCGGACCGACAAGCCCGTCATCGCGTCCGGCGGCGTCTCGTCGCTGGACGACCTGCGTGCGCTGGCCGGGCTCGTGTCCATCGGCGTCGAGGGCGCGATCGTCGGCAAGGCCCTGTACGCGCAGGCGTTCACGCTGGAAGAGGCCCTGGAGGTTGTGAAGTGAGCGGGGAGGCCGTCAAGTGACCGTGGCCGTGCGGGTGATCCCGTGCCTGGACGTCGACGCCGGGCGCGTGGTCAAGGGCGTCAACTTCCAGAACCTGCGGGACGCGGGCGACCCCGTCGAGCTGGCGCGCCGGTACGACGCCGAGGGCGCCGACGAGCTGACGTTCCTCGACATCACCGCCTCCAGCGCCGACCGCTCCACGACCTACGACGTCGTCCGCCGGACCGCCGAGCAGGTGTTCATCCCGCTGACGGTCGGCGGCGGCATCCGCGCCGTCGAGGACGTCGACCGGCTGCTGCGCGCGGGCGCCGACAAGGTCTCGATCAACACCGCCGCGATCGCGCGGCCCGAGTTCCTGCGCGAGGCGGCGCACCGGTTCGGCTCGCAGTGCATCGTGCTCTCGGTGGACGCCCGCCGCGCGGACGGCACCGAGTCGGGCTTCGAGGTCACCACGCACGGCGGCCGCAAGGGGACGGGCATCGACGCGGTCGAGTGGGCCCGCCGCGGCGCGGAGCTCGGCGTCGGCGAGATCCTGCTGAACTCGATGGACGCCGACGGCACCAAGGCCGGGTTCGACCTGGAGATGCTCCGCCGCGTCCGGGAGACCGTGTCCGTCCCGGTGATCGCCAGTGGCGGCGCCGGGGCCGCAGAGCACTTCGCGCCCGCCGTGGCCGCGGGCGCGGACGCCGTCCTCGCCGCCAGCGTCTTCCACTTCGGGGAACTGAAGATCTCCGAGGTCAAGTCCGCGCTGCGCGAGGCCGGCAACCCCGTCCGCTGAGAAGGAAACCCCGTATGGCCCCCCGAACGACCGTCGCGTTCGCGACCTGCTCACTGCTGCCCGAGGGAAGCGACGACGTCCAGATCCTCACCGGTGCCCTCGCCTCCCTGGGCGTCGGCGCCGAGGCCGTCAGCTGGGACGCCGAGGTCGACTGGTCCCGCTACGACCTGGTCGTCATCCGCTCCACCTGGGACTACACCGCCCGCCGGGACGAGTTCGTGGCGTGGGCGGAGAGCCTGCCCCGCGTCCTCAACCCGGCCGGGGTCGTCCGGTGGAACACCGACAAGCGCTACCTCCGCGAACTCGCCGAAGCAGGCGTCCCCATCGTCCCGACCCTGTGGGATCCGGACGACATCCCGTCCGGATGGCCCGAGTACGTCGTCAAGCCGGCCGTCTCGATCGGGTCGCGCGACACGGCCCGCTGGGGCCCCGGCGAGGAGGACGCCGCCCGCGCCCACCTGCGCTCGCTCCGCGACGCGGGCCGGACGGTCATGGTCCAGCCGTACCTGCGTGCCGTCGACACGGCCGGCGAGACGGCGCTGGTCTTCTGCGAGGGCGAGTACAGCCACGCCGGCCGCAAGGCCCAGATCCTCTCCGCGGGCGCGGGCGTCCAGGGCCCGGTCCGCGACGACCCCGCCCGGGGGCAGGTGACGGCCTCCACGGCGACCGAGGCGGAGCTGGCCCTGGCCGGCCGCGCCCTGTCCGCCGTCCCGGGCGGCGAGGACCTCCTCTACGCCCGCGTCGACATGATCCCCGGCCCGGACGGCGCCCCGCTCCTCATCGAACTGGAACTGACCGAACCCAACCTCTACCTCCAGCACGATCCCGGCAGCCCCGACCGCTTCGCCAAGGCCATCGCCGCCCGCCTCTGATTCTCGACGGGGGCTTCCGCATCAGCCATCGCCGCAACCACGCAACCACCCAAAGCCGCGCGATCGCGTCCGAAGGCAGGTTCGAGCTTGCGAGAACCTGATCGCGCAGCGAGCCGCAAGGCGAGCCGGAGCGATGCAGCGATCGCACGCAGTGCCCGACGATGGAGGGCCGCCAAGGCCCGAAGGAGGAGGGCACTGCCATGAACACTGCAATCAGACGCTCAGGATGATCGCGGAGGGGTGGTCGGGGTCGTGGAACAGCTCCTGGTGGGCCTTGACCATGCGGGTCGCGGTGGTGGCCAGGGGTGCTCCGGTGCCGGGGTTGGCGGCGACCTTGGGGTGGGCGCCGCTGGTGACGTGGACGCGGACGCGGTGGCCGCGGCGGAAGCGGTGGCCGGTGGGCCACAGGTCGACCGCGACGCGGAGGACGCCGCCGGTCCCGACGGGTTTCGCTCCGGCGGCCGGCAGGCGGAGGCCGCCTTCGCAGACGTTGCGGGACGTCCCGTCCGGGGCGACGTCGCAGAGCCGGACGACGAAGTCGGTGTGCTCCCGGTCGGAGCGGACGAACAGGTCGGCGCCGACCGGCCCGACGACGTCGAGGTCGTCGGCGAGGGCCGGGGAGGTGAACACCAGGACGTCCGGGCGCCGCTCCAGCGGGCGGTTGTCGACCGGGCGGGAGCTGCCGAGCAGGGAGGGGCCGCCGAGCGCGGGTGTGGGCC
>NZ_SMKY01000240.1 GCF_004349235.1 Actinomadura darangshiensis | reverse complement strand
GTCGACGGATATGGCCTTGATGAGGTCGGCCGGGGTAAAGGAGACCGTGACGCGCTCACCCGAGGGCAGCGTGCCGTCGATGGCGTCCGCGGACTCCCCGGTCTCGAAGCCGTGGTGCGCCAGGAACCCGCGGACGACGTGCCGGGGGTCGGCCGGGAAGATCTCGGCGGCCGACATCAGCACCCGGGCGGCCGAGGCGGCGTCGAACCCGGCGGCCGGAAGCGCCGGATCGTCGAGATGGAAGTAGAAGGAGCCCTTGCCCTCGTTCACGCGGCAGCTCCGCACCCCGTTCCCGCCGAGCAGGGCCGCCGCCGCGATCGCCATCGTGGACGCGGCCCCTTGCGGGTCGGGGAAACCGGAAAGGTCCAGCTGCCCCGCCGCCAGCTCCGGGATCGCCTGTCGTCGGCCGTGCTCGCGGACGGCGCGGAGCGGGACGACCGCGGCGGAGTCCTTGTAGTGCGTGTTCTCCCAGGCCCACAGCCAGGTCTCGCTGAGGTGGGAGAAGCTGCCGAGGAACGTCATGCCGCGGAAGGTGCGGCCCCCGGTGGTGAGGGTCCGCTCGTCGAGGTTGAAGGCGGTATCGCCGGCGTCGACCGCGGCGTTCAGGACGTCCTGCCGGTGGATGGCGGCGGCCGACCCCGCTCCGGCGAAGTCCTCGAACTCCGGGCTGTATCCGCTGAGCCCGCCGGGGAACTCCGACCAGAACCGCGCACCGCGCTCGTCGCCCCGGCGCCGGTGGATGTCGCTCAGCTTGCGGGCGGCGGCTTCGGCGCCGGCCTCCAGGGCCGACCTGCGGAACCAGCCGATGGCCTCGTCCTCGTCCGATCCCGCGAAGTGTGAGCCCAGGCAGAAGGCGGCCTTGGGGTGCCCGAGATCGGCGGCGCGCCGCCATGCCTCGACCATCCCCGCGGGGTCGCCCTTGTCCTGCCGCACGAACCCCAGGTTGAACGCCGCGCCGCCGTTGCCGCGCTCCGCCGCCCGGGTGTACCAGGTCGCCGCCGCTTCGAGGTCGCCCTTCCCGTCGTCGTCGTACAGCCGGCCCAGGTTGAAGGCCGCCTTGTCCGCTCCCAGTTCCCAGGCTCGGCGGTAGACGCGCATGGCCTCCTCCACCTCCCCGCCGTGTTCGAGCAGCGTGCCGAGGTTCAGGGTGCCGCCGGCATGGCCGCCCTCCGCGGCCTGCCGGTACCAGCGGCGGGCCGTGTCCGCGTCGCCCGCGCGCTCCGCGGCGTATCCGGTCTCGAAGGCGCTCTCGGGAACCCCGGCTTCGGCGCCCTTGCGCCACCACTCGACCGCTTGGCGGTCGTCTCCGCGTCCGGACGCGAGCATGCCGAGTTCGTGGGCGCCGCTGGGATGCCCGGCCTCGAACGCCTGCCGGAACAGCTCCGCCGCCTCGTCCTCACGTCCGGCGTCCCGCGCCTCCAGGCCGCGTTCGTACAGGACGGTCGACTCGGCCGGGTATTCGCTCATGCTCGCGCCTCCACTCGAAAATCACAGATTAGGCATCGACGCCGCCCGCCCGCCGGAGGTTCCGCGCCGTCGGTGGCGGAATGCATGGACGTGACGGGCCGGAGGTGATAAGTCACGGGATGACGGGCCGGTGCCACGGCTCGCGAAGCGCGGGAGCCCCCAATGGAACACGACTACGTCATCGTCGGCGCCGGGTCCGCGGGCTGCGCCCTGGCCGCGCGGCTGTCGGAGGACGCGTCCGTCACGGTCGCACTGCTGGAGGCCGGCGGGCCGGACGACAAGAGCGAGATCCACATCCCCGCGGCGTTCCCGAAACTCTTCAAGACCGAGTACGACTGGAACTTCAGCACCGCCAAGCAGCCCGAGCTGGACGGTCGCGAGCTGTACTGGCCGCGCGGGAAGATGCTCGGCGGCTCGTCCTCGCTGAACGCGATGATGTGGGTGCGCGGGCACTACGACGACTACGACGGCTGGGACATCCCGGGCTGGTCGTACGAGGACGTCGTCCCGTACTTCAAGCGGGTCGAGGGACGCGTCGGCAGTAACGACGGCGACGTGTACGGGACGTCCGGTCCCGTCACGGTCTCCGAGCAGCGCAGCCCGAACGCGACGACCCGCGCGTTCTTGGACGCGTGCGCCGCCGCCGGCCTCACCCGGCTGCCCGAGCTGAACGGACCGTCCAACGAGGGGTACGCGCAGACGCCGGTCAGCCAGCGGCGCGGCAGGCGGTGCAGCGCCGCCGACGCGTATCTGCGTCCCGCGCGCAAGCGCCCGAACCTGACCGTCGTGACCGGCGCGCACGTGTCGAAGATCCTGATCGAGGACGGCCGCGCCACCGGTGTCGAGTACGGCGGGGAGCGCGTGACGGCCCGCCGCGAGGTCGTGCTGTCGGCGGGCGCGATCGGTTCACCGCACCTGCTCATGCTGTCCGGCATCGGCGACCCCGAGCACCTGCGGGAGGCCGGCGTCGAGCCGGTCGTGGAGAGTCCCGGGGTCGGGCGGCACCTGCAGGACCACCTGTCGGCCGGCGTCGTCCGGCACTGCCCGGAGAAGGTCACCCTGGCGGGGGCGGAGTCGCTGCCGAACATCGCCCGGTACCTGCTCGCGCGGCGCGGCCCGTTCACGTCCAACGTGGGCGAGGCGGTCGTGTTCACCAAGAGCGACCCGTCGCTGCACGCCCCCGACCTGGAGCTGATCTTCGCGCCGGCGCCGTACATCGCGCACGGGCTCACGCCGCCGACCGAGCACGGCGTGACGGTCGGCGTCGTGCTGCTCCAGCCGGAGTCGGCCGGGCGCGTCACGCTCGCCTCCACCGACCCGGCCGCGCCGCCGGTGATCGACCCCGCCTACTTGACGGCGGGGAGCGACCTGCGCCGCCTGATGCACGGCATTCGCCAGGCGGAGGAGCTCATGGCCGCCGACGCGTTGAAGCCGTACGTCGGCGATGTCATGGAGCCCTACGTGGGCGCGGACGACGACGCGGCCCTGGCCGAGTACGTCCGCAAGAACTCCGAGACGCTGTACCACCCGACCGGGACCTGCCGCATGGGCACCGGCGACGATGCCGTCGTCGACCCGGACCTGCGCGTCCGCGGCGTCGAGGGGCTTCGCGTGGCCGACGTGTCCGTCCTGCCGCAGATCACCCGGGGGCACACCAACGCGCCCGCCATCATGATCGGCGAGAAGGCCGCCGACCTGGTCAGGACGCCAGCCAGCTGAGGACGCGCTCGTTCACCTCGGCGGGCCGGTCCACCTGGAGGAAGTGGCCGGCGCCGGGGACGTGCTCGGCCCGCGACCCGGGCGGCAGGGCGGCCAGGACGGCGCCGAGGTCGACGACGTCCGTGCCCAGGCAGCCGTCGTCGGCGCCGTGCAGGTAGAGGACGGGCCGCTCGCCGGCCTTGGTCGTCGCGTCCTGCTCGGCCGCGTACCGGTCGACGAGCCGGGACGGGTCGAGCATGGCGCGGTAGTAGCCGATCGCGGCCGCGAGGTTGGCGGGCGTGCCGAGGCACTCCATGACCCGGTCGACGTCGAAGGACCGGTCGCGGCCGTCGTCCGGTGACCAGTCGCGCCACAGCCCCTCGACGAACGCGCGGTCCAGCGCCATCTCGGCCAGCGGCGTCTGGAAGACGAAGATGTAGAACGACCGCTTGAGCTGCTCGTAGTCGAAGAACGCGGTCGTCATCACCGCGAGGGGCGGGACGGACATGGCGACGGCCTTGCGCCAGCGCTCGGGCGCGAAGTTCGCGGCGCCGTAGGTGGCGAAGGCGCCCCAGTCGTGCCCGATGACGACGGCGTCCGGTCCGCCGCCGAGTACCTCGTGCAGGGCGACGGCGTCGGCCGCGAGGGCGCCGCCCTGGTACGCGCCGTCCTCCGGGACGGACGTCGGGGCGTAGCCGCGCATGAAGGGGGCCACCGCCCGGTATCCGGCGGCGGCCAGTTCCGGCATGAGATGCCGCCAGGTGTGCGGCGAGTCGGGGAAGCCGTGCAGCAGCAGCGCCAGCGGCCCGTCCGCCGGTCCGGCCGTGAGGTATCCGATGTCGAGCCCGTTCGCGGTGACCGATCCGGTCGTGATGTCGCCCATATCCGCCTCCTCGGTTCGCGGCGAACGGTACCCGCGGCGGCCCGGCGGCTCGCGGCCGGGGCGGGCAGTCTTCGGATATCGGCGTATGGCTAGCTGTTTACAGCGGATTCCGTAGTCACTTAGCATCAAAGCAACTGGATCGATCGCATTAGGGGAAGTGTGATGACGGAGCCGGACGTGACCAGCCAGCAGCACGACGCGATGCAGAGGGCGGCGCGCGACCACCTGTGGATGCACTTCGCCCGCCACTCGGTGTCCCAGGACGGCGGCGAGATCCCGATGATCGTCCGGGGTGAGGGGCCCTACGTCTACGACTCGGCGGGCCGCCGCTACCTGGACGGGCTGTCCGGGCTGTTCACCGTCCAGGCCGGGCACGGGCGCGAGGAACTGGCGCAGGCCGGCGCCAAGCAGGCCGCCGAGCTGGGCTTCTTCCCGCTGTGGTCGTACGCGCACCCGAAGGCCGTCGAGCTGGCCGAACGGCTCGCCGCGCTGGCGCCCGGCGACCTGAACCGCGTGTTCTTCACCTCCGGCGGCGGCGACGCCGTCGAGAGCGCATGGAAGCTCGCCAAGCACTACTTCAAGCTGACCGGGAAGCCGGCGAAGCACAAGGTGATCAGCCGCGCGGTCGCCTACCACGGCACCCCGCACGGCGCGCTGTCGATCACGGGCCTGCCCGAGCTGAAGGCGCCGTACGAGCCGCTGGTGCCGAGCGGGTTCCGGGTGCCCAACACCAACATCTACCGGGCCTCCGAGCACCGCGACGACCCGGAGGCGTTCGGCCGGTGGGCCGCCGACCGGATCGAGGAGGCCATCGAGTTCGAGGGGCCCGATACCGTCGCCGCCGTGTTCCTGGAGCCGGTGCAGAACGCCGGCGGATGCTTCCCGCCCCCGCCCGGCTACTTCCGGCGCGTCCGGGAGATCTGCGACCGGCACGGCGTCCTGCTGGTGTCGGACGAGGTCATCTGCGCCTTCGGCCGCCTCGGCTCGATGTTCGGCGCGCAGCGGTTCGGCTACGAGCCCGACATCATCACCTTCGCCAAGGGCGTGACCTCCGGATACGCGCCGCTCGGCGGGATGCTCGTCGCCGACCGCCTGTTCGAGCCGTTCAGGCACGGGACGGAGATGTTCGCGCACGGCTACACCTTCGGCGGGCACCCGGTGTCGGCGGCGGTGGCGCTGGCGAACCTCGACCTGTTCGAGCGCGAGGACCTGAACGGGCACGTCCTGCGGAACCGGGACGCGTTCCGCGGCACGCTGGAGCGGCTCCGCGACCTGCCGATCGTGGGGGACGTCCGCGGCGACGGCTACTTCTACGGCATCGAGCTCGTGAAGGACCAGGACACGCGCGAGACGTTCGACGACGAGGAGTCCGAGTGGCTGCTGCGCGGGTTCCTCGACAAGGCGCTCTACGAGGCGGGCCTGTACTGCCGCGCCGACGACCGCGGCGACCCGGTCGTCCAGCTGGCGCCGCCGCTGATCTGCGGCCAGGCGCATTTCGACGAGATCGAGCAGATCCTGCGGTCCGTCCTCAAGGAGGCGTGGGCCCGGATGTGAGGGTGGGACGGGTCGTAATGTGAGGCGCGTCACCGGCCCGATCAGTGTGCGCTTGCAGCTTTACTTTGAGAGGGTGCCTGTAAACCGAATCGGGTTCGGAAGCGGCGAGGTGGTGGGCAGCGTGCTCAAGGTCGAGGACATCAACCTGACGGACTGGGAGTTCTGGCGGCGGCCGCATGACTACCGGCACGAGGCCTTCAAGGCCCTGCGGTGGCATGCGGACCTGATCCGCTACGAGGAGCCCGACATCGTCATCGCGCCGCAGGGCCCCGGCTACTACGCCCTGACCCGGCACGCCGACGTCATCGAGGCGTCCCGCCGCCCGCAGGACTTCTGCTCCGGCAAGGGCGCCATCAGCATCCCGGACATGCCGGGCGACATGCACGAGTACTTCGGCTCGATGATCAGCATGGACGACCCCCGGCACGCCAAGATCCGGCGGATCGTGTCCCGGGCGTTCTCGCCGCGGATGATCCAGCGGTTCGAGGACCAGGTCGAGGCGGTCGCGGGCCAGATCATCGAGAACGTGGCGGCGGGCGGCGGCACCGGCGACTTCGTCCAGGACGTCGCCGCCCGGCTCCCGCTGAAGATCATCTGCGACATGATGGGGATCGCCGGGGAGCAGTACAAGACCGTCCTGGACGCGACGAACGTCATCCTCGCGGGCAACGACCCCGAGTTCATCCCGTCCGACGACCCCGAGCAGATGGCGATGGCGCTGCTCGGCGCCGGCGAGACGCTCCGCGGCCTGGTCGAGGACCTCGGCCGGCAGCGCCGCGCCGACCCCACCGACGACCTCACGTCCGCGCTGGTCAACGCCAACATCGACGGTGAATCGCTGACCGACCAGGAACTCGGGTCGTTCTTCATCCTGCTGGTCGTCGCCGGCAACGAGACCACCCGCAACGCCATCGCGCACGGCCTCGACCTGTTCACCCGCAACCCCGACCAGCGGGCCCTCCTCCTGGAGGACTTCGACGGCCGGATGCCGGGCGCGGTCGAGGAGATCGTCCGGTACGTGTCCCCGGTCATCTGGATGCGCCGCACCGCGACCCGCGACACCACGCTGAACGAGCACCAGATCAAGGAGGGCGACAAGCTCGTCCTCTACTACTGGTCGGCGAACCGGGACGAGTCGGTCTTCACCGACCCGGAGCGGTTCGACATCCTGCGCGACCCGAACCCGCACGTCGGATTCGGCGGGCCCGGGCCGCACTTCTGCCTCGGCGCGCACCTGGCCAGGCGCGAGATCACCGTGATGTTCCGCGAGCTGCTGCGCCGGACGCCCGGCATCCGCGCGTCCGGCGACCCCGACCGGCTGGAGTCCAACTTCATCAACGGGATCAAGCGCCTGCCCTACACGGTCTAGTCACCACGGGACGCGGCCGTCCTCGGCGATGTAGGAGCCCGTCGGGCCGTCGTCGCCGAGCACGGCAGCGCCCGCGATCACGGCCGCGCCCTGCGCGGGCGTCCGCGACCCGGTGTGCCCGTTGAGGTCGGTGGCGCAGAACCCCGGCGCCACCGAGTTCACCTTGATGGGCGTGCCGGCCAGCTCCTTGGCGTAGGCGACGGTCAGCGCGTTGAGCGCCGTCTTGGACGTGTTGTACGGCAGCAGGTTCGGCCGGGCGGCGCCGGACGGGCCGGTCGCCTGCGTCAGCGAGCCGAGGTTGCTGCTGACGTTGACGATCCGCCCGGCGGGGGAGCGGCGCAGCAGGGGGAGCATCGCGTTGGTGACGGCGACGACCCCGACCACGTTGGTTTCGAACGCCGTCCGGACGAGATCGGGTGCGACGCGGCTCGGCGGGGGAGAGGTCGCGGGATCGGAGGCGTCCGTCGGCGTGATCCCCGCATTGTTGATCAGGATGTCGAGGCGGCCGTGCTCGTCCCCGATCCGTTCCGCGGCGGCCTGGATCGACGCCGCATCGGTCACGTCCAGGTGGACGAACCGAGCGTCGATCCCCTCCTCTGCCAGCGCGTCCGCGGCCTTCTCGCCGAGATCGGCCGAACGCGCCCCGACCAGGACGGTCATCCCGTCCCGGCCGAGGATGCGGGCCGTCTCCAGGCCGATGCCCTTGTTGGCTCCGGTGATGAGCGCGATCCGTGTCGTCATGCCGTCCAGCCTTCTCGGCGGCCCCGGCGATGAGGAGAGACCGGCCGAGGCTGGGACCGGCGGTACCACCCTCGGCCTGGCGGTGCCGCCCTCGCGTCGGACATGCTGGAGCACATGGACCGGAAGGAGATGGCGGCGTTCCTGCGCGCCCGCCGCGCCCGCATCCAGCCCGCCGACGTCGGGCTCCCCGGCGGGCCCCGGCGCCGCACCCCGGGCCTGCGCAGGGAAGAGATCGCCCAGCTGGCGGGCATGTCGGTGGACTACTACATCCGGCTGGAGCAGGGGCGCGGGCCCCATCCGTCCAGGCAGATCCTCGGTGCGCTGGCGCGGGCGCTGAGGCTGACCGACGACGAGCGCGGTCACCTCTACAACCTGGCCGGCGAGCCGCCGGATCCGCCCGACGGGCCCTCGCAGGACGTCCCGCCGGGCATCCTGCACCTGCTCGAACGGCTGGACGACACCCCCGCCTACGTGCTGAACGCCCGGCAGGACATCCTCGCCTGGAATCCGCTGGCGGCGGCGGTCATGACCGACTTCATGGCGATGGTGCCCCGCGACCGCAACGTCGTGCGGTGGCTGTTCACCGGCCCCGCCATCGAGCGGTACGGCACCGACGCGTACGTGACGCAGTTCGCGCGCGAGCTGGTGGCCGACCTGCGGGCGTCGTCCGGCCGCTATCCAGGCGACCGCGGGATCGCCGACCTGGTCGCCGAGGTCGCCGGCCGCAGCGCGCTGTTCGCCCGGCTCTGGGACGAGGGCGAGGTCGGCATCAGGCGCGGCAGCCGCAAGCACATGACGCATCCCGTCGTCGGCGAGCTGGACATGCACTGCGACGTGCTGTACGTGCCCGAACGCGACCAGCGGGTCGTCCTCTACACCACCACGCCGGGCACGCCGTCCCACGAGGCGATGAAGCTGCTGCGCGTCGTCGGGACCCAGGACCTCAGCGTCCGCTGAGGCCCCGGGCCGCATCCGGCTAGCGCAGCTCGCGCTTGAGGATCTTGCCGGTGGCGGTCATCGGCAGCTCGTCGCGGAACTCGACGATGCGCGGGTACTTGTAGTTCGCGAACTGCTCCTTGCCCCACGCCACCAGCTCGTCCTCGGTCACGGCGGCGCCCGGCTCGCGGATCACGTACGCCTTGATCTCCTCGCCGTGCGACGGGTGCCCGACGCCCACGACCGCGGCCAGCGACACGTCCGGATGCGTCATCAGGACCTCTTCCAGCTCCCGCGGGTACACGTTGTACCCGCCGCGGATGATCATGTCCTTGGAGCGGTCGATGATGTAGTAGTAGCCGTCCTCGTCGCGGCGCGCCACGTCACCGGTGCGGAACCAGCCGTCCCGCATGCACGCCTCGGTCGCCTCGGGACGGGCGTAGTAGCCCTTCATGATGTTGTGGCCGCGGATGGCGATCTCCCCGGGCCCCTCGCCGTCGACCGCCTTCCAGTCGTCGTCGATCAGCTTCATCTCCACGCCCCACACGGGCAGGCCGATGGAGCCGGGCCTGGTCGGCCGGTCCGGGCGGTTGAACGAGGCCACCGGCGACGTCTCCGACAGGCCGTAGCCCTCCAGGACGTCCACGCCGAACTTCTTCTCGATCCCCTTGAGGACCTCCATCGGCAGCGCCGACCCGCCCGACACCGCGACCCGCAGGTTCTCCTTGATCGCCGCGATGTCCGCCGCGGACGTGTCGTCGGTCAGCAGCCCCCAGTACATCGTCGGGACGCCCGCGAAGATGTTCACCTTCTCCTTGACCATCAGCTCGACGGCCTGCCTCGCGTCGAAGCGCGCCTGCATGACGAGCGTCGCGCGCCGGTACAGGCCGACGTTCATCACGCAGGTCTGGCCGAAGATGTGGAACAGCGGCAGCGTCACCAGCGACGTGTCGTGCAGCGTCCGGTGGAAGAGCGTGTCGTCCACCATGGCGTTGGCGAGCAGGTTGCTGTGCGTGAGCTCCGCGCCCTTGGGCTGCCCGGTCGTCCCGCTGGTGTAGATGATGACGGCGGTGTCGTCCGGGGCGGTCTGCACCGTGTCGAACGTGCCGGGCCGGCCGCCGAGCGCCGGCCAGAACAGCTCGGCGCCCTCGATGGGCGACTCGGTGGCGGACGGATCGGCCGGCAGCAGGAAGAAGTGCTCGCACCCCTCCGCCTTCTCGAACCCGGCGTGCCCCATCTCGCCGAGCGGCAGCTGCGGCGTCCCCTCGAAGCAGAAGAACGCCTTCGCGTCGGAGTCGCCCAGGTGGTAGGCGATCTCCCGCGGCTTGAGCAGGACGTTCAGCGGGACGACCACCGCGCCCGCCTTGAGCGCCCCGAAGTACACCATCGGGAAGTACGGCAGGTTCGGGCTGGACAGCGCCACCTTGTCGCCGGGCTTGACGCCCCGCTCGCGCAGCAGGTTCGCGACCTGGTTCGCGACCGAGTCGAGGAACGAGTAGGAGAGCCGGAGATCGCCGAACACGACCGCGTCGCGGTCGGGCGTCTCCCTCGCGGCGTCCTCCAGCAGCACGGACAGGTTGAGCATGGCACTCCTCGCGCGGAAAGGTGACCGGCCGGTTAGTTACCGACGAGTGTATAAAACCGTTCCGCTCATCCTGGTGCATGGGGCTCCACCGGCGCCATCACGGTTCGTCGCCCGGCACCGCTACCATGTGCCTCCTTCACCGAGAAAGGGTGCGGATTTTGATCATCTTCGGCTGGCGGGTGGTGTTCTTCACTCTGACCAGGGGCGTCTTTCACTGCCCCGACTGCGGCGGCGACCGCGACTACCGGCGGCGCCAGGGACGCAACTTCTTCACGCTGTTCTTCATCCCCGTCATCCCGCTGACGAAGGCGGGCGGCGAGTTCGTCGAGTGCGACACCTGCCACGGGCGCTGGAACCCCGGCGTCCTCAACGTGCCGACCACCGCGCAGCTCGCGCAGATGCCCGCGATGCTGCTGCGCATGGCCGTCGCCCAGGTGCTGCGCTCCGGCGACTACACCAACCCGGCCGCCCGGTCCCGCGCCGTCGCCGTCGTCCAGCAGGCCGGCGAGGCCGGCTACGACGACGCCGCGCTGAACGCCGACCTCGGCCGCCCCTTCGACGAGGTCCGCGTCGAGATGGCCCGTGCCGCCTCGGCCCTCGCCCCGGAGGCGCGCGAGAGCATCCTGCGCGCCGCCGCCGAGATCGCCCTCGCCGACGGCCCGCTGTCGGTCTCGGAGGAGGAGACCCTGTCCGCGGTCGGCGCCGACCTCGAACTGACCCGCGTCCAGGTGACCGGGGTGGTGTCCCTCGCCCGCCAGGAGTCGGGCCATTAACCACCGGCGGGAGGGCTTGCGGTTGCGCTACTCTTGATGTATGTCAGCCAGGCTGCTCCTCGAAGGACCACGTTGACGAACTGACGTCAGCGTGGTGGCCCCTCCTGTGCGAGGGGCCGTTTCATGTCGGCGGACGGCCACGACCCAGTAGCAGGAACCGGAGTCAGAAGCGTGAGCAGCGACGAGCACTACGACCCGCGGGCGGTTCAGGACAAGTGGCAGGCCCGCTGGGCGGAGCTCGACCCGTTCGAGGCGGACGAGAAGGACACCGCCCACGAGCGCCGCTACGCGCTGGACATGTTCCCCTACCCCAGCGGTGACCTGCACATGGGGCACGCCGAGGCGTTCGGCATCGGCGACGTCCCGGCCCGCTACTGGTTCCAGCGCGGCTACAACGTCCTGCACCCCATCGGCTGGGACTCCTTCGGCCTGCCCGCCGAGAACGCCGCCATCAAGCGCGACTCGCACCCCGCCGAGTGGACGTACGCCAACATCGACACGCAGGCGGCCTCCTTCCGCCGCTACGCGCCGTCCTTCGACTGGACGCGGCGCCTGCACACCTCCGACCCCGAGTACTACAAGTGGACGCAGTGGCTGTTCCTGCGCTTCTACGAGCGGGGCCTGGCCTACCGCAAGGGCGGGCACGTCAACTGGTGCCCGAAGGACCAGACCGTCCTGGCCAACGAGCAGGTCGTCGGCGGGCACTGCGAGCGCTGCGGCGCGCTGGTCGAAAAGCGCGTGCTGACCCAGTGGTACTTCAAGATCACCGAGTACGCGGACCGGCTGCTGGACGACATGGCGCAGCTGGAGGGCAAGTGGCCCGAGCGCGTCCTGCTGATGCAGCGCAACTGGATCGGCCGCTCCACCGGCGCCGACGTCGACTTCGTCATCGAGGGACGCGACGAGCCCGTCACCGTCTACACCACCCGCCCCGACACCCTGTACGGCGCCACCTTCATGGTCGTCGCCGCCGACGCCGCGCTGGCCGAGGAGATCTGCCACCCCGACCACCGCGCCGCGTTCGAGGCCTACCGCGACGAGGTCTCCCGCGAGAGCGAGATCGAGCGGCTGTCCAGCGAGCGCGAGAAGACCGGCGTGTTCCTGGGCCGCTACGCGGTCAACCCGGTCAACGGCGAGCGGCTGCCGGTCTGGGCGTCCGACTACGTGCTGGCCGAATACGGCCACGGCGCGATCATGGCCGTGCCGGCGCACGACCAGCGCGACCTGGACTTCGCGCTGAAGTTCGGCCTGCCCGTCCGCGTCGTCGTCGAGACCGGCCTGGCCGACCCCGCCGAGACCGGCGTCGCCACCCCCGGCGACGGCGCCATCGTCAACTCCGGCCCCATCGACGGCCTGACCAAGGCCGACGGCATCTCCCGCATCACGGGCATCCTGGCGGAGCGCGGTACCGGCCGCGCCTCCGTCAACTTCCGGCTGCGCGACTGGCTGGTGTCCCGGCAGCGCTTCTGGGGCTGCCCGATCCCGATCGTCCACTGCGAGTCCTGCGGCGAGGTCCCCGTCCCGGACGACCAGCTGCCGGTGCGGCTGCCCGAGGGCCTGCGCGGCGCCGACCTGGCCCCCAAGGGCACCTCGCCGCTGGCCGCCGCGTCCGACTGGGTGAACGTCGAGTGCCCCAAGTGCGGCGGCCCCGCCACCCGCGACACCGACACCATGGACACGTTCGTCGACTCGTCCTGGTACTACTACCGCTACTGCTCGCCCGGCTACGAGGGCGGCCCGTTCGACGTCGAGCAGGTCCGCCGCTGGATGCCCGTCGACCAGTACACGGGCGGCGTCGAGCACGCCATCCTGCACCTGCTGTACAGCCGGTTCTTCACCAAGGTCCTGTACGACATGGGCATGGTCGACTTCACCGAGCCGTTCACCCGGCTGCTGAACCAGGGCCAGGTGATCAACCAGGGCAAGGCGATGTCGAAGTCGCTGGGCAACGGCGTCGACCTGGGCGAGCAGATCGCCGATTTCGGCGTGGACGTCGTCCGGCTGGCGATCCTGTTCTCCGGCCCGCCCGAGGACGACATCGACTGGGCGGACGTGTCCCCGCACGGCATGTCGAAGTTCCTGTCCCGCGTCCACCGCATCGCCTCCGAAGTGACCTCCGCGCCCGGCGCCGACGCCGCCACCGGCGACACGGCCCTGCGCCGCGCGACGGCCCGCACCGTCGACGAGGCCACCACCCTGGTCGAGACCCAGCGCTTCAACGTCGCGATCGCCCGCATCATGGAACTGGTCACCGCGACCCGCAAGGCCATCGACTCCGGTCCCGGCGCCGCCGACCCGGCCGTCCGCGAGGCCGCCGAGACCATCGCGATCCTGCTGTCGCTGTTCGCCCCCTACACCGCCGACGAGGCGTGGTCCCTGCTGGGCAGCACGGCCCCCGTCATCAAGGCCGGCTGGCCCACCGCCGACCCGGCCCTGCTGGTGGAGGACTCGGTGACCTGCGTCGTCCAGATCGCCGGCAAGGTCCGCGACCGCCTGGAGGTCCCTCCCGGCATCACCGCCGAAGCCCTGGAACGCCAGGCCCTGGCCTCCCCGAAGATCCAGGCCGCCCTGGCAGGCGCCGACGTGGCCAAGACCATCGTCCGCCCCCCCAAGATCGTCAACATAGTCCCGGCCCGCTAACCC
>NZ_SMKY01000023.1 GCF_004349235.1 Actinomadura darangshiensis | reverse complement strand
GTCCACGCCGAAGACGCCGTAGTTGTTGAGGGTGAAGGTGCCGCCGGTCAGGGCGTTGGGCGGGAGGGTGCCTGCGCGGGCCTCGGTGGTGAGGCGGGTCAGTTCGGCGGCGAGTTCGGCGGTCGTCATCTGGTGGGCGTCGCGGACGACCGGTACGACCAGGCCGCGGTCTGTTTGGGCGGCGAAGCCCAGGTTGATGTGGTCGTAGCGGACGATCTCGGCGCGGGCGGTGTCGACCGAGGAGTTCAGTTCAGGGAAGCGCCGCAGGCCGGAGACGCAGATGCGGGCCAGTAGCGCGAGGAGGCCGATCTCCAGGTCGGCCTGGCGCATCGCGTCCTTCAGCGCCAGCAGGTCGGTGGCGTCGGCGTCCACCCAGGTGGTGGCGTCGGGGATCTCGGTGCGGCTGCGGCTCAGCTTGTCGGCGACCGCCCGGCGCATTCCGCGCAGCGGGATTCGCTCGCCCTCCGTGGTGGGCACCTCTGTTGCGGGCGCTTCTGCCGGGTGGACGATGGCCTGTTCTACGTCGCGGCGGAGGATCACGCCGTGGGGGCCGGTCGGGGCGATGGTGGTGAGGTCCAGGCCGTTGTCGTGGGCTATTCGGCGGACGAGTGGGGAGATCACGCGTGGGGCCACCGCGGGCTTTGGGGCGGGCGGCTTCCCGCTGCGGCGCCTGCGGGAGTTGGACGCGTGGCCGGTGCCGTAGCCGATCAGGACGTTGCCGGAGCCTGCCTTTTCCTCTTCGCGGTAGCGGGCCGCGGCGGCGTCCACGGGGTCGACCTCGATGAGCGGCTCGCCGACACCGAGGACGGTGCCCGCCTCAGCGTGCAGGTTCAGGACGGTTCCGGCGAACGGGACCGGGACCTCCACGGCCGCCTTGGCGGTCTCGACCTCCACCACGATCTGGTCGACCTCGACGGTGTCGCCGGCGGCGACCTTCCACTCGATGACCTCGGCCTCGGTCAGGCCCTCGCCGAGGTCGGGCAGCCGGAACAGCCGCGTCATGACGCGGCCCGGTTAAGGTGGCGGACGTCGGGCTCGTCGTCGAACTGGAGCCGGTCGACCGCGTCCAGGACACGGTCCACGTCCGGCAGGTGCGAGTGCTCCAGCTTCGGCGGCGGGTAGGGGATGTCGAAGCCGGTGACGCGCAGCACGGGTGCGGCGAGCGAGTGGAAGCACCGTTCCTGGACGCGTGCCGCGATCTCCGCGCCGACGCCCGCGAAGCCCTGCGCCTCCTGGATCACCACGCAGCGGCCCGTCTTGCGCACCGAGGAGACGACGGTTTCGTCGTCGAACGGGACGATCGTGCGCAGGTCCACCACTTCGAGGTCGCGGCCCTCCTGGGCGGCGGCTTCGGCCGCCTGGAGCGCCACCGGGACGGAGGGGCCGTAGGCGACCAGCGTCGCGTCGGTGCCCGTCCGCCGTACGGCCGCCCGCCCGAATCCGGCGGCCTGCCGGGCCGTGATTCCGACCGTGTCCTTGGCCCAGTACAGGCGCTTGGGCTCCATGAAGACCACGGGGTCGGGGTCGGCGACGGCGTCGCGGAGCAGCCAGTACGCGTCGTCCGGGGTCGCGGGGGTGACGACTTTCAGGCCCGGCGTGTGGGCGTAGTACGCCTCGCTGGAGTCGCAGTGGTGCTCGACACCGCCGATGCCGCCCGCGTACGGGACGCGGATCACCATCGGCAGCGGCATCCGGCCGCGGGTGCGGTTGCGCATCTTGGCCACGTGCGAGGCGATCTGCTCGAACGCCGGGTAGGCGAAGGCGTCGAACTGCATCTCCACCACCGGGCGGAAGCCGCCCATGGCCATGCCCACGGCGAGGCCCACGATCCCCGCTTCGGCGAGCGGCGTGTCGAAGCACCGGTCCTCGCCGAACTCGGCGGTCAGCCCGTCGGTGATGCGGAAGACCCCACCGAGGGGGCCGACGTCCTCGCCGAAGACCAGCACCCGCTCGTCGCCGCCGAGCGCGTGCCGCAGCGCGGTGTTCAGGGCCTGCGCCATCGTCATCGTGGTCATGTCAGTCCTCCGGGGCGGTCAGCTCGGACTCCAGCTGCGCCCGCTGCTCGCGCAGCTGGCCGGTGGGCTCGGCGAAGACGTGCTCGAACAGCTCGAACGGGTCCGCCTCCGGGTCGGCGTTCATCGCCTCGCGGACGCGGGCGGCGAACTCTTCGGCGGCCTTCTGCGCTGCGGTGACGTCTTCGGTGCCGAGCAGGCCGCGGTCGCGCAGGTAGGTCTCCAGCCGGGCGACGGGGTCGGCCGACTCCCACTGCTCGACCTCGGCGGACTCCCGGTACCGGGACGCGTCGTCGGCGTTGGTGTGGGCGTCCATCCGGTAGGTGTGCGCCTCCACCAGGAACGGCCCCTCGCCGGAGCGCGCGTGCTCCATGGCGGTGGTCAGGACGGACAGCACCGCGACGAGGTCGTTGCCGTCCACCTGCTCGGAGCGGATGCCGTAGCCGATGCCCTTGTAGGCGAGCGCGGGGGCGGCGGTCTGCTTCGCCAGCGGCACGGAGATCGCGTACTTGTTGTTCTGCACGAAGAACACGACGGGCGCGCGGAGGACGGCGGCGTAGTTGAGCGCCTCGTGGAAGTCGCCCTCGCTGGTCCCGCCGTCGCCGACGAACGCCATCACGGCGGCGTCCTCGCCCTTGCGGCGCAGGGCGTCGGCCATGCCCACCGCGTGGACGGTCTGCGTGGCGAGCGGCGTGCACTGGGGCGCGACGCGGACGGCCGCCGGGTCGTAGCCGCAGTGCCAGCCGCCCTGCAGCAGGGTGAGCGCCTCGGCGGGGTCGACGCCGCGGGCGACCAGCGCGACCGTGTCCCGGTAGGTCGGGAACAGCCAGTCGTCCGGCCGGAGCGCCAGCACCCCGGCGATCTGGCAGGCCTCCTGGCCGCGGCTGGACGGGTAGACGGCGAGCCGGCCCTGCTTGGTGAGCGCGGTCGCCTGGCGGTCGAAGCGGCGGCCGAGGACCATGCGCCGGTACGCCTCGACCAGGCGCTCGCCCTCAGGCGCCGGGTAGCCGGGAGGCGGTTCGGCCGCCGTGCCGTCCTCGGCGACGAAGCGCACCGGGACGGCCGAGGGGAGCAGGCCGTCGACCGCCGGGTGGGATGTCCGCGTTGACATCGCGCCCTCCACGTTCTCTGGACGCTTGATAAGGGAAGCGTCCGCCCGATGCGACCATGTGTTCAATGGACCGGGCAGAACAGGCGACAAATGGCTCCGGAGTGGGCCGTGGGGGGACCAGATGTCTTCAGAAGGGGGCCCCACGGGGGGATGGACCGGACATTCTGCCGGGCGGCTGGACGGGGTGGACCGCGCGATCATCGCCGAGCTGCTGCGGGACGGCCGACTGCCGGTGCGGGCGCTGGCCGAGCGGGTCCACATCTCCCGGGCCAACGCCTACGCCCGGCTCACCCGGCTGATGGACGACGGGGTGATCACCGGGTTCACGGCGGAGCTGGACACGAACAAGGCGGGCCTCGGCACCAGTGCCTACGTGTCGGTCACCATCGAGCAGAACGCCTGGCGCGCCGTGTCGGCCGGGCTCCGCGACATTCCCCATGTCGAGCACTTCGCGATGGTCGGCGGCGACTACGACCTGCTGGTCCTGGTCAGGGCGCCCGACAACGCGGCGCTCAGGGACGTGGTGCTGGAACGCATCCAGGGCATTCCGGGCGTCCGCGGCACCCGCACGTGGCTGGTGTTCGAGGAGGCGCGCGGACGCGGTACGGAGTGGGCGCCCAGGCAGGGCTGAGGGCGCGAAACCGGCACCGGGCGAAACCGGCACCGGCCGCACAGGTTGGCGCGCATGCGGCCGGTGCCGGCGTCTACGGGCGGGGCTGCTCGTCGTCGAAGATGTGGGGGAGTCCGCGGCGGTAGCGATCCGGCGGGGCCGCCCAGTGGCCGCCGATGCCTGTCTCCTCCCGGGCCTCGCCGTCGGTGTCCCGACCTTAGAACATTATTGGCGCTCCGCCAATAGGGCTCCGGAGACCGCTTCCGGCCGCGCGGATCCCTGGCAGATCATCACGGACCAAACCTGTTGACACTCAGCCAATAAGTCTTGGCGCGCTACCTTCTGAAGCAGAAACCAGAATTCACTTCAGTTTTGGGAGGTGGCCGCGATGGGATCAGCCGCCACGGCCGAGCACCCCGAAGGACCCGCCCGCGAGGTACCGCTCTCGATGGTCGGGCGGATGACGCTCGTCCTGGACTCGTTCCGCGGCCCGGCGGCGCGGCTGCCCCTCGAAGACGTGGTCCGCTCGACCCGCCTCCCGCGCTCCACCACGCACCGCATCCTCGAACAGCTGGTCCGGCTGGCCTGGCTGGAGCACTCGCCGCTCGGCTACGCGCTCGGCCGCCGCGCCCTGGAGATCGGCCGCCGCGGGCAGAGCCACGACGACCTGCGCGCGGCCGCCGCCCCGCTGCTGCACGAACTGCAGCTCACGACCGGGATGGTCGTGCATCTCGCCGTCCTGGACGGTGCCCTGATCCGCTACCTCGACAAGGCCGGCGGCCGGTCCGCGGTCGCGGTGCCGTCCCGCGTCGGCGGCGGCGCCCCGGCGCACTCCACCGCGCTCGGCAAGGCGATGCTGGCCCTGCTGCCCGCCGAGGACGTCGACGCCAGGCTCGGCGACCCGCTGAACAGGCTGACCCGGCACACGATCGGCGACCTCGCCACGCTGCACCAGGAACTGCACCGGATCCGCATGCGCGGCGGGCTCGCCTTCGAGCGCGGCGAGTACTGCCCCGGCATCGCCTGCGTCGCCGCGGCCGTGCGCGGCCCGGACGGACCGCTCGGAGCCGTCTCGCTCGTCGGCGGCGCCGACTTCCGGCTGGAGCGCGTCGCCCGGCTCGTGGCCGCCGCGGCCCGGACGATCTCGCTGGACCTCGTCCCGGAACTGGAGCGGCGCCGCCCGGCCCCCGCGCCCGCGGAGACCTGGTCGGCCGAGACGCTCGCCAGGCTCGTCGCGATCGGCCAGGAGGGCGACTGGGGCTGACCGCCGGTACGCGCGCACGGCAGAATCGACGCAGTACCGAGTGGAGGAGACGCTCTTGCCGCGAATCGCCGGAGCCAGGCCGCCGGCGGAGCCCAGCTCGCCGCACCAGAAGGACCGCTACGCGCGCATCCTCCGCGTCGCGCGAAGGCTCGGCTCCGAGCACGACCTCGAACGGGTCCAGATGCAGGACGTGGCCAACGGGGCCGGCGTCGCGATCGCCACCCTCTACCGCTACTTCCCCTCGAAGACCCACCTGTTCAGCGCGGTCAAGCAGCAGCAGATCGAGCGGCTGGCGGAGGAGGCGTCCCGGCTGCGCTCCACGTCGGAGCCGCCCTTGGACGCCGTGGTGCAGATCCTGGTGCGGGCCCGTGAGCAGATGATGCGGAACCCTCGGCTGGCCCGCGCCGTCCTCCAGGCGGACCACATCGCCCAGGCCACCTCGCGCGACCTCTGGGCGCCGGACCGCCAGTTCGGCGAGATGCTCCTCGCCGTCGCCGGCTTCGACTCCCCGACGCCGGAGCAGCGGCGCCTCGTCCGGCTGGTCGAGTCCTGCTGGTACGGAGTCTTGCTGACCTGCCTCAACGAGCGGACGTCCGCGGCCGAAGCCGACATCGACATCCGCGTCTCCTGCGAGATGCTCCTGGGCCCCCACCTGCGCTGACCCGCACCGCCCCGGCGAGCGGCGTGGTCGTCAGATCGTGGGGGGTGCGGTGGCGGTGATGCCGCGGGCCTGGGATACCGCGTGGTTCGCCCAGGCGCTCGTCTGCGGGCCTGGCGGGAATTGGGCGGAATGGTGGAAACCGGGGCCGGTCACGGAAACGGCCACGAAACCGAGGTACTTGCGTTCCTTCATCAGGAGGAAGAGCAGGCCCAGCAGGCAGAACCAGACGAAGATCACCGTCAGGACGATGGCCACCACCGGAATGCCCTCGGTGACCTGGGTGGAGTCTTGAACGGTCCAGGTGGAGCCGTGCAGCGGATATCGCCCGTACGGGAGAATGACGTGCGTGTTCGTCAGGGAGATGTCGCCGATCTGCAGGAGAACGGGCTCGGCACCGCCATGAGAAACCGGGTACATCCACTCACCTCTTCGATCGGTCGGCTCATGCTATTGCCCTCCAGGCGGACGGCGCGGCGTTCCGGCCATGAGCGGCCGATCAACCGGCGGTGAGGTTGCCGGCCTGTTCCGGGGTCAGGCGAGTGTCGGCGACCACCACCGTGATCGCGCGGTTCAGGCGGTCGGGGACGGTCAGCGGCCTGTCCCACGCCAGTGCGGGGCCGACGCCGGGGTACTCGGTGACGCGCACGAACCACGGGTCGAGTCCGGCGGTCTGGACGAACACGAGGCTCCAGGCGTCCGAGGTGAGCGCCAGCCAGGGGGTGACGCTGCCGTGCACCGCCTCTTCGCCGGACGCTTCGCCCGTGAACACGTCCAGGCCGGTGGCGTCCTTGGGGGCGCGCCAGAAGAAGCCGCCGTAACCCGCGCCGACACGGCCCTTGCACGCGGAACTCTGCAGGACGAGCGGCCGCCCGGTGCGGCCGGTCAGCGTGAACGCGAAGTCGAGCGCCCATGCGCCGGGCACGGTTCGCGCGATCAGGGTCCGCTCCTCGGAGGCCAGGACGGTGCCGTCCGGGCCGACCCAGTCGAGGGCCTCCGCATAGCCGCCGTCGATGGGACGGAGGGTGCGCCGCCGCTGCCGGCCGTGGTTGCGGAGCATCTTCGGGCCCTCGTCGCGGACGTAGGTGGAGCCGCCCCAGAAGTTGACGCCGTCGACGTCGGAGATCGCGACGCTCGCCCCGAAGTGGTGGACGTGGTCGTCCGGCTGCACCTCGGTGACGACCGTCCCGCCGAGCGTCCGGACGGGGTGCAGGTGGGGGCGTGGAGCGTCGGTGGCCTGTAGATCCCCGCGCTGGACATAGGCGGCCACCTCGTGTCCGCCGGCCCTCAGCAGCGTCTCCGGCCACGGTGCCGGGGGCGGTTTCAGGGTGCCGGGGAAGCCCAGTTCGGAGAGGGTCTTCAGCTCGTCGGCCGCCCGCACGACCAGGCCCTCGATGCCCGGCAGCACCAGCCGCGACGGCTCCCTCCGGACGGCACCGGCCCCGATCGGCCGCGGTTCGGGAGCCAGCCGGATCGCGTCGAGCAGCCGGGTGAAACCGCCGGTGCGGGCTAGCGGCACCAGAAGGTCCGTGCCCTCGCGCACGTGCGCGAGGAGGTTGCCGAGCAGGTCGGTCCAGCCGTAGCCGGTCCTGACGCCGTCGATCTCGATCTCGTCGAGGGTGTAGAAGAGCCGGGCCGACCGGTTCTCGCCGTGCAGGTGCAGGTAGGGCTCGGTGCGCCGGTCGTTGCAGAGCGACACGGCGATCGCGACGAGCGTCCCGTCGGCGAGGCGCAGCCGGGCGCTGGAGGTGTCGTCGGACTCGATCGCGTTGGCGCGGTGCAGCTCCAGCTCGATCCCGTCGATCGAGTCCACCGTGTCCGCGCCGGCCACGGCCAGGGCGGACGCCACCGCGTGGGCGAAGGGGTTGGTGAGGGCGCCGTCCATGACGTCGACGCCGTCCAGCCGCCGGTGGCCGGCCCACGCCGAGCGCGTGTAGTAGCCGAGCGGCCGGGTCCACGCCCCGGCCACGCCGATGCCGCGGACCGGTTCGCCGAGCACGTCCGCGGCGGCGGCGATCGCCGCGGAGCCGAGCGACTGGAAGCCGACCTGGCACGCCAGTCCGGTATCGGCCACCGCCGCGGAGATCGCCGCGAACTCCTCGATCGACGGCGCGGGCGGCTTCTCCAGCAGCACGTGCGCGCCCGCCTGGAGCGCGGCCACCGCCAGCGGGGCATGGGTGTGGATCGGGGTGGCGATCACCGCCACCTCCGCCCCCGTCGCCTCGATGAGCGACGGAAGGTCCGCCGAGACGGGCACGCCGAGCCCGGACGGCGGACGGACGTCGCACGCCCCGGCCAGCTCCGCCCGGCCCGTGGCGGCCAGCCGCCGGACGTTCTCCAGATGGTGGCGCCCGAAACCGTGGACTCCGGCGACGACCACCCGGACCGGCTTCACAGCGCCCACCTCGTCGGCGCGCCCGTCGCCCGCAGCCCGGCAGAGGTGATCTCCACCGGTGGCGGATCGGCGAGCAGTCCGAGGTCGGTGAGCGTGGCGTCCTCCGGGTGCTCGACCATCACCGGATGGTGCAGGGCCAGGGCGAGCTGCCCCGACAGCTCGGTGAGCAGGTGCGGGTAGACCGGCACGTCGAAGAGCCGGGCGAGGTCGGCGATGCGCAGGAACGGGGTGATCCCGCCGACCCGGACCACGTTCGGCTGGACGACGTCGCAGGCGCCGGCGGTCAGCAGATCGCGGAAGCCGTGCGCCGTCGCGACGTTCTCGCCGACCGCGACCGGCGTGCCGATGGCGCGGCGCAGCTCCACATGGGCGGCGACGTCGTCGGCGGGCAGCGGCTCCTCGATCCAGAACAGGTCGAACCGCTCCAGCGCCCGCATCGCGGTCCTGGCCCGCTGGAGGTCCCACAGCTGGTTGGCGTCGATCATCAGTGCCGTGTCCGGGCCGATGACCTCCCGCACCGCGGCGACCCGCTCGACGTCCTCGGCGAGCGACGGCCGCCCCACCTTGATCTTGACGGCGGGATGCCCGGCGGCCGCCCAGCGTCCGGCCTGGGCGGTCAGCTCCTCCAGCGAGTAGTGCCGGTTGATGCCGCTGCCGTACACCGGGACGCTGTCGCGCCGCGCACCGAGGACGTCCACCAGCGAACGCCCGCCGCACTCCAGGTCCCACAGCGCGAGGTCGACCCCGGCCATCGCGATCGGGACGATCCCCGACCGCCCCGCCTCGCCGAGGAGCTTCGACAGCGTGTCCCACACGAGGCCGGAGTGCGCCGGGAGCCCGATCACCGCGTTGCGGATGTCATGCTCCAGCAGCGCTTTGATCGCGTGCGCGCCGATCTGGGGCGTCCAGGAGAACCCCGTGCCCGTGCGTCCGTCGTCGAGCGTGAGCGTGACGAGCAGGACGTGGTTGAACGGCCGGTCCGCGCCCCACGGCCGGGCCAGCGGCACCGGCCGGAGCACGACCGACAGGTCCTTGATCATCCCGGCTCCTTCAGGCGAGTTCGGTGCGCCAGCTGCGCTGTGCGGTCCAGCCGAGCAGCCGCTCGGCCTTGGCGGCGGAGAAGGCCGCGGCGGTGCCGGTGAGCACCTCGGCCGGCTCCTTGGTCTCGGGGAGGAAGCGGGGCAGCAGCTCGGCGAGCGGCTCGCGGGCCAGCGCGTCGCCGGCGCCGGCGAAGAACACCTCGCCGTTGCGCTCCAGCCGCGGCAGCCCGGTGAGGAGGGCGTCGACGAACGCGCCGGCGTCGCGCGCGTCGAGGTAGTTGAACAGCGAGACGCTGCCGATCGCGGGCTCGTCGAGCCGCTCGCGGAGGGTGTGCCCCGACTGGGTCGGCGCGCCCTCCCACTCCTCGGGCGCGACGACGAAGCAGGGGCGGAACGCGGCCATCCGGGTGCCGGTGCCCGATCGGGCGTACGACCCCATGGTCTGCTCGGCGACCAGCTTGGACAGGCTGTAGACGTTCCAGGGCCGGGTCGGGTGCTCCTCGTCCAGTGGCAGGTAGTCGGGGACCCAGCCGCCGGGCGCGCCGTAGCCCATCACCGTCGGGCTGCTCGCGACGACCAGTTTCGGTACTTCCAGTGCCACCGAGGCCGCGCACATGTTGAAGGCGAGCTGGGTGTTGACCCGGAACGTCGTCGCGTCGGTCCGCCCGAAGGGGACGGCGATGGCGGCGAGGTGCACGACGGCGTCCGGCCGGAAGCGGGTGAGCACCGAATGGGCCTCGCCGAGGTCGGTGAGATCGGCCGGTAGGGTGGCGGCGGCCGCCCGGGGCGTGCCCGGGGCGCTGTCGACGCCGATCACCTCGTGCCCGGCCGCCGCCAGCGTGGTGACGACGCTCCGGCCCATCCGGCCCGCGCTTCCGGTGACGAGCACCCTGCTCGTCGCCGGGACTCCTTCAGGGCTCACCGCTGGGACTCCTTCGGGCTGCAAACAGTTGCAGTAAACAATCGGCCCAGACGTGCTCGCCCGTCAAGTGAACGTTGCACGACCAGCGCAAACGGTCTCCGTGATCTTGTCGAACGTGCAACCGGTTGCGTTAGAGTCGGTTCCATGGCAGTGACTATCCGGGATGTCGCGCACGCGTGCGGCGTCCATGTGTCGACGGTGTCGCGGACGTTCTCCGCGCCGCACATGGTGAACGCCGAGACCCGGACCCGGGTGCTCGCGACAGCCGAGGAGCTCGGCTACCGGCCGAACCGGGCGGCCCGGTCGCTCACCACGGGCCGGACCGGCAACCTCGGGCTGATCGTCGCCGATCTCGCGAACCCGTTCTTCCCCCCGCTGATCAAGGCCGCCCAGGCCGCCGCCCGCGGCCAGGACTACCACCTGTTCGTCGCCGACACCGACGAGGACCCGGTGGAGGAGCAGGACCTCGTCCTCGCCTTCTCCAAGCAGGTGGACGGCATCGTGCTGTGCAGCCCCCGGCTGTCGAACAAGGCGCTGGAGAAGCTGGCCGAGTCGATCCCGTTCGTGCTGGTCAACCGGCGGCTGCGCGGCGTCCCGACGGTCGTCATGGACGTCGCCCACGGCGCCCGCACCGCGATGGGGCACCTCGCCGGGCTCGGCCACCGGCGGGTCGCCCTCGTGTCCGGCCCGTCCGGCTCCTGGACGAGCGGCGAGATGCGCCAGGCCGTCACGAACACGCCCGGCCTCGAAACCCACGTGATCGGCCCCAACGCGCCCACCGAGGAGGGCGGCGTCGGCGCCGCCGGCCAGGTGGCCGCGGCCGGCGTGACCGGCGTGCTGGCCTACAACGACCTCGTCGCGATCGGCCTCATCGAGGGCCTGGAGGAGCTGGGCGTCCGGGTTCCCGACGACGTCAGCGTGATCGGCATCGACGACAGCGTCACCGGACGTCTGCACCGGCCCAAGCTCACGACGGTCGCCATGCCCACCGCCGACGCCGGCCGCATGGCCGTCGACCTGCTCATCAAGTCGATGAGCGCCGCCACCGTCCTGGAAACCCACCTGGTGGTCCGCGAGTCCACCGCCCCCCCGAAGGGACTCCCATGAGACACGACACCGCCGCCTTCGGCGTCACGCCCGACGGCGAGAAGGTCGAACGGCATGTGCTGGACAACGGGCGGATGCGCGCCGCCGTCCTCACCTACGGCGCCGTCCTGCAGCGGCTCCAGGTGGCGGACGGCACCGACGTCGTCCTCGGCCTGGACACGCTCGACGACTACCTGTGCCGCAGCCGGTACTTCGGCGCGGTCGTCGGCCGGTACGGCAACCGCATCGCCCGCGGCAGGTTCACCCTCGACGGCCGGGAGCACCGGCTCGCGGCCAACAACGACGGGCACAGCCTGCACGGCGGCGTCCGCGGCTTCGACAAGCGGGTGTGGCGGGCCGAGTCGGCGGGCCCGGCCGAGGTCACCCTGAGCCTGGTGAGCCCGGACGGCGAGGAGGGCTACCCCGGCGAGCTGCACGCCCGCGTCCGGTACGTCCTGGACGGCGACGCGCTGCGCCTTGAGTACCGCGCCACGACCGACGCCCCGACGGTGGTCAACCTGACCAACCACTCCTACTTCAACCTGGCGGGATCGGGCGACGTCCGCGGGCACGTGGTGGCGATGGACGCCGACCGCTACCTGCCGGTGGACGAGGGGAAGATCCCCACGGGCGAGCTGGCCCCGGTGGCCGGGACGCCGTTCGACTTCACCGCCCCCGCCCGGGTGGACGCGCGGCGCGGCGGCCGCTACGACCACTGCTACGTGCTGCGGGGCCGGGTGACGGTCACCGACCCGGCCGGCGGGCGCTCGATGGAGGTCACGACCACCGAGCCGGGCGTCCAGTTCTACACCGGCCACATGCTGGACGGCGTCGCCACGCCGTACGGCCCGTTCGCGGGCCTGTGCCTGGAGACCCAGCGCTTCCCCGACGCGCCGAACCAGCCGGGATTCCCGTCCGCGGTGCTGCGGCCGGGCGAGGAGCACGCCTCGGTCACCACCTACCGCTTCAGTCGTGCCCGCGACTGCAATCGGTTGTAGTAACAAGCTTCAGCCTCGGTCATTCTCTTGCGACGCTGCGTTGCCGAAGATGCCGCTGAGCTTGAGTTATGCGAATTCGTCCAGGTCCGGCCCGTGAGGAATCTCACTGCAAAGGGTTGACGTCATCTCCGGATTCGCTATAAGAAAGCGCTATCTCAACCACCTCACCGAGAGGCCAGTGATGACGCTGAGGCCCGCTGCGGCCGACACGGCGACGGAGACGGCCGAGCCTCCGGACACGCCCCCCGTGCAGACGGGCGGACGCCGCCGACGCCGCCGCAAGAGCTCCCGCGCCCGCTCGCAGGCATGGGCCGGCTACCTGTTCCTGGCCCCCTGGTTCATCGGCCTGTTCGCCATCACGCTCGGGCCGATGATCGCCTCGCTGTACCTGTCGTTCACCGACTACAGCCTGCTGGCCCCCGCGCACTGGGTCGGCCTGGACAACTACGACAAGATGTTCACGGCCGACGACCGGTACATCAACTCGCTCAAGGTCACGACCACCTACGTCGTGGTCTCCGTCCCGCTCCAGCTCGCCTTCGCCCTCGGGCTGGCGCTGGCGCTGGACAAGGGGCTGCGCGGGCTGCCGTTCTACCGGTCGGTCTTCTACCTGCCCTCGCTGCTCGGCGGGAGCGTGGCGATCTCGATCCTGTGGAAGAAGATCTTCGGGACGGACGGGATCGTCAACACCTTCCTCGGCTGGTTCGGCTACGAGGGGCAGGGCTGGGTCACCAGTCCCGACACCGCGCTGTGGACGCTGATCGTCCTGCACGTCTGGACGTTCGGCGCCCCGATGGTCATCTTCCTCGCCGGGCTGCGGCAGATCCCGCGGAACCTCTACGAGGCGGCGCGGGTCGACGGCGCCGGCACGCTCCGGCAGTTCCGCTCGATCACGCTGCCGCTGCTCACCCCGATCATCTTCTTCAACGCCGTGCTGGAGGTCATCAAGTCGTTCCAGTCGTTCACGCAGTCGTTCGTCGTCAGCGGCGGCAACGGCGGGCCGGTCGACTCGACGCTCTTCTACACGCTCTACCTCTACATCAAGGGCTTCAAGAACTACGAGATGGGATACGCGGCCGCGATGGCGTGGGTGCTCCTGCTCATCATCGGGGCTCTGACCGCCGTCAACTTCCTCATGTCTCGATTCTGGGTCTTCTATGGCGACGACAACTAAGGCGATGACGACCAAGACGACGAACAGGCGCGTGCCGGTGCTGTTCCGGCCCGCCTCGCGACTGACCAAGCACGCGCTGCTGATTGTGTTCGGGCTGTTCATGCTCTACCCGCTGTTCTGGATGATCTCCAGCTCGGTCAAGCCCGAGGAACTGATCTTCCGGGAGCCCGGCCTCGTCCCGTCCGATGTCACCGCCGGGAACTACACCGGCGGCTGGCACGCGCTCAAGCACTCGTTCGGCTACTACCTGTGGAACTCGGCGGTCCTCACCTGCCTGGCCGTCGTCGGCAACCTGTTCGCCTGCTCGCTCGCGGCCTACGCGTTCGCCCGGCTGGAGTTCCCGCTCAAGAAGCTGTGGTTCGCGATCATGCTGGTGTCGATCATGCTGCCGCACCACGTCACGGTCGTCCCGCAGTACATCGCGTTCAACAAGATCGACTGGATCAACACGATCTGGCCGATCGTGCTGCCCAAGTTCCTCGCCACCGACGCGTTCTTCATCTTCCTCATGGTGCAGTTCATCCGCACCCTGCCCCGGGAGCTGGACGAGGCGGCGGCGATCGACGGCGCCGGGCACCTGCGCACGTTCCTCCAGGTCGTGATGCCGCTCTGCGTCCCCGCGCTGGCGACCACGGCGATCTTCACGTTCATCTGGACGTGGAACGACTTCTTCACCCAGAACCTCTACCTGACCAACTCCGACAAGCTCACGGCCCCGGTCGCGCTGCGCCAGTTCCTGGATTCCAGCGGCGACTCCTCGTGGGGGCCGATGTTCGCGATGTCGATCGTCTCGCTCGGTCCGATCTTCGGATTCTTCCTGGCCGGCCAGAAGTACCTCGTCCGAGGAATGGCGACCACCGGCCTCAAGTAGCCCTCTTCTCCCCCCGTTCCCCGGAGGTTCAACGAAATGAAGCGCATCCTGGCGGCGACCGCCGCCATGCTGGTCGCGGTGTCGGCCACCGCCTGCGGAAGCGGCGACGGCGGCGGTTCCGGCGACAAGAACAAGATCGTCTTCTCCTACTGGGGCAGCGACTCCCGGCAGAAGCTGACCGAGGCCGCCATCGCCAAGTTCGAGGAGAAGAACCCGTCGATCAAGGTCGAGGGCGACTTCTCCGACTTCGACAGCTACTACGAGAAGCTCGCCACCAAGACCGCTGCCGGGGACGCCCCGGACGTCATGTCCATCGAGATCCGCGCCCTGGCGGAGTACTCGAGCCGGGGCACCATCGCCGACCTGAACGGCAAGGTCACCACCACCGACCTCGACCAGAGCGTCCTCAAGGCCGGCCAGGTCGACGGGAAGCAGTACGCGATCCCCACCGGCGTCAACGCCTTCCCGATGATCGTCAACAAGAAGGCCGTGGAGAAGGCCGGCCAGAAGGTCCCCGACGACAAGACCTGGACGTGGGACGACTACATCTCGCTCGCCCAGAAGATCACCGCGAAGAACGGCGGCAAGACCTGGGGCACCGAGTACAACGAGAACCCGGCGTTCCTGCAGATCTTCGCCGGGCAGAAGGGCGAGCCGTTCTACAAGGACGGCAAGGTGGGCGTCTCCGAGCAGACCGTCAAGGACTGGTGGACGCTGCTGCAGAAGATCATCGACACGAAGGCGGGGCCGAGCGCCGCCAAGATGCTGGAGACCGGCACCAAGCCCGACCAGGCGCTGCTCGTCACCAAGGAAAGCGCTTTCGGGAGCTGGTGGAGCAACCAGCTCGACGCGCTGACCAAGGGCTCCGGTGAGGAGCTGGACCTGCTGCGCATGCCGAAGTCGCCGGGCGCCACCGCCTCCGGCATGTTCCTCCAGCCGGCCATGTACTACACGATCTCGGCGCGGACCGAGAAGACCGCCGCCGCCCAGAAGTTCGTCGACTTCCTGGTCAACGACCCGGACGCGGGCGCCATCCTGCTCAGCGACCGCGGCCTGCCCACCAACGCCAAGGTCGTCACCGCGATCAAGGGCAAGCTGTCCCCGGCCGACCAGAAGGTGCTGGCCTTCATGGACTCCATCAAGGGCGAGCTCAGCCCGGTCGTCGTCCCGCCGAAGGGCGCGACGGAGATGGAGGACATCCTCAAGCGCGCCACCGACTCGGTGCTGTTCGGCAAGGCGACGCCGGACGCGGCGGCCAAGACCTTCATCACCGAGGCCAACAACTCCCTGTCCCAGTAAGGGCACCATCCATGACCCGCCGTGCGGTCCGCTCTCGGACGGCCGGGCCGCACGGCGCCCACCCCTCTCTGGAGTCCCCGCACCATGCGATACGCCTTCGTCGGCCTCGGCCACCGCGCGCAGATGTACGTCGACGCGCTACTCGGCGAGTGGAGCGACACCGGCGAGATCGTCGCGCTCTGCGACCCGAACCGGACCCGCCTCGGCTACTACACCGACCGCATCGGCCGCCCCGTGCCGTGCTTCGAGCCCGCCGAGTTCGGCAAGATGCTCGGACTCGCCGACGCGGTCGTGGTCGCCACCGTCGACGCCACCCACGCCCGCTACGTGGTCGAGGCCCTCGACGCCGGCAAGGACGTCGTCGTCGAGAAGCCGCTGTGCACCACCGCCGCGGACTGCGCGGCCATCATGGCCGCGGCCGGGCGGAGCACCGGCAGGCTCATCGTCACCTTCAACTACCGCTACTCGCCGCGCAACAGCGCCGTCCGCGAGCTGATCGCGGACGGCGCGATCGGCGACGTCACCTCCGTGCACTTCGAGTGGGCGCTCGACACCATCCACGGCGCCGACTACTTCCGCCGCTGGCACCGCGACAAGGCGAACTCCGGCGGCCTGCTGGTCCACAAGGCCACCCACCACTTCGACCTGGTCAACTGGTGGATCGCCGACGCCGCCGCGTCCGTCTACGCGCAGACGTCCCTGCGCTTCTACGGCGCCGGTAACGCCCGCGAACGGGGGCTCGCCGACCGGCCCGAACGGGCCCGGAACGCGCCTGGCCTCGGCACCGACCCGTTCCTGCTGGACCTGTCCGCCGATCCCCGGCTGAAGCGCCTCTACCTGGACGCCGAGCACGAGGACGGCTACCTCCGCGACCAGGACGTCTTCGGCGAGGGCGTCACGATCGACGACAACATGTCGGTCCTCGTCCGGTACGAGCGCGGCGCGCTGCTCACCTACTCGCTCAACGCGCACGCGCCCGCCGAGGGATACCGGGCCGTCTTCAACGGCACCGCCGGGCGGCTGGAGCTGGACGTCGTCGAGCGGGCGTGGACGCCCCCGCACGCGGCGATCGACCCGACCGCGTCCGGGAAGGAGCACGCGGCGGGCGCGTCCGAGCGGATCGTCCTGCACCGGCACTGGCAGCTGCCGGAGGAGGTCGCGATCGAGCAGGGTGCGGGCGCGCACGGCGGCGGCGACGCGCTGCTGCTGGACGACGTGTTCCGCGGCCCATCGGACGACCCGCTCGGCCGCCAGGCCGGGCACCGCGCGGGTGTCGCGAGCGTGATGATCGGCGTGTCGGCCGACCTGTCCGCGTCGACCGGCGCCCCCGTCGCCCTCACGGGCGGCGGCACCCGGCAGACCGGCTGATGATGCCCGGGGAGTTCGCCGGCCTGGCGGAGGTCGCGGGGCGCAGCCGCGGCCTCTTCCCCCCGTCGGGCCCGGATCTCCCCGGACGGCTGCGGGACGTGCTGGGCGTCCTGGAGCTGAGTGCCGGCGACGTCAGGATCGAGCGTCGCTGGACCGCCGCCGGCCTGGCGGGGGAGGAACTGTCGTGGACGGTGGGCTACGGCCCCCGCACCCGCGCCTTCCTGCTCCGCCCGGCCGGCGTCGCGGGCCCGCTGCCCGGCGTCGTCGCGATGCATTGCCACGCGGGCATGAAGCGGGCGGGCAAGGACAAGATCGCCGACGGGCCGGAGCGGCCCGCGCCCGAGGTCGTCCGGCTGCGCGCCGAGCTGTACGCCGGCCGCGCCTATGCCTGCGAGCTGGCCCGCCGGGGCTTCGCCGTGCTCGCCCACGACGTGTTCGCCTGGGGGAGCCGCCGCTTCCCGCTGCCCCTCGCCCCCGACCCGGACGCGAGCGAGGCCGACCGCTACGACCGTGCGGCCCGCGAGCACGAACACGTCCTGGAGAAGACCTGCACACTCCTCGGCACCTCGTTCGCGGGCGTCATCGCGTCCGAGGACCTGGCGGCCGCGGCGTACCTGCGTTCCCGGGCCGACATCGAGTCGGTCAGCACGATCGGCCTGTCGGGCGGCGGGGCACGGGCCGCCCTGCTGGGCGTCCTCGACCCCGCGGTCAGCGCGGTGGCCGTGGCCGCGATGGTCTCCTCCTTCCAGGATCTCCGTGCCGAGCATGTGGCCGCCCATTCCTGGATGCTGTTCCCGCCCGGACTGACGCGCCTGGCCGACTGGCCCGGCGTCGTCGCCGCCCGCGCTCCCTCCCCGCTGCTGGTGCTCTACGCGGCGGCGGATCCGCTCTTCCCCGCCCAGGGCATGCGCCGCGCCCATCTCCAGATCACCGAGGCGTACCGGAAATCACCCGCCACCTATACCGGATCATTTTTCAACGCTCCGCACTGCTTCGACCGGCCCATGCAGGAAGCCGCATTCGATTGGCTGGCCGATACCGTCTCCGCTTCCGCGGCGAGGAATCCGAAGCCGGCGAACTGATCGCATAAATATCGGGGAAGTGGGCGCCTCGCTCGCGGGGGCGCGATGAATGCTGCCCGAAAAATGTCGGCCATGAATATTCATGAAAAGAATGCAAGCCTGTTGACGCCTTGTTTGCGGGCGCCTAGCTTTTTCCAGAGAAAGCGCTTTCTCAGAACGGTCGAAGACAGTCTGAACGACTTGGAGATTAGCGATGCACCTCAGACCCGTCATCGCGTGCGGCACCTTGGTGGCCGGCGCGCTCGTCGCACTCTCAGCGCACACCGCGCAAGCCGCCACCACCCGCTACGAGGCCGAGAGCTCCCCGGCGGTGTGCGACGGGACCATCGACTCCGACCACACCGGCTACTCCGGCGGTGGTTTCTGCAACAGCGAGAACGCGTCCGGCGCCTACGCGCAGTTCGGCGTGACCGCCTCGGCCGCCGGCACGGCGACGCTGCGCGTCCGCTACTCGAACGGCACCACCGGCGCACGGCCCGCGAACGTCACGGTCAACGGCGCGTCCGGCCCGTCGGCGTCGTTCGGGGCCACCGCCTCGTGGGACGCGTGGACGACCGAGACGATCACGCTTCCGGTGAACTCGGGCTCCAACACCGTCCGGCTCACCGCGACCAGCGCCAACGGCCTGCCCAACATCGACTACATCGAGGTCGACACGGACGGCGGCGACACCACGCCACCGGACGACGCGGACACGCTGTACGTCTCCCCGAGCGGCGGCGACGGCGCGTCCGGGACGGAGTCGGACCCGACGACGCTCACCTCGGCGATCGACCGCGTCGCCTCCGGCGGGACGATCTACATGCGCGGCGGCACCTACGGCCTCTCGCAGACGGTCACCATTCCGCCGGGCAACGACGGCACCTCCGGCGCCCGCACGGAACTGTCCGCCTACCCGGGTGAGACGCCGGTGCTGAACTTCTCGTCCATGAGCGAGGACTCGGCGAACCGCGGGCTCGCCGTGAACGCGTCGTACTGGCACGTCTACGGGCTCGTCGTGGAGCACGCCGGCGACAACGGCATCTTCGTCGGCGGCAGCAACAACATCATCGAGCGCACGGTCACGCGCTTCAACCGCGACACCGGGCTGCAGATCTCGCGCATCGCATCGAGTACTCCGGACGACGAATGGCCGTCCAACAACCTCGTGCTGAGCGCGGAGTCGCACGACAACGCCGACTCCGACGGCGAGGACGCCGACGGCTTCGCCGCGAAGCTCACCTCCGGCCCCGGGAACGTCTTCCGCTACGACGTCTCCCACAACAACATCGACGACGGCTGGGACCTCTACACCAAGGACGACACCGGCCCCATCGGCGCGGTGACCATCGAGAACTCCCTCGCCTACGAGAACGGCACCCTCAGCAACGGCGGCCAGGCCGGAAGCGGCGACCGCAACGGCTTCAAGCTGGGCGGCGAAGACATCGGGGTCAACCACGTCGTCCGGAACAACATCGCCTTCGGAAACGGCCACCACGGATTCACCTACAACAGCAACCCCGGCTCGATGACGATCTCCGGCAACGCCAGCATCGACAACGCCGAGCGCAACTTCTCCTTCGACGAAGGCAGCTCGACGTTCCGGAGCAACACCTCGTGCCGGTTCGACGTCGACGGCTCGAACGACAAGACCGTCGGCAATGCCGACAGCTCCAACCAGTTCTGGACCGGCTCGAACGGCTCCCGCTGCGGGTCCTACTCCGGCTCCCTGGGCTGGTCCTTCACGTCGAGCGGCCAGCTCGTCGTCACCTTCGGCGGCAGGACGCCGACTCCGTAGCCGCCGACGAACACCGAAGGAGAAGCGAGCATGAGACGAACGAACGTACGGCGACTCTGGGCGGCGGTGGCGGCGACGTCCCTCGCGGCCACGGCCGGTGCGGTCCTGGCGATGCCCGAGGTGTCGGCGGCGGCCGGTGGCGCCACCGGCTACGCGACCCAGAACGGCGGGACCACGGGCGGCGCGGGCGGCCAGACCGTCCGGGCCACGACCGGGACCGCGATCCACACGGCCCTGTGCAACCGGGCCAGCAGCAGCACCCCGATCACCATCGAGGTCGAGGGGACCATCAACCACGGCAACACCAGCAAGGTGTCGGGCGACAGCTGCAACACCGCCGACGACAAGATCGAGCTCAAGCAGATCAGCAACGTCACGATCATCGGGGTCGGCGGCGGGGCGGTGTTCGACCAGCTGGGCATCCACATCCGCGAGTCCAGCAACATCATCATCCAGAACGTGACCGTCAAGAACGTCAAGAAGTCGGGCTCGCCCACGTCCAACGGCGGTGACGCCATCGGGATGGAGAGCGACGTCCGCAACGTCTGGGTCGACCACGCCACCCTGGAGGCGTCGGGCGGAGAGGACGAAGGGTACGACGGGCTCTTCGACATGAAGGACAACACCCAGTACGTGACCCTGTCCTACAGCATCCTGCGCAACTCCGGACGCGGCGGCCTCATCGGATCGAGCGAGAGCGACACGTCCAACGGCTTCGTCACCTTCCATCACAACCTGTACCAGAACATCGACTCCCGTACGCCGCTGCTGCGCGGCGGCACCGTCCACACCTACGACAACCACTTCGTGGGTCTGGTGAAGTCGGGCATCAATTCCCGGGTCGGGGCGCACGTGAAGGTGGAGAACAACTACTTCGAGGACTCCAAGGACGTCCTCGGCACCTTCTACACCGACGAGCTCGGGTACTGGCAGGTCAGCGGCAACATCTACGACAACGTGACCTGGACGAGCGAGGGCGAGGAGAACCACCCCGCCGGCCCGGACCCGCAGTCCAACACCAGCGTCAGCATCCCTTACTCCTACGACCTCGACGACGCCGGCTGCGTGCCGGACGTCGTCAGCCAGACGGCGGGTGCGGGCAAGGGCCTGCGGGTATCGGACGGCAACTGCACGGCGCAGTCACCGACCCCGACCCCGACCGACCCGACACCCACCGACCCCACGCCCACCGAGCCCAGCGGGACCAACCTCAGCCTCGCTGCGGGCGCCGACGGCTCCGGTAAAGCCAGTGGCACGAGCTACGGCAACGTCCTGGACGGTGACATGAGCACCTACTGGTCGCCGTCCGGCTCGACCGGCTCCATCTCGATCAAGTGGGGCACCGCCACCGCCGTCTCGCAGATCAACATCCGGGAGGCGGCGGGTGCCGCGGGCGCCATCGGGTCGTGGCAGGTGCTGAACCACGACACCGGCGCCGTCCTGGCCTCCGGCAGCGGGGCGGGCGTCATCGCCGTACCGCCGACCTCGCTGAAGAAGATCACCTTCACCATCACCGCTTCGTCCGGCACGCCGAGGATCGCCGAGTTCGAGACCTACGGCGGTTGACGCGCTCCCCGGCCCGAGGGCCGGGGATTCGGCCTGTGACCGCACCCGCTCAGGGTGCGGTCACTTCCGTGGCTTCCTGCTTCAACGGGCTGTGCCCCGAACGAGCCGGAGTCTTACCTGCCCTCCATCAGGCGTTTAAGGTCTCCGCCTCCCCCGGACGCCCGGGGGTTTCCGTCCAGCGGCGACCAGTAAGGCATCACGTCGTGATGCGGCGTCCTTGGTCCAGGATGTTGCGTGCAGCGTTGACGTCTCGGTCATGATCGGCCCCGCACTGCTCGCACGCCCATTGGCGGACTTGCAGGGACTTGGGGCCGTCGCGGTGCCCGCACTGCGAGCAGATCTGCGAGGACGCAAACGTCCGGTCGACCCGCACGAACGTCCGGCCGTACCGCCGGGTCTTGTACTCCAGCATGCCAGTGAACGCCGACCAGCCCGCGTCGTGCACCGATTTGGCCAGCCGGGTGCGCGCCAGCCCCTTCACGCTCAGCGTCTCGACATAGACCGCTTGGTTGTCGCGGGCCAGTTCGGTCGAGAGCCGGTGATGGAACTCGCGGCGCGCGTCGGCGACCTTCGCATGGGTGCGGGCGACCTGCAGACGGGCCTTGTCGCGGTTGGCCGATCCCTTCTGCTTGCGGGACAGTCCCCGCTGGGCCTTGCGGAGCTTCTTCTCGGCGCGGCGCAGGAAACGCGGTGAGTCGATCTTGCGGCCATCGGAGGTGATCGCGAAATGCTCCAGCCCAAGGTCGATGCCGATCTGCGAGCTGGTGTCGGGCGGGTCGGGCACGTCGGCGGTCTCCACCACGAACGAGCAGAAGAACCGGCCCGCAGCGTCCTTGATCACGGTCACGGTGGACGGCGTGCACGGCAGCCGCCGCGACCACCTCACCGCGACGTCGCCGACCTTCGGCAGCGACAGCTTCCCGCCATTGGTGATCGACCAGCGGGCGTTGGCGGTGAACCGGATCGACTGGCGCCGGTCTTTGCGGGACTTGAACCGCGGCGCGCCCACCCGGGGGCGTTTGCCGGCCAGGCCGTCGAAGAACGCCCGGTAGGCCGCCTCCAGGTCCCGCAGCGACTGCTGCAGCACCACTGACGACACCTCGCCCAGCCACGAGCGCTCCGGGGTCTTCTTCGCCGCCGCCATCGCCGCCGACAACTCGGCCGCCTTCACCGACGGCAGCCCCGCCTGGCGGGCGTCCTCCCGCGTCCGCAATGCGTCGTTGAACACCACCCTGGCGCAGCCGAACGCCCGCGCGAGGGCTTGTCGCTGCCCCCCGGTCGGGTAGAGGCGGAAGGAGTATCTGAGCTGCACCCGCCTAACCTAGGGGGTTTCACCGGACCGCACCTGGAACGCCTGGAGGCGATCATGCGGGCGGTGTGCGGCGACTTCGAGGTCGAGTTCGCCGAGTTCAACGGCGAGGGCGACCACGAACAGGCTTGGTCGGACCCCTGCTTCGCCGGATCGGCCCGCGGCGCCCCGATCAGCGTCCTGCGCCAATACATCGAGCAGCAGAACTACCCGGCTTGAGACCGGTGCCGCCGGATCGCTCCGGAGGCGATCCGGCTAACCCTGTCCCGCTCCGCGGGAGGGTCAACTCCACCCCGCGCTGAGGGACGGAGCACTACCGACGAAACCGGTAGCGGCGCGAGCGCACCGGCGGCGGTTAGCATCAGCGGATGCCGCTGACCGCCGCCGGTGAGTTCGCCGTGTACGGGCCCTCGCACTGGGCGGCGCTCGGGCTGTTCGCGGCCGGATGCGCCGCGCTGGTGCCGCTCGGCCGCGCCCAGCGGACGGAGCCCGGCGGCGGGTTCGGAGAGCAGGCGAGGGGCTTCAGCAGGGCGTACGCGCTGGCGATCGCGTACGTGATGATCGGCACGCAGGTGTACTCGCTGCTGCCGGGGCAGTGGCGCATCGGCGGGTCGCTCCCGCTGCAGCTGTGCGACCTGGCGTGGCTCACCGCCGTCGGCGCGCTGTGGACGCTCGGCCACCGCTGGTTCACGCTGACGTACTACTGGGGGCTCACCCTGTCCGTGCAGGGCCTGCTCACACCGGCCCTGCACGGCGGCGACTACCCCGACATCGACTACCTGGGCTTCTTCGGGATGCACCTGATGATCGTGTGGGCCGCGGTGTACCTGACCTGGGGGCTGGGGATGCGCCCCGGCTGGCGCGACTACCGGTTCGCGGTCGCGGCCACCCTGGTGTGGGCCGTCGCCACGTTCGTCTTCAACCTGATCGCCGGGACGAACTACGGATACCTCAACGAGAAGCCCGGCAGCGCCTCGATCCTGGACGTCCTGGGCCCCTGGCCCTGGTACGTCCTGGTCGAGACCCTGGTCATCCTGGCCGGCTGGGCCCTGATCACCTGGCCCTGGACCCGCCGCTAGCCCGAACCGGAGGGCGCCCGGCCCAGGTCCACGACGCAGAAGAGGTTGCCGTCCGGGTCGGCGAGGACGACGAAGTCCGGCTCCGGCGGATACGACTGCCAGTCGACTCGGCTCGCGCCGAGACCTATCAGCCGCTCGACCTCGGCCTCCTGCTCGGGCTCGGTGTCCACGAGTAGATCGAGATGCACGCGCGGCCGAGGTTCTACGGGCGAGTCACTGCGCATCAGACCCAATGCCCTGCCTGATCCGTCCGCGTGATTCAGCGTCCTCCAATTGGCGTTCTCCCACTCCGGTGTGGCGACGAGGTCGAGTGCGGACGTCCAGAAGGCCACTGCGCGGGGAAGGTCGTTCACGCCGATGACCGGGAAACCGAGTCTGAGCATGGGGCCGAGCCTAAGCGTCCGTGCCGAGCCATTCGAGGGCGGCGACGGTGAGGGCGGTGACGCCGGTGTCGAGGGTCGGCTGGATGACGGGTGCGAATTTGGGGGAGTGGTTGACGGGGATGTCGCGTCCGACCGTGCCCTGTTCGGCGGCCTTGGTGTAGAGGTCGGCGTCGATGCCGCCCAGGCCCCAGTAAGCGAATGGCGTGTGCAGGGCTTCGGGGATGACGCTGAAATCCTCGCTGGCCGTCTGCAGAGGGATGGTGCTGAAGTCGTCCCCGAAACGCGCCTTGAAGGCCCGCGCGAGCCGCCCGGCCACCTCGTCGTCGTTGACGGTCGGCGGGAACGTGTTGAGGCGTTCGATCTGCGGTTCCCTCGATGCGCCGGACGCCGCGGCCTCGGCGTCGACGCACCGCTTCACCGCATCGAGGACGTGCCGCCGCGTGTCGTCGTCGTAGGTGCGGATGTTCAGGAGCATCACGGCGGTGTCGGGGATGACGTTCGCGCTCGCGCCGGCCTGGATGCTGCCCACGGTCACCACGGCGGGGGTGGTGGCGGCCAGCTCGCGGGACACGATGGTCTGGAGCCGCAGCACGCACATCGACGCCAGGACCACCGGGTCGACGGTCGCCTGCGGCATGGACCCGTGGCCGCCGCGCCCGTACAGGGTGATGCGCAGGCTGTCGGCGGCGGAGAAGAACGGCCCGGACCGCACGCCGACGTATCCGGCCGGCTGCGCCAGGACGTGCTGGGCGAACGCCACGTCGGGACGCGGGATCCGGTCGGCGAGGCCGTCCCCGACCATGGCGGCGGCGCCGGCCGAGTCCTCCTCGGAGGGCTGGAACAGCGGGACGAGCGTCCCCCGCCAGGCGTCCTTGGCCTGCGCCATGAGCCGGGCGAAGCCGAGCAGGCAGGTGACGTGGACGTCATGCCCGCAGGCGTGCATTACGGGCCGCTGATGCCCGTCCCCGTCGGTGACGGTCACTTCGGAGGCGTAGGGGAGGCCGGTGTCCTCCTTGACCGGCAGCGCGTCCATGTCGGCGCGCAGCAGCACGGTCGGGCCGTCGCCGTTGGCGAGGACGCCCACGACGCCGGTGCCGCCGACGCCGTCGGTGACCTCGTATCCCCAGCCGCGCAGCCGCTCCGCCACCCGCGCGGCCGTGCGGTGCTCGGCCAGCCCGAGTTCCGGGTGCGCGTGGAGATCGGTGTAGAAGTCCTCCAGCTGCGGGCGGACGTCGTCCAGCCCGGCCAGTACGGTGTCGGCGGCGGTCATGGCTCCCTCTCCCCTCGTGAACCGCGCCGGGTCCGGGCCCGGACGCCCCGCAACGCGGTGGACGGCTCCAGCGGCAGCCCCTCGGGAAGCCGCCAGCCCCGCCGGTGCGCGATCGTGCGCAGCACGAACCCCAGCAGGATTCCGGCGACGATCCCGACCGTGGGCGCCTCCAGATATGAGCAGAGGACGAACACGCCGGCCACGGCCACGGCCACCGTCGCGTACAGCGCGTTGCCCCCGAGTACGGCGGGGACGCGGCCGCGAAGCAGGTCGCGGACCGCGCTGCCGCCGACCGCGGTGATGGTGCCCAGCAGCAGCGCGGGCAACCATCCGAGGCCGGCCGCGAGGGTCTTCTGCGCGCCGACCACCGCCCAGAAGCTGATGACGGCCGCGTCCAGCGGCGTGAACAGCCGGTCCCACTGCTCCTCGCTGAACTTGATCAGGAACGCGATCAGCGCGCCGGCGAACGCGGTCGGCAGGTAGGCCGCGTCCGTCAGGGCGACCGGCGTGCCGTGCTGCAGGAGCGTGTCGCGGATGATGCCGCCGCCGAGCCCGGAGATGGTGCCGACGACGAGGTAGCCGAACAGGTCCAGCCCCTCAGCGCGGGCGACCACGCCGCCGAGCAGCCCGCAGGTGAACACGCCGGCCAGGTCCAGATAGCGCGTGATCGTGTTGATCGTGTCCGGAGACAGCCATCCGCTCAACTGTGCCCTCCCGGCCAGGTAACCGCGGACCGGACGCGCTGCTCAGGCCCCTGTCGCGTGTTCCGGATCTTCAGCCAGTCCATCATGGCCGCCCAGGGAACGGAACGGGCCCCCGCCGGTGGGGCGTGGCGCGTCAGCCGAGGACGAACGGGAGCTTCGCGGCGAGACCGTCCAGCGCGGCCTTCTCCGCTTCGGACGGCGCGCGCCGTCCGGTGCCGACGAGCAGCGCGTCCGTGTCGGAGAGCGCGGCCGGGAACGGGCTTCCGGCGATTCTCTCCAGCGCCGCGCGTGCCGCCGCGAGGGTCTCGGCGGGCGGCTCGGGGGACGACGGGAGATGCGCGATCAGGTCGAGGTGGTGCAGCGTCCATTCGAGGACGTACGCGGACAGGTAGTCGCCGGCGGTCAGCACCTTGTCCTGGGTGCTCACGCGGGCGGCCGGGTCGGCGAGACCGGCGGCGCGGCCCGCGGCGGAACCGACGTCGTCGAGGTGGAACTTGAGCAGCCGCGGCTCGCCGTACGCGGCGGCCAGCCGGGGGATCAGCGCGTCGAGCGGGTCGTCGCCGGTCGGCGGGCCGACGAGGTCCCAGTAGGTGACCGCGTCCGCGGTCGGTTCGGTCTCGGCGGGCGTGACCAGGGTGATCAGGACGTCCTGGGCGTCGATGACCAGGTGGCACACCAGGTCCCGGACGAGCCAGCCGGCGCAGCCGGACGGCCGCGCGAAGTCGTCGTCCGGAAGTGCGGCGACCGCCGCGAGCAGCGCCGTCCACGAGCGTGCGAAGTCGTCCGTGCGAGTGTCGTCCATGTCAGGTCACCAGGCCCCGGCGGTAGGCGTAGACCACGGCCTGCACGCGGTCGCGCAGGTCGAGCTTGGTGAGGATGCGCGACACGTACGTCTTGACGGTCTCCTGGCTGATCACCAGTTTCCCCGCGATCTCGTTGTTGGACAGGCCCTCGGCGATGAGGCGGAGCACCTCCATCTCGCGCGGGGTCAGCGGGGTCTCCTGCGGCCTGCCGTCGGCGGGACGGATCCGCGCCGCGTACTTGCCGACGAGCTGCCGGGTCACCTCCGGCGCCAGCAGCGAGGAACCGGCGGCGACCGTCCGGATGCCCTGGAGTAACTGCGCGGGCGGCGCGTCCTTCAGCAGGAACCCGCTCGCGCCCGCGCGCAGCGCCTCGTACACGTATTCGTCCAGGTTGAACGTCGTCACGACGAGCACCTTGACGGGGTGCGCGACCCCGGCGCCGGCCAGCTGCCGGGTCGCCTCGATGCCGTCGAGCACCGGCATCCGGACGTCCATCACCACCATGTCCGGGTCGAGCCGGCGGGCGAGCTCGACGCCCGCGCGCCCGTCCCCGCACTCGCCCACCACCTCCAGGTCGGGCTGCGCGTCGATGATCGTGACGAAGCCCGTGCGGATCAGCGCCTGGTCGTCGCAGACCAGCACCCGGACAGGTGCGTTCACGACCGGCTGCCCCCGGGGATGCGCGCCCGCACGACGAAGCCGCCGCCCGTCCGCCGGTCGGCGCTGAACTCGCCGCCGAGGGCGTCGACCCGCTCCCGCAGCCCGGTGAGGCCCCGCCCGCTGCCGCCCGGGGACGCCGTCCGCGACCCGGAGCCGTCGGTGCTGACCTCCACGGTGATGTCCCTTTCGCCATAGCGCACGAGAGCGACCGTGCGACTACCGTGAGCGTACTTGAGCGCGTTCGTCAGGGCCTCCTGAACGACCCGATAGGTCACGAATTCCGCGCTGCCGGCCGATTTCGCCCGTTCGCCCTCCTCGGTGAACTCCACCGGCTGCCCGGCCTGCCGGGTCTGCTCCACGAGCGTGCCGAGCTCGCCGACGGACGGCACCGCCGGGTCGGTTCCGTTGTCGGGGTTGAGCAGGTCCAGCAGGTGCCGCAGGTCGCTGATGGCGCGGCGGCCGGTGTCGGTGACGGCGGTCAGCGTCTCGTCCAGGCGGTCGGGCGCGGCGGTCAGGTACCGCGCGGCCTCGCTCTGCACGACCATCGCCGTCACGTGGTGGGTCACCACGTCGTGGAGTTCGCGGGCGATGCGGGTGCGTTCGGCGGTGCGGGTGTCCTCGGCGACGCGGCGGCGGCGTTCGGCCTCGGCGGCCCGCGTCGCGCGCAGCCACGACCCGACGACCCACGCGGCGGCCATCGTCGCGTAGATGACCAGGAACCCTTCCAGCTTCTCGGACGAGCCCATCCGGTTGAGCACGACCGCCAGCGCGAGGTACGCGGCGGACAGGCCGGCGATCGTGGCGCGGCGGTGGCGCTCCAGGTAGGCGCTCGTGCTCACCAGCGCGATCGGCAGCGCGGTGCCCGCGAGCGAGTGGTAGCCGCGGATCTGGTCGATGGCGAAGCCGAGCGACACGAGCGCGACGCAGACGGTGGTCCACCGCCGGCGCAGGGCGAGCGGGAGGCACTGGAGCAGGACCGCCAGGACTGCCAGCTCGTCGTAGCCGCGGCCCGGCATGTCACCGAGCTGCGTCCCGCGCCCTTGGAACGTCGGCAGGAACGCGAGGGAGGCGAGCAGGAGCGCGAAGGGGAGGTCCCGGACCGTGACGTGGCACCGCCGCCACAGGTCCGGGACCCGACGGTGATCGATCACTGGGCGAGCGTAGCGGTCGCGGCGACGCGGGTGCCCCGGCCACGGGGGATCACGTTGCCCTTGCGGTGCGCCAGCGCCATCATCACGACCGCCGTCAGCAGGCCGAACCCGATCGCGTACAGGCTGCCCTCCGGGCCGAACTCGCCACCGGTGACCAGGTCCGGGCCCGAGGTGGTGCCGCGCAGCAGGCCCTCGGTGTCGCCGTTGCCGGAGACCACGGTGCTGAAGATGCCGGCCGCGGTGAAGTTCCAGGCGAAGTGCAGGCCGATCGTGAACCACAGGCTGCGGGTGAGGGCGTAGGCGGCGGCGAGCATGGTGCCGGCCTCGATCGCGATGGCGACCGCGCCGAACAGGGTGGCGTCCGGGTTGGCCATGTGCCACAGCCCGAACAGCACGGCGGTCGCGACCAGCGAGCCGTACGTCCCGGCGCGCTCCTCGATGATCCGGAACAGCACGCCGCGGAAGATCACCTCTTCCGTCACGGCCGCGCCGGCCATGAAGCCGACCAGCCCGAGCGCGCCGAGCGCCGAGCCCTTCCCGTCGATCTCGTAGTCGCCCAGGAAGGCGAGGTTCGCGATCACCGACCCGATCAGCGCCGTACCGACGACCATCCCCACGCCGAGCCTGACGGCGATGCCCTTGCGGGCCAGTTCGGTGACCTCCCGGCGCTCGGACCACCGCACCGTCGCGGCGTACACCACGAGCGTCAGCGCGGCCGTCACGAGACCGACGACCAGGGTGAGGATCTCGTTGTCCTGCACCGCGGTGGCGATCTGGCCGCCGATGAGGCCGACCAGCATGACGGGTATGAGCTGCTTAAGCAGTCGCATGACCGCTCCTTCGGGAGGGGGTCCGCGACCGAGTGCCGCGGCTGCAAGAACGCTATGGATCCGGCCCCCTCCGGGGCTTCACCGCACGGTGGACACTCGCCTGTAGCTCGCATAGGGGACAGCCGGTAGACGGGAGTGCGGTCAGGCGTCGAGGTCGCGGCTCAGCCGGTGCAGGCGCAGCGCCAGCTGCACTTCCAGGGTGTGGTCCGCGCCGTTCCAGTCCACGCCGAGGAGGCGCTTCACCCGGTCGAGGCGCTGGGTCACGGTGTTCGGGTGGATGTGGAGCCGCTTGGCGCTGGCGACGAGGCTCTGCCCGGTGGCGAAGTAGGTTTCGAGCGTCTCCATCAGCATGGTCGAGCGCTGCTCGTCGTGCTGGATGACCGGGCCCAGCGTCCGCTCCACGTACCGTCCGGCGGACGCGCCGTCGCCGAGGAGCAGCCCGGCGTAGCCGAGGTCGGCGGCCGTGGCGGCGGCGCCGGCCCGGTCGAGCCGGAGCAGGGCGTTCGCGCAGGCGAGCGCCTCGGCGTAGGCGCCCGGCAGGTCGGCCGGGTCGTCCACGGGCCCGGCGGCGCCGACGGTGACCGGCGACCCCAGCCGCTTGGTCATCGAGCGCGAGACGCCCCGGGCCGTCAGCGACGGGTCGTCGGACGGGATGACCAGCACCGCCTGGCCGTCCCGCACGGTGCTGAGGCCGTCGCGCGCGGCGGCGAGGTCGGACGCCACGGAGGCGAGGCTCCGCCGGTTCTCCGCCCGGATGTGCGCGACGACGACGGCGTGCCGCTTCTGCGGCTGGTAGCCGATCCGCAGGGCGCGCTCGGCCAGCGAGGAGTACGTGCGGGGGTTCGGCGTGAGGAGGTCGTCGAGCAGCTCGCCGCGCACCCTGGCCTCCGCGGCGGCGAGGTTGCGGCCGAACAGCTGGAGCAGCGACGCGACGACGGCCGCCCGGTCGAGCAGCCGCCGGTCCAGGTCGCCGGCCTCGGCGGCCTGGACCGGCGGGGCCCAGACCAGCGTGCCGAGGTTCTCGGTGCCCGCCACCAGGTCGGTGGCCCGGTACGTCCCCTCCGGGACGCCGGCGGCCATCGCCTTCAGGACCTCGCCCGGCGCCCCGGGCGTCCAGGCGACGGGCGCGCCGAACTCGTCGAAGATGGCGAGCACGCCGCCGAGCTGGTCGCCCGCCGCGGTCACGACCTCCTGGACGCCGCCGCCGCGGAGCACGATGTCCATGCTCTGGTCGTGCGCCGCGACCGCGCGCTCCGCGTCGACCGTCCGCTCGCGGAGCGTCTCGTTCGCCTTCCCCAGGGCCATCAGCGCCTGGTCGGTGTCGGCCCGCTGCTGCGCCTGGTCGATGGCGGACGTGGCGAGCGCGGCGAACGATCCAAGCAGGGCGATGGCGTCGTGGGAGAACGGGCCGGGCGTGCGGTTGGAGGCGAACAGCACCCCGATGACGGTGCTGTTGCGCAGCGGCACGCCGACGATCGACACCTGCCGCTCCGCCTTGACCGATGCGTCGACGGCGGGATCGTGCGTCAGCCGCTCGTCGCTGAAGTAGTCGGGCGTGGAGAACGGCGTGCCCGTGACGGCGACCCTGCCCCCGATCCCGGTGCCGAACGGGATCCGGACGTCCCGCCACGCCGAGGACGTCGCGCCGACCATCACCCGCATGCACGTCGCCTGGCCTTCGTTCAGGCTCAGGTAGGCCATGTCGCAGCCGAGCAGCCGCTGCGCCTGGCTCACGATCAGGTTCAGGACGGTGCCGGGGTCGCCGTGGTCCTCGGCCAGTTCCTTCGCGCACTCGACCAGCGCGCGCTGCTGCTCGTGCCGGGCATGCCGCTTTTCCAGGGTGTCGCGGAGCTGGAGCGCGAGCGTGTGCTCGGCTTGCAGGTCCGCTATCTCGGCGGGTGACGCGGCGTCCGCCACCGCGGCGTGCAGGATCTCGTCGTAATGGGGCAGTGGTGCCCCGTCCACGAGTAGCCGGAGAAAACTGCGCCTGTTCACAACGCTCCTCGGACTGAATAAGCGCATAGTCACCGAGTAGCATGCCCATGTCAAGACTTGCGGGCATCGGTACTCGGGGGCACCGGCACCATGCGCCGCACCTGAGGAGGCGGGAGTCGCGGATGGCCAGACGGCAGGCCCGGTACACCGCGCAGGACCTGGCGGACGACCCCCGGCTGCAGGACCATTCCCCCGACCTGTGGAGAGCGGATCTCGCCGCGGTGCCGCGCGGCCTGCTGACGTCGGCGGTGCGCTGCTTCGCCGCGAACGGCTTCCACGCCACGACCACGCGCGACATCGCCGAGGGCGTGGGGCTCAGCCCGGCCGCGCTCTACGTCCACTTCCCGTCGAAGGAGCTCGTCCTCTTCGAGATCATCCGCGCCGGCCACGAGCGGGTGCTGGAGTACGTGCGGGACCCGGCCGTCCTGCCCGCGCACGGCGACGGCTCCGCGGACCGGCTCCGCGCCGTCATCGCGGGGTACACCGTGTGGCACGCGCGCCACCACGTCGCGGCGCGCGTCTGCCAGCTCGAACTCGCCGGCCTCACGGCCGAGCACTACGACGAGATCCTCGAAGTGCGGCACCGGACCAACGCGTTCTTCCGCGACACGGTCGCCCGCGGCGTCGCCGACGGGTCGTTCGCGCAGGTCGACGTCAAGCGGGTCACGCGCGCGATGCTGTCGCTGAGCATCGACCTCGTCCGCTGGTACCGCCTCGACGGGTCCGACTCGCCGGAGCAGCTCGGCGAGTTCTACGCCGCCCTCGCGATCAGGATGGTCGCGCCGCCCGGCTGAGCATGGGCGCCGTCAGGCCGGGGTGTCGACGGCCTCCTTCGGTTCAGGTGCCGTGTCACCGGACGAGGCGGCCCGGCCCCGGACGTCCAGCAGGTGCCGGGCCGTTCCCCAGATGCCGCGGCGGAACAGCAGCACGATCACGATGAAGATCAGGCCGGTGACGATCCCGGTCTCCTGGAATCCGGCGGTGGCCAGGTAGTCCTGGAGCTGGACGACCAGCGCGGCGCCGATGGTGCCGCCCCACAGGGTGCCGATGCCGCCGAGGATGACCATCATGACGGCCTGCCCGGAGGTGGTCCAGTAGACGCCTTCGAGCGAGGCGAAGCCGTGCCCGATCGCGAACAGGCCCCCGGCCAGCCCCGAGAGCCCCGCGGACAGGACGAAGGCCAGCAGCTTGTAGCGGTCGACGGGGTAGCCGAGCGCCCGTGTACGGGCCGGGTTGTCGCGGATGGACACCAGCACGCGGCCGAAGGGCGACCGGACGATCCGCCAGGCGGCGAACAGCCCGGCCAGCACGAACGGCAGGCCCGCGTAATAGAAGTAGAACGGCTCGGACAGGTCGACGCCGAAGAGCTCGCGCGGGATGCCCTGCAGGCCGTTCTCGCCGCCCGTGACGTCCCGCCACTGGTTGGCGATGAAGTAGACCATCTGCGCGAAGGCCAGGGTGACCATCGCGAAGTAGATCCCGGTCAGCCGGACCGACAGGTAGCCGATCGGGACCGCCAGCAGCGCCGCGAACGCCGCGCCGCCCACGATCGCGACGGGGAACGGCAGCCCGGAATGCAGCGCGATCAGCCCGGTGCAGTAGGCGGAGCCGCCCCAGAACGCGGCGTGCCCGAACGACAGGAGCCCGGTGAAGCCGAGCAGCAGGTCGACCGCGGCGGCGAACAGCGCCCAGCAGGCGATGTCCAGCGCGACCGGCGGGTAGATCATCCAGGGCAGGGCGAGCGCGGCCACCAGCCCGATCGCCAGCAGCAGCGGCCCGCTCCGGCCGCCCGAGCGGGCCAGCCTGGAAAGAATCAACGGAACGCCTCCTCGCGTCCGAACAGGCCGGCCGGGCGCCACAGCAGCACGGCGGCCATGAGGATGAACACCAGCGTCTGCGAGAGCGACGGGATGTACAGGTTGCCGAGCGCCGAGACCAGCCCGACGGCGAAGCCCGCGGCGACCGAGCCGAACACCGAGCCCAGCCCGCCGATCACCACCACCGCGAAGACGGTGATGATCAGGTCCGAGCCCATCAGCGGGTTGACGGCCCGCATCGGCGCGGCGAGGACCCCGGCGAACGCGGCGAGCGCGATCCCGAAGCCGAACACCGGGGTCACCCAGCGGCCGACGTCGATGCCGAGGGCGCGGGTCAGCTCGGGCCGCTCGGTCGCCGCCCGGACGATCATCCCGACCCGGCTGCGGGTGAGGACGAGCCACACCGCGAGGCACGTCAGCGCCGACACCCCCAGGACGAACACCTGGTAGGCGGGGTAGGTGAACAGCCCGAGGTCGACCGTGCCGTCCAGCTGCGACGGCCGGGGGTACTGCTGGGAGTTCACTCCGTACTGACGCTTCACCAGGTCTTGCAGGATGAGTGCCAGCCCGAAGGTGAACAGGAAGTTGTAGAGCGGGTCCAGCGGTGTCAGCCGCCGGACGAACAGCCGCTCCAGCACGACCCCGGCCAGCCCCAGCAGCGGCGGGACGAGCACCAGCGACAGCCAGAAGTTCAGCCCGAACGAGTCGAGCGCGATGAACGCCCCGAAGGCGCCGAGCATGTAGAACGCGCCGTGCGAGAGGTTGACCACGCCCAGCATGCCGAAGATGACGGCCAGGCCGAGGGCGAGCAGGGCGTAGAACGCCCCGCCAACCAGCCCGTTGAACGCCTGTTGCAGCACGTCAGGCCCGCCTCACAGGCTGCACGACGGATCGGGCTGCGGCTGGAACGCCTCCGCCGCCGGGATCGTCTTCAGCACCTTCACGTAGTCCCACGGCTCCTTGACCTCGCTGGCCGGCTTCACCTGCCCCAGGTACGCGTCGTGCAGCAGCAGGTGGTCCTTGGCGCGGATGGTGGCGTGCCGGGCGAACACGTCGTCGAACTTGTGGCCCTCCAGCTGCTTGACCACCTCGTCGGACTTGTCGCTTCCGCCGCGCTGCACGGCCTCCAGGTACTGCAGGGCGGCCGAGTAGTTGCCGGCCATGTTGGAGGTGGGGCGCACACCCGCCTTGGCCTGGAACTTGTCGGCCCAGGTGCGGGCCGTGCCGTCGAGGTTCCAGTACCACATGTCGGTGTAGCGGGTCCCGGCCAGCGCGTCCGGTCCGAGCGAGTGGATGTCGCTGATGACCAGCAGCCCGACCGCGAGGTCGACGCCCTTGTCGCGGAGCTTGTACTCGTTGTACTGCTTCACCAGGTTGACCAGGTCACCGCCCGCGTGCATGGTGCCGAGCACCTTCGGCTTCGGGTTCAGGCCGGGCGCCTTGAGCAGGAACGTGGAGAAGTTGTCGTTCGGGAACGGCGTCGGGTCGGTCTTGACCACCGTCCCGCCCGCTTCTTTGATCGCCGTGCTGAACGTCTTCTGCATGTCCTGCCCGAACGCGTAGTCCGGGTAGACGATGTACCAGCTCTTGCCGCCGTCCTTGGTCACCTCGGCGCCGGTGCTGTGGGCGAGCATGTAGCTGTTGTAGCCGTAGTGGAAGGTGTACTTGTTGCACTGCTTGCCTTCGAGTTCGGTGCTCGCGGCGCCGACGTCGATGAACACCTTCTTCTTGTTCTTGGCGGTGGTGGCCACGGCGAACGCGGCGGAGGAGGTCGGCACGTCCAGGATCACGTCGGCGTGCTGCCGGTCGTAGAGCTCCTGCGCCTTGGAGTTGGCGATCTCCGGCTTGTTCTGGTGGTCGGCGGACAGGACCTCGATCTTGTCGGTCACCGCCTTGTCGCCGTACTTGGCCTTGAAGTCGGCCACCGCCATCTTGACGGCCTCGACCGACCGGCGGCCGGAGGTGTCGGCGTAGATGCCCGACTGGTCGTTCAGCACGGCCAGCACGATCTTGTCGTTGCTGATCTTGCCTCCGCCGCCGCCGGGCCCGCCCCCGCAGCCGGCCAGCAGCAGCCCCGCGACGGCCAGGCCGCCGCTCCAGCGCATGTTTCTCATTCCGGCGTCTCCTTCGTGCCCAGGCTCTCGGCCGTCTTCGGGTTCCGGGGGTGGTCGTCAGATTCCGAGGTATTCGAGGAGCTCGTGCTCGCGCTCGCGGACCTGCGCGGAGTCCAGCGACTCGACGATCCGGCCCTCGGCGAGCAGGTAGTGGCGGTCGGCGACGGACGCGGCGAAGTGCACGTTCTGCTCGATGAGCAGCACGGTCACCCCGGCCGCCCTGACCTCGCGGAGGATCTCGCCGATCCGCTGGACGATCAGCGGCGACAGGCCCTCGGTCGGCTCGTCGCACAGCAGCAGCCGGGCGCCGGTCCGCAGCACCCGGGCCAGCGCGAGCATCTGCTGCTCACCGCCCGACAGCTTCGTCCCGGGGAACCGGCGCCGCTCCCGCAGCATCGGGAACGTCTCGTACACCCGCTCCAGCGACCAAGGGTCGGGGCCCATCTTGGGCGGCAAGGTCAGGTTCTCCTCGACGGAGAGCGTGGCGAAGATGCCGCGGTCGTCCGGGACATAGCCCAGGCCGCGGCGGGCCCTCGCGTGGCCGGCGAGTTTGGTGATGTCGTCGTCGAACAGGGAGACCGTGCCGGCGGTCCGGCCGTGGGCGCCGTGCAGCCCCATCAGGCAGCGCAGCAGCGTGGTCTTGCCCGCGCCGTTGCGTCCGACCAGCGTGACGATCTCGCCCTCGGCGACGTGCATCGACACCTCGCGCAGGGCCTGCGCCTCGCCGTACCAGGCGGACAACCCGTCAATGCGCAGCATGGGAGTCTCCGAGGTAGGCGGTGATGACGCGCTCGTCATGGCGGATCTCGGCGTACGGCCCCTCGACCAGCACCTTGCCGTGCTGCAGGACCGTCACCCGGTCGGCGAGGCTCGCGACCACGTTCATGTTGTGCTCGACCAGGACGACGGTGCGGCCGGCACGGATCCTGCGGACGAGCTCGATGGTGCGGTCCACGTCTTCGACGCCCATGCCGGCGGTGGGCTCGTCCAGCAGCAGGACCTTGGGGTCGAGCGCGAGGGCGAGCGCCAGCTCCAGCGCCCGCTTGCTCCCGTACGACAGCGATCCCGCGGGGACGTCGGCGTGGCCGGACAGGCCCGCCTCGTCGAGCAGTTCCCCGGCGCGTGCCGAGAAGCGGCCGAGCGCCTTGTCCGACCGCCAGAACCGCCAGCCCAGCCCGGTGGGGCTCGCGAGGGCCAGCTCCACATGCCGGCGCGGGGTCAGCTCCGCGAACAGGCTGGTGATCTGGAACGAGCGCGCCACCCCCAGCCGGGTGATCGACTCGGGGCTGCGGCCGGCCAGCTCGTGCTCGCCGAGCCGGACGCTGCCCGCCGTCGGTTTCAGGAATCCGGTGAGCAGGTTGAACAGCGTCGTCTTGCCGGCGCCGTTCGGGCCGACCAGCGCGTGCACGCCGCCCTCGGCCACGTCCAGGTCCACGCCGTCCACGGCCCGGAAGCCGCGGAACTCCCGCACCAGACCCCGTGCCTTCAGGACGGGCGCCTCCAGGACGGCGCCGCTCCCGGTCTCCGTGGGACGTTCTCCCATGCGCCCTCCTCACGCGTCTTGGCGTGACCCAAGCCACACCGGGACGCCGTGACCGTGAACGCTAGGCGCGGCCGGGCCATCGGACCAGGTGACCGGCCACATATTCAGGCCGCCCGATATGAGGCGGCGCACACCGCCGAAGACACACAGGAGGCCGGTGAAGAGTGTGCTCGCCGACGTGGCTCCGCCCGCGGGCGGTCGATCAGCATGGCAACCACTCACGGGGCTGACCGACGTGCCCCGTTTCCCACCCCAGGGAGCCGCACATGCCCGTCCTTCGCAGATCCTCCGCCGTCTCGGCCCTGCTCGGGTCGCTCTTGGCGGCGCCCCTGGTCGTGGCCGGGCCGTCCGCCCAGGCGGACACCCGCTGCGCGCACATGGGCCGGGTCCACGTCCCCGGAGCCGAGCACCAGATCGCCGCCTGCCTGGACGATCTGACCACCGCCGGCACGGTCGCCTCGGGCCACACCGACAAGGCCGACTGGCAGGGGCTCAACGCGGCGGCCACCCGGAACCCGAGCGGAGTGCCGGGCATCCAGATCGACGGCTACTTCCGGGACGACTCCACGTTCAACACGACCCACGGCTGGAACCACGACTCCCAGTTCGTGATCCGCCTCCCGGAGCACTGGAACGGCGGCCTCGTCGTCGCCGGGGCGCCGGGGACGCGCCGCCAGTACGCCAACGACTTCACCATCTCCGACTGGGTGCTGGCGAAGGGGTACGCCTTCGCCTCGACCGACAAGGGCAGCAACGGCAACCAGTTCTACCGGGACGGCAAGCGCCCCGGCGACGCCATCGCGGAGTGGTACAGGCGGATGATCCAGGTCACCGTCGCGGCCAAGGCGACCGTCGCCCGCCACTACCGCAGGCCGTTGCGCAAGACGTACGCGGCGGGCATCTCCAACGGCGGCCAGATGGTGCGCTGGGCCCTGGAGAACCACCCCGAGCTGTACGACGGCGGCCTGGACGCCGAAGGCACGTACTGGCCGAAGGACGACGGGAACAACGCCCTGGTCTACCTGCCGGTGGCGCTGCGCAACTACCCGAAGTACGCCGCGACCGGCGACCCCAAGGCGCACGCCGCGATGCTGAGGGCCGGCTTCGCCCCCGGTTCGGAGTTCCTGTGGGACTTCAACTACGGGGCCATCTGGGACAACACGCAGCGCATCTACCGCGAGGAAGTCGACCCCGCCTACGACGGTGACCTGGAAGCCGGCATCCCGTACTGCAAGAGCGGCACGCCGAACTGCGACACCGACTACCGCTACTACTCGCGTCCGAGGAGCGTCCACCGGACGGTGAAGCGGCTGGGGATGTCGGGCCGCATCGGCAAGCCGATGATCACGGTGCAGGGCACGCTGGACACCCTGCTGCCGATCAGGGTCCACGGTGACGCCTACGACCGGAAGATCCGTGCGCAGGGCAGGGGCGCGCTGCACCGCTACTACCGGATCGGCGGCGCCTCCCACCTGGACATCGAGTACGACATGTTCCCCGACAGGATGCGGCCGCTGCTTCCCTGCATGCGGACGGCCTTCGAGGCCCTCGAACGCTGGACGGCCCCGCGCGGCGGCCAGGCGCCCTCGCCGAGCGCCACCATCCCGCGCCAGACGTCCGGCGACGTGGTCAACACCTGCTCGATCGGCTGATCGGAGCACCCCGAGTCCAATCCGGAGGCCGCACCCCTGACGGGCCACAACCCACACCGTCCCCAGGTGGCCCGTCAGGGGCGGCGTTCCTCGCGTTCTGCCAGCTCGTCGGCCTCGGCCCGGATGAGCCGCCGGACGATGAGCGCGGACGGCGACGGCCGGCCGTCCCGCCGCTGCGTCAGGCACAGCTGGACGGGCGGCGCGTCGCGCAGCGGCAGCCACACCAGGTCGGCGATGTCGGCCGAGGTCTCGAACCCGGCGAGGATGCCGAGCCCCGCCCCCCGGGCGACCATCACCTTGACGGTGCGCGCCGACATGGCCTGGATGACGACATCAGGGGCGGCCATGTGCCGGTGCAGCATCTCCCACAGGACGGTGCCCGCCCGCATGGTGACGATCGGCCAGGTCTCCAGGTCGCGCCAGTGGACGTGGCCGCGCCCGGCCAGCGGATGGCCGGTCCGCATGCAGACGCCCACCGGAGCGGAGACGAGCGGTATCCGGTGCAGCCCCGGCGCGGCCGGGCCCACCGGCATGGTGACGACGCCGAAGTCCAGCTCGCCGTCCAGCACGGCGGCCTCGATGGCGGCCGAGGCGCCCTCGCGGACGGTGAACCGCAGCCCCGGATGCCGCTCCCGCAGCCGTCCGACGACCGGCGCGATGATCGTCTCCGCGGTCACCGAGACGCCGCCGATCCCGACCCGGCCGCGGTAGGCGCCGCTCGACTCCATGGCCGACGCGCGCACCGCGTCCTCGGCGGCGACGAGCCGTCCGAGCGGTTCGACCAGGGCCCGGCCGGCCGGGGTCGGCCGCACGCCGTGCCGCCCGCGGGTGAGCAGGACGACGTCGAGGTCCTCCTCCAGCAGCGCGATCTGCTGCCCGATGGTGGGCTGGCTGACGCCGCACTTCGCGGCGGCCGCGCGCAGCGACCCGGTCTCGACGGCGGCCAGGAAGTACCGCGCCCGTTCCACCCGCACGGGGCCACTATAAATGGAAAACCTTTCACCTGTGAGCTGCGAATACATCTTCCCCAGCGTCCCGACGACGGGGCATGTTGGCGGAGGCCGGTTTCCGGCCCTGACCGATGACCCGTACGTGGAAGGAATTCCCATTGCCCGGTCCGCTGCGCGGAGTGCGCGTCCTGGACGTGTCGACGATCCTGGCCGGCCCCCTGGCGTCCTCGCTGCTCGGCGAGTTCGGCGCCGAGGTCGTCAAGATCGAGCATCCCGCCGAGGGCGACCCGGCGCGCCGCTACCCGCCGCTGGAGGACGACGGCGAGTCGGCCGCCTGGGCGATGCTGGCCCGCGCCAAGCGGAGCGTCACGATCGACCTGCACCGCCCCGAGGCGGCCGATCTGGTCGGCCGGCTGGCCGCCGCCGCGGACATCGTGGTGACCAACTTCCGCCCGGCGACGCTGCGCCGGTTCCGCATCGACTTCGACGACCTCCGGGCCTACCGGCCGGACCTGGTGATGGTCCACGTGAGCGCGTTCGGGCGCACCGGCCCCTACGCCGACCGCCCCGGCTTCGCGCGCGTCGCGGAGGCGTTCGCGGGCCTGACCCACCGCACGGGCGACCCGGAACGTCCGCCGGTCTTCGCCGGCTACCCCGTGGCCGACGGCGTCACCGGCATCTACGCGGCGTTCGCCGCCATGCTCGCGCTGCGCCAGCGGGACCTCACCGGCGAGGCCCAGCTGGCCGACATCCCGCTCTACGAACCATTGCTGCGGATGATGGAGGACTTCGTCGTCGAGTACGGCGCGACCGGCGCGAACCGGGAGCGCCAGGGCAACCAGAACCCGCACATCAGCCCGAACAGCCTCTACCGGACCCGCGACGGCCGCTGGCTGGCGCTGCCCGCCTCGACCGAGCAGATGTGGCGCCGCCTGGTCAAGGTCATGGACGCCGCGGACCTCGCCGTCCACGACTCCATGACCGCCCGGCTGGAGCACCGCGAGGAGATCGAGGGCCGCGTCGCCGCCTTCGTCGCCGCGCACGACCTCGACCCGCTGATGGCGCTGCTGCGGGACGCCGGGGTCGCGGCCGGCCCGGTGAACACCGCGGCCGACATCTGCGCCGACCCGCACATCCGCGCCCGCGGATCGGTGGTGGAGGTGGTGGACGAGCGCACCGGCCGCCGGCACCTCATGCAGGCGCCGGCCGGCCGCTTCTCCGGCTTCGACGGCGCGATCGGCCGCGCCGCGCCGGCCCTCGGCGAGCACACCGCCGAGGTACTGCGAGACCTCGCCGGGCTCGGGGACCCGGAGATCGACGACCTGCGCCACCGAGGCGTGGTCTGACCGAGAAAGAACCCGCCCATGAGCATGGCAACCCTGTCCATCATCGTGCTGGTCGCCCTCTTCGCGGCGACCCTGATCCCCGCGTTCGACCTCGGGCTGGGCGCCTTCGCCGCCGCGTTCCTGCTCGGCCTGGCCGCCGATGTGGCGATCGACGACGTGACGGGGTTCTTCCCCGCCGACTTCTTCGTGCTGATCGTCGGGGTGACGGCGCTGTTCGCCGTCGCCCAGCTCAACGGGACCCTCGACTGGCTGCTCGACCTGCTGCTGAAGCTCGTCCGCGGCCGCGTGGTGCTGATCGTGCTGGTCCCCTTCGTGATCGGCGCCGTGCTCACCGCCGTCGGCACCCTGCCCGCGGCGGCGACCGCCATCGTCTCCCCGATCGCGCTCGGCTTCGCCGCGCGGCACCGGATCTCGCCGCTGATCGCGGCCGTCCTCGGCGTCACCGGGATCATCAGCGGGCTGCTGTCGCCGCTCGCCGTCTACGGCGTCACCGCGCGCGAGCTGAGCGACAAGCAGGGCATCGGCCTGCCGGGCTCGGCGCCGGTGACGTTCCTGCTCGGCGGGCTCGTCACCGGGCTGGTCGTGTGCGCGGCCCTGCTCGTGGTCGGCACGCGGACCGGCGCCCTGCCGAGCGGGCGGATCGACGCCCCGTCCCGTCCCGGCGCGCCGGCGGACCCTGCACCCGAGTCCCCGTCCGCCGGCTCGGGCGGGACGGCGATGGTCGTGGCCACCGCGCCGGCGGAGACACGGGAGCCGCGCGGAGTCCGCGCCTTCACGGTCCTCTGCATGCTCGCGGTCGTCGTCCTGTCGGTCGGATGGGACATGAACGTGGGCTACCTCGGCCTGACCGCGGCGCTGCTCCTGCAGGTGGTGTTCCGGCTGCCGTCCAGTGAGATCGTCTCCAGGATCCCGTGGAACGTCGTCCTGCTGATCGGCGGCCTGCTGACCTACGTGGGCCTGATGCAGCACATCGGCGCGTTCAAGCAGATCAGCGACTTCCTCAAGGTGGACGGATCGCCCCTGCTCAGCCTCCTGGTGCTCTGCTACATCGCCGGGGTCACCTCGTTCGCCGCCAGCTCCATCGCGGTGTTCGTCACCACCATGCCGCTGCTCCCCCCGCTGGTGGCCGACGGCGTCTCCCCGGTCGGCGGCGTGCTCGCCCTCGCGCTGGCCTCGGTCCTGGTCGACATCAACCCGCTCGGCATCACCGGCGGCCTGATCCTCGGCGCCGCCGAACCCGCGGTGCGGCCCCGCCTGTTCCGCCAGCTGCTCATCTACGGCCTCGTCTCCATCCCCATCGCGCCGCTGCTCACCTGGCTCGCCTTCGGCTGGTGGTGAGCCGGCAGAAGGAGCGACGCGGCGGCCCACGGTCCGGTCGCCGGTGCGCCGCATGAGCCACGGCGTGACCCGCAGGCCGACGATCATGGTGAGCAGCGTGTGCGGGAGGAAGCCGAGGCCGGTCTGCGACGCGGTGTAGTGCAGGACGTCCTGCATGTAGAGCGTCAGGAAGCACCACATCGGCCCCTGGAAACAGGCGCCCGCGAGCAGCATCACCGCGTTCCCGGCGGAGATGGCCCGGACGCGGAACAACCGTGGCGGGATCAGCGGGTTGCGGGCCAGGCGCGTCTCGATGAAGACGAACCCGCCGAGCAGGACGGTCGCGACCGCGAGGGCGGCCACGGTCACCGGGTCGTCCCAGCCGCGGGGCCCGGCCTGCATGATGCCGTAGGCGAACAGGGCCAGACCGGCGGTGACCGATGCCGCGCCGGAAAGGTCGAGGCGGGTGGCGCGCCCGGCCCGGCGCCGGTCGGCGAGCGCGCGGGTGCGCTGAGGGCCCCTCCGGGAACGTGGTGGTGAGGACGGTCAGGGTCGCCGGAGCCAGGACGGTGGCGCCGAGCAGCCGGAACCCGGCGAAGGTGAGGGTGTATGCGCCCGCGACCCAGGGCAGGTCCGCGTCCGCGAAGTGCAGGGACGCCTGGATCGAGGGCAGCGCGACGTTCACCACGGAGACGTCCAGCGGGCCGGGCGTCGAGCACGGGGCGCGGCGGCGGCAGATCGCCGACGCGGTGCTCGCGGTCGTCGCCGAGCGCGGGCTCCCGGCCGTGTCGCTGGCCGAGGTCGCGGCGCAGGCCGGAGTGTCGGCGGGACGCGTCCAGCACTACTTCCCCACCAAGCAGAAGCTCGTCGAGGCGGCCTTCGACCGCGGCAACGAGCTGAGCAGCGCCCGCATCAGGGCGCTCGTCGGCGAGGACCTCGAAAGCGCGCCGACTACACCCGCTTCCACGACCAGGTAGCCGACCTCATACGCAGAGACGCCGCTCTCCTCCACCCGCCGCAGACCCCGAGGCCACGGCAGTCGACCTGGTGGCCCAAGCGGAGGGCCTGGCGTACTACGTCCTCATAGCCGTAACAACCCCGGAAGCGGCCCGCGCCGGCATCCTCCGCGCCATCGCCGACCTCAACGGGGGAGGCGGAAGTTGGAGACGAAGTTCCAGATGACCTCGTTGGCGTCTATGTCGTAGGTGGTGCCTCCCAGGAAGGGGCCTAGGAAGGGGGTGCCGCCGGGCCAGTTATGGCCGCCGCCCTTGATCTGGTAGAGGAGCACGGGGGCGTCTGCCGGGCATCCGTTGTAGGTGTGCCTCGTGACGGTGGTGTTGTCGTCCGGGTGGGTGTCGGGCAGGTCGGTGTCGGTGGTCGTGGCGGCGCAGCCGTTGTTGCGCGCCCAGAACGGGGCGGCGGAGGTGGCGCCGCTGTAGGGGACGATGAAGTCGCCGTCGCCGTGGATCATCAGCATCGGGACGTGCCGTCCCGGATGGCAGGCGCCCTGGTCCTCAAGCTGGCCCGAGACGGGCGCGTAGGCGGCGAACCGCTGGTTCTCGCAGGCCATCTTGCTGGTGAAGAAGCCTCCGTTGCTCATCCCGGACGCGTACAGGCGGCGCGGGTCGGCGTTGAAGCGCTCGATGAGGATGTCCTGGAGCGCGTTGACGAAGCCGGGGTCGTCCACGTCGGGGGAGGCGGGGCCGCCCGAGACGGTGAAGCTCACCGTCTGCGTGGAGGACTGCCCGCCGCGCTCGACGGTGCCCTTGCCCTGCCAGGTGACCGTGCCGTCCGAGGGTGATCGGACGCCGCCGAGCACGTTGGCGGTGATCTGCACGCCGGCGCCGGGGTCGTGCAGGGTGAACGTCCCCGAGAGGGTGAGGACCGAGCGGCTGATCTGGAACCCGACCTGGGCGGTCCCGCCGCTCGTGCCGGGCAGGGCGCCCTGTCCGACGATCTTGTCGGTGGTGTAGTCGCCCACCGTTTCGGTCACGGTGATGCCGCCGGACGACAGGTCGTCCTGAAGCCGGTAGGCGGGGGTCCCGGCGGCGGTGACGGTGATGCGGTCGGGCGCGAGGGTCTCGGCGTGCGCGACCGGCGTGCCGGCGGGCAGGGCTTGGACGGCCGTCGCGGCGGTGAGGGCTGATAATGCGGCTGCCAGGCGTTTCATGTTCGACCTTCCGTGCGTCGGGAGTCGGACGGGGGTCAGACGGGTGTGATCGGGAGGGAGCGGCGGGGCTCGAAGGCGAAGTCGGAGCCGGTGCTGAACCGCACGACGGCGACCTCGTCGGATTCGGGCGCCGGCTCGTCGCGGCGGACGACGGTCAGCCGCCATCCGTCGGCGGTACCGGTGGCCTCGACGCCGAGATGGTCGTCCACGGCGCGGACGACGGCCTGGAGCGGGGTCGTCCACTCCGGGCCGCACAGCGAGATCCACGCATCGTCCTCGTGGGCGGCGGACGGGCGGACGTCGACGTTCGCGCCGTCGATGCCGGCATCGACGTAGGCCGACGGATTGAGGATGGGATGGACCGCCAGGAGGCGGGCCGCCGCCTCCGCGTCGCCCGGCAGGTCCAGGGCGCGGGCGAGCCGTTCCGCGGCGATGCCGGCGATCCCCACCAGCTGCTTGCGGCGGATCCCGAGCAGTTCGCCCGCGTCGGCGGCGCGTTCGGCCACGGCGAGGGTGAAGGCGCGGTTCAGCAGGTGCATCTGGAGGCACACCTCGTCGGCGATCCGGGCCAGCGCGGACCGGGAGAACGCGGCGAAGTCCAGGTCGGACAGCAGCGGGCCGGTGTAGCCGGCGAGGCCGTCGCCGGCCGGGTCGATCGGTGCCAGCTCCAGGTTCGCGGCGCGGGAACGCTCGTTGACGGCGAGCAGGGGGATGCCCTGCGCGTCGGGGTACGCCTCGTCGATGATCACGGTCCACGCGCAGTGGGGGTGCCGTCCGGCCGGCTGCCGCGGCGGGCGGTGGACGGGCCGCACCTGCGCCTTCGGGTTGGTCGCGACGGCGGTCGCGTCGAAGGTGGGGTCCTCGATGTCGTGGCACATGGACCGGACGTACGCCTCGCCCATCGGCTCCACGTCCATCAGGGCGCCGCAGTGGTCGAGGTGGAACTCGCCGTGCCACCGGTCGTGGACGGTGTAGCGGAAGTCCATGAACTGCGGCGGAGCGCCGATGTCGAGCTGCAGGCCCTTGAAGATGGTCGGGACGTCGCCCTTCCCGGGGACCTCGGGGGCGTAGCCGAGCGCCCGCTGCATCCGCCTGGTGTAGATCGGGCTCGCGGCCGCCCACTCCTCGATCGCGATCCGCGCCATCTCCTCCCGGCCGAACGCGGAGATGCACCACGCCATCCCGGAGCGGTCGATGAGCTGTCCGATCAGCAGCAGCTCGGGCACGACGACCGCGAGCTCCTCCCTGGACAGGTCTGCGTAGCGGCTCGCTGGCGGGTGGGGCATCTGCCGGTCTCCTTGCACGCGGGTGGGGTCAGAGGCCGAGGCGCGCGGCCGTCTTGTCGAGGTACGTGAGCACCGTGGTGTCGTCGGCGTCGGGCACGCCCCAGATCAGCTCGGACACGCCGGCGCCGGACCATTCGGCGAGGTCTTCGGGGGTGGGCTTCTTGGCGACGAGGATCCGCACGTCGGGGTCGCCCTCGCGGCCCGCCTCGTCCCATTCCTTGCGCAGCAGGCCGGCCTTCGCGGCGACACCGGTCTCGATCGGGGTGGTCATCCAGCCGTCGGCGTGGCCGGCGATCCACTTCATGGTCTTGGGGCCGCCGCCCGCGCCGATGATCACCGGGATCCGGCCCTGCGGGGGCTTGGGGTAGGCCCAGCTCGGCCCGAACGACACGAACTCGCCGTCGTAGGACGCCTCCTCCTGCGTCCACAGGGCGCGCATCGCCTCCAGGTACTCCTTGAGGACGGTGCGGCGCTTCGCGGCGGGGACGTGGTGGTCGGCCAGCTCGTCGGTGTTCCAGCCGAAGCCGGCGCCGACCGTCACCCGGCCGCCGGACAGGTGGTCCAGGGTCGCGAGCGTCTTGGCGAGGGTGATCGGGTCGGACTCCACCGGCAGCGAGACCGCGGTCGCGAGGCCGATCCGCTCGGTCACCGCGGCGGCGGTCGCCAGCGACACCCAGGGGTCGAGGGTGCGCATGTAGCGGTCGTCGGGCAGGTCCTTGCCGCCGGTCGGGTGCAGCGCGTCCCGGCGCACCGGGATGTGGGTGTGCTCGGGCACGTAGAGGGTGTCGAAGCCGCGCTCCTCCGCGGCCTTCGCGAGCGTTGCCGGGGCGATGCCGCGGTCGGAGGTGAAGAGCACGATGCCGTTGCGCATGGCGTCATACTAGAACGTGTTCTACTGTTCTGGAATAGTGACTGGACAGCTGTCCGACAGGCGTCGTCCCACCCGTTGAGGAGCACCATGGCCATCCGCGTCCTTCATGTCGCGACCGGCAACGTCGGGCGCATCGCCTTGTCGCAGCTCATCGAGGACCCCCGCTTCGAACTCGCCGGGCTGGTCGTGTCGAACCCGGAGAAGATCGGGCGGGACGCCGGTGAGCTCGCCGGTCTCGACGTCGTCACCGGGGTGGCCGCCACCGGCGACCTGGACGCGGCGCTGGCCGCCGGTCCGGAGTGCACGGTCTACTGCGCGATCGGGGAGACCCGCCTGTTCGAGGCGCTCGGCGACATCGCGAAGATCCTGGCCTCGGGCAGCAACGTCGTCGCCTCCTCGCCGGTGCCGCTCATCTATCCCTGGAACCTGCTGCCGGACCGCATGATCGACCCGGTCGAGGACGCCTGCCGGGCGGGCGGGGCGAGCCTCCTCGCCACCGGGGTGGACCCCGGATGGGTCAACGACCTGCTGCCCTTCGCGCTCGCCAGCACCTGCCAGAAGGTGGAGCAGGTGCGCTGCTCGGAGATCGCCGACTACGCGTCCTACGACGGCGGCCCGGTCGTGTTCGACTTCATGGGCTTCGGACGGCCCGCCGGGGACCTCCCGAAGATGTTCAAGCCGGGCATCCTGGCGGCGTCCTGGGGCGTCAGCCTCCGGATGATGGCGAAGGGGTTCGGCTTCGAGCTGGACGACATCACCGAGTGGTTCGAGCTGGAGCCGGCGCCGGAGGCGTTCGACGTGGCCGCAGGGCACATCCCCGCGGGCGGCGTGGCCGGCATGCGGTTCCAGATCACCGGCGTCGCCGCGGGCAAGGAGGTGCTCGTCATCGACCACACGACCCGGCTGCGCGGCGACCTCCGCCCCGACTGGCCGCAGCCCGCGCAGGACGGCGGCTCCTACCGGGTCGAGATCACCGGCGAGCCGTCCTATCGCGTCGACGTCTGCCCGACCAGCGCCCACGGCGACCACAACCACGCCGCGATCGCCGCCGGCGCCGGCCGCATCGTGAACTCGATCCCCGACGTCGTGGCGGCGCCGCCGGGCCTGCGGACGCCGCTCGACCTGCCCTTCAACACCGCCCGCGGCGTCTTCGCGACGGCGCTGGCCCACTGAGAGAGGACACCGGCCATGGGACGTGTGGACGGAAAGGTCGCCCTGATCAGCGGGGGAGCGCGCGGCATCGGAGCGGCCGCCGCCCGCGCGCTGGCCGCCGAGGGCGCCGAGATCGTGATCGGCGACATCCTCGACGACGAGGGCAGGGCCGTCGCGGACGAGCTGGGCGACGCGGGCCGCTACGTGCACCTCGACGTGACGAGCCCCGAGGACTGGACGGCCGCGGTCGAGACCACCGTCCGCGAGTTCGGCCGCCTGAACGTGCTGTTCAACAACGCGGGGATCGCCAACGGCGCGGCCATCAACCGGTTCAAGCTGGAGAAATGGCAGCAGATCATCGACGTCAACCTCACCGGCGCGTTCCTCGGCATGCGCGCGGCGGCCGACGCGCTGATCGCTGCCGGGGGCGGCTCGGTCATCAACAACTCCTCGATCGAGGGCCTGCGCGGCACGTCCTGGGCGCACGGCTATGTCGCCTCGAAATGGGGGCTGCGCGGTCTGACCAAGTCGGTCGCCATCGAACTCGCCCCGCACGGCGTCCGGGTCAACTCGCTGCATCCGGGGCTGATCCGCACCCCGATCACCGAAGGCATTCCCGACGACATGGTGCCCATTCCGCTCGGACGCCCCGGTCAGCCCGAAGACGTGGCCTCCTTCGTCGTCTTCCTCGCCAGCGACGAGTCCTCGTTCGCGACCGCATCGGAATTCGTCATTGACGGAGGCACCGTCAACCAGATCCCGCACAAAGGCTGACCGCGGATGAACTCGCAATCCTCTTCGGGGCTGACCGTCCCCCAGGTGATACCGGCAGCGGATCTCCCCGGCGATGCCGAGCAGTTCGACGTGGTCGTGGTCGGCTTCGGAATCGCCGGCGGCTGTGCCGCACTGGAAGCCGCCCGATCAGGAGCCCGGGTCCTGCTTCTGGAGCGCGCCGCCGTCCACGGCGGGACGTCGAGCATGTCGGGCGGCCACTTCTACCTGGGCGGGGGCACCGCCGTCCAGCAGGCGACCGGCCATCAGGACACGGTCGAGGCGATGGTGCGCTACCTGATGGCGAGCACCAAGAACCCCGACGAGGAGAAGATCCGCGCCTACTGCGAAGGGTCGGTCGCTCATTTCGACTGGCTTGAGGCGCTGGGCTTCGAGTTCGAGCGGTCCTACTTTCCCGGCAAGGCGGTGATCCAGCCCGGCACCGAGGGCCTGATGTTCACCGGCAACGAGAAGGTATGGCCGTTCCGCGACGAGATCGTCCCGGCGCCGAGAGGCCACAAGGTGCCGGTGCCCGGCGACACCGACGGCACGAAAATCGTCATGGACCTGCTGCGGGACCGGATCGAGGAAGCGGGCGTCGAGGTCCGCTACGAGACCGGCGCGACCAATCTGGTGGTCACCGGAAATGGCGCGGTCACCGGTGTCGCGTGGCGGAAGTTCGACCAGAGCGGCGTCATCGGCTGCACCGGTGTGGTGATCGCGGCCGGCGGCTTCGTGATGAACCCGGACATGGTCGCCACCTACACGCCGCCCCTCGGCGGGAAACTGTTCACCCTGGGCAGCACTTACGACGACGGCCTCGGCATCCGGTTGGGCCAGTCGGCCGGCGCCGCGCTCGAACACATGGAAGAGCCGTTCATCACCGCGCCCTTCTACCCGCCGTCGTCGCTGGTCAAGGGGATTATCGTCAACAGCCGCGGCGAGCGCTTCGTGGCCGAGGACAGCTACCACGCGCGCACCTCGTACTTCGTCCTCGAACAGCCCGGTGCCACGGCATACCTGATCGCCGACAGCGACCACATGGAAGAGCAGCGCATGCCGCTCGTCCCCCTGAAGGACGGCTACGAGACGATCGAGGAGATGGAGGCGGGCCTCGGCCTGCCCCAGGGCTCCCTCGCCTCGACCATGGCGCGCTACAACGAGCACGCCGTCCGCGGCGAGGACCCCGACTTCCACAAGCACCCCGACTGGCTGGCGCCGCAGGCCAAGGGCCCGTGGGGCGTCTACGACCTGAGCCTCGGCACCGCCCTGTACGCCGGCTTCACGCTCGGCGGCATGGCCACCACGCTCGACGGCGAGGTCCGGCGGCCGGACGGGACGGTCATCGAGGGCCTCTACGCGGCCGGGGCCTGCGCGTCCAACATCGCCCAGGACGGCGCCGGCTACTGCTCGGGCACCCAACTGGGCGAGGGCTCCTTCTTCGGCCGCCGAGCCGGCCGCACCGCCGCCGCCCGCCGCACCCGCGGCTGATTAGGTTAGGCTCGCCTTATTTGTTGGGCGAGTTCGGAGGACAGCGGTGCTGGGCGGACCTGACGGGCGCGGATGAGCGCGGTCACCGAGAAGCGGCCCGCCTCCGGTTCCGCGTCCGGGGTCGCGGCGGCATCCGGGCGGCGGGGCGTCGGGCTGGGCGTTCTCGTGGCGGTCCTCGTGGTCGCGGGAGCGGCGTCGCTGGTCGTCGGCGCGCGGGCGCTGAGCCCGGGCGAGGTCTGGGACGGGTTGTTCGCGGCGCCGGGCCCCGACCAGCGGCTCACCGAGATCAGGCTCATCGTGCAGACCGTGCGGGTGCCCCGGACGGTGCTCGCGATGGTCGCGGGCGCCGCGCTCGGAGCCGCCGGTGCGCTGATCCAGGGGTGCACGCGCAACCCGATCGCCGACACGGGCCTGCTGGGGGTGAACTCCGGCGCCTCGTTCGCCGTGGTCTCGGCGGTCACCCTCTTCGGGTTCACCAACCCGTTCCAGTACGTGTGGTTCGCCTTCCTCGGGGCGGCGGCGTCCGGTGCCGTCGTGTTCGGGCTGGCGAGCATCGGGCGGGGCGCCGGGAACCCGCTGACGCTCGCGCTGGCCGGGCAGGGGGTCACGGTGTTCCTGGCGGCGATGACCACGGCGGTCGCGCTGTCGGACCAGCAGTCGCTCAACGCCCTGCGGTTCTGGAACGCGGGCACCGTGGCCGGTGTCAAGTTCCACGTGATCTGGCCGGTGGCCGCGTTCATCGCGGCCGGGCTCGTCCTGGCGCTGGCCACGCTGCCCGCCGTCAACATGCTCAACCTGGGCGACGACATGGCGCGGGCGGCCGGGGTCAACGTCGGGCTGAGCCGGACGGCCGCCATCGCCGCCATCACGCTGCTGGCGGGCGCGGCGACGGCCGCGTGCGGCCCCATCGCGTTCCTCGGCCTCATGGTCGCCCACGTGGCCCGATATCTGACCGGTCCCGACTACCGCTGGCTGGTCCCGTACGCGGGGCTGCTCGGCGCCATCGTCCTCGTGGTCTGCGACATCGTGGGGCGGCTGGTCGTGCGGCCGGGCGAACTGGACGCGGGCATCGTCGTCGCCCTGGTCGGCGCCCCGTTCTTCGCGGCCCTGGTCTGGCGCGGGAAGTTCAGGACCGCATGACCGGAACCGGGACCGAGCGGCCGGTGGTGCCGGGCGTGCGCCTCGGCCGCGTGTCGTTCGTGTGGCGGCCGTGGCTCGTCCTGGTCACGCTGCTGCTGGCGGCGGCGACGTTCCTGGTGTTCTGCCTGTCGATCGGCGCCGGGGACTTCCCCATCGGGCTGCCCCGGGTGATCGCCACGATTTTCGGCGGCGGCGAGCGGTTCGACCGGTTCGTGATCATGGACCTGCGGCTGCCGCGCGCCCTGGCCGGGCTCGTGGTGGGCATCGCGCTCGGGACGTCCGGCGCGATCACGCAGTCCATCGCGCGCAATCCGCTGGCCAGCCCGGACGTCCTCGGCATCACCCAGGGCGCCGGAGCGGTCGCGGTGCTGCTGCTGACGGTGTCGGGCGGGACGAGCGCGGCGGTCGCCGGCGCCGCGGGGCTGCCCGCGGCGGCGCTCGCGGGCGGCCTCGCCACCGGGCTGCTGGTGTACCTGCTGGCGTGGCGGCGCGGGATCGACGGCTTCCGGCTCATCCTCATCGGCATCTCGGTGAGCGCCGTGATGCAGGCGGTCACGAGCTGGCTGCTGGTCACCGCCGACATCACGGACGTGGCCCGCGCCCAGGTGTGGCTGGTCGGCTCGCTGGACGGACGCGGGTGGCGCGAAGCCGGGACGGCGCTCGGGTGCACGCTCGTCCTGCTGGCCGTCGTGGCGGGCGCCGCGTTCCAGTTCCGGCCGCTGCACCTCGGCGACGACGTCGCCGCGGGACTGGGCGTCCGGAACTCGCCGGTGCGGGCGGTCATGCTGCTGTGCGCGGTGCTGCTGGCCGGTGTGGCGGTGAGCGCGGCGGGCCCGGTCCCGTTCGTGGCGCTGGTGGCGCCGCAGGCGGCGATGCGGCTGGCACGGTGCGCGACGCCGCCGCTGGTCGCCTCCGGCCTGGTGGGCGCGCTGCTGCTGACCGGCGCCGACCTGGCGGCGCGGACGGTGCTGCCGGTCGCCCTGCCGGTCGGCGTGGTCACCGCCGCGATCGGCGGGCCCTTCCTGGTCTATCTGCTGGTGCGGGCGAACCTGAGGCGGACGGCGTGATGGTGAGGCGGAGCGAAATGGATGCTGCGGCCGGCGGGCACACCGGGGACGACGCGCGGCTCGCCGCCCGGGGCGTCGCGGTCGGATACGGCGGCCGGACGGTCATCGACGGGCTCGACGTGGAGATCCCGTCCGGTGTGATCACCACGATCATCGGCCCGAACGGCTGCGGCAAGTCGACCCTGCTGCGGACCCTGTCGAGGCTGCTGAAGCCGGCCAGCGGCACGGTCGTGCTGGACGGTACCGACATCGCGAAGCTGCGGACCAGGGACGTCGCGAGGAAGCTCGGCCTGCTGCCGCAGGCGCCGGTCGCGCCGGAGGGGCTGACGGTGGCCGACCTCGTCGCGCGGGGCCGCCATCCGCACCAGGGCTGGCTGCGGCAGTGGTCGTCGGACGACGCCGGCGTGGTGGCGGACGCGCTGGCCATGACCGGGGTGGCGGACCTGGCCCGCCGCCCGGTCGACACGCTGTCCGGCGGGCAGCGGCAGCGCGTCTGGATCTCGATGATCCTGGCCCAGGGCACCGACCTGCTGCTGCTGGACGAGCCGACCACCTACCTCGACCTGGCGTACGCGATCGACGTCCTGGACCTGGTGGACGACCTGCACGAGGCGGGCCGCACCGTGGTCATGGTCCTGCACGACCTCAACCTGGCGACGCGGTACAGCGACCACCTCGTCGTGATGCGGGCGGGGTCGATCCTCGCGCAGGGCCATCCGCGCGAGGTGGTCACCGCGGAGCTGCTGCGCGAGGCGTTCGGGCTGCGGGCCGAGGTGATCGACGACCCGGTGGGGGACCGGCCGCTCATCGTGCCGATCGGCCGCGCCCACGTCCGGTCCCGCTGACCGGCCCCCGCCTGGAATGTCCACAACAAGTTAGGTTAGCCTCGCCTTAGCTCCCGCCAAGATCAGTCCGCCCTGAGCCCGGGGCGGAGCGGACGGCACGAGGCAAGGATGTCGAATGGCCCCCCATCGAACGACACGCACGAGGTCCCGGCGGCCGGCGGCCGTCCTGTCCGCCGCGGTCCTCGGCGCCCTCCTCCTCGCCGGCTGCGGTTCCGGCTCGTCGGACACCCCGGCCGACACCGCCCCGGCCGCGGCGGCGGGCACCTTCCCGGTCACCGTGGAGCACGCGTTCGGCACCACCCGGATCACCGAGGCGCCCAAGCGGGTCGTCTCCGTCGGCTACACCGACGACCAGGCGCTCCTCGCGCTCGGGGTCAAGCCGGTCGGCATGGTCGACCAGTACCCGAACCCGCCGGGCACGTCCCCCGACATCAACACCCAGTGGCCCTGGGTGAAGGACAAGTGGGGCGGCGCCCGTCCCGAGGTCGTGATGAGCAACGGCGACTCCGGCCCGAACTACGAGAAGATCGCCGCGCTGCGGCCGGACCTGATCGTCGCCGTCTACTCCGAGATCGACAAGGCGGGCTACGACAAGCTCTCCAAGATCGCCCCGACGGTGGCCCGGACCAAGGCGGAGAAGGAGCCGTTCAGCGCGCCGTGGCAGGACAACGCGGTGCACATCGCGAAGGCGCTCGGCCAGGAGGCCGAGGGCACGAAGATGGTGGCGGACATCCAGGCCAAGCTCGCCGCGGTCCGCAAGGCGCACCCGGAGTTCGCGAGCCAGACGGCCGTCGTCCTGTCCTGGTACAAGAACTCGGTCGCGCCCTTCACCACCACCGACGTCCGCGGGCAGCTGGTGTCCGGCCTCGGCTTCAAGGGCGCCACGGAGATCGACAAGATCGCCGGCGGTAAGTTCTACACCGTGCTGTCCCCCGAACGCGTCGACCTCGTCGACGTCGACCGCGTCTTCGTCGTCAACGACAAGGCCGACCAGGAGGCGCTGAAGAAGTTCGCGCTGTTCGCCAACCTCTCCGCGGTCAAGGACGGCAAGGTGTCGTACCTGCTGGACAGCGAGGGCCCGGCGGTCGGCGCGGCCCTCTCCCAGAGCACCCTGCTGTCCGTGCCGTACGCGATCGACCAGCTCGTCGAGTCGGCCGGGTAGGTGCGTGGCGACCACAGCGACGCGCCTCGCCCCCGCCGCCCTGCACACGGCGACCGGCCGCGAGGCCACCCGATGGGTCGCGGCGCACTGCCGTGAGACGCCCGGGCTGACGGCCGCCACCGTCCTCACCACGGTGGCGGGGGCGGCGCTCCAGGTGCTGCCGGTGCTGCTGCTCGGCCGGGTCGTCGACGGGGTGACCGAGGGCGGATCGTCATCGATCCTGGTCACGGTCGGCGCCCTCATGGTGGCCGCCGGGACGCTCGGCGCCGTCGCCACCGCGGCGTCGGAGTACCTGATCGGACGGCTCGGCGCCGACCTGCTCGCACGGCTGCGGGAGGACGCCGTGCGGGCGGTGCTGGGCATGCCGAGCGCGCGGATCGAGCAGGTCGGCCGCGGGGACGTCCTGTCCAGGGTCGGCGACGACGTCGCCGTCCTGTCGAAGGGCATCCGGACGGCCGTCCCCACGGTCTTCTCCGCGGGCGTGCTGGTCGCCATCGCCACCGCCGGCATGTTCGGCCTCGACTGGCGGCTCGGCCTGGCGGGCGCCGGCGCGCTGCCCGCGTACGCGCTGGCGCTACGCTGGTACCTCCCGAGGTCGGCGCCGCTCTACCGCAAGCAGCGCGCGGCGCAGGCCGACCGGGCGCAGGAACTGATCAGCGGCCTGGACGGGATCGGCACGGTCCGGGCGTACCGGCTTGAGGGCGCCTTCCGCGCGAAGGTCACCGCGGAGTCGTGGCGGGTGCGCGATCTCGGCATCGAGGTGTTCCACCTCTTCGGCCGGTTCGTCGGGCGGGAGAACCGGGCCGAGTTCATCGGACTCGTCCTCATCATCGTGGTGGGGTACGCGCTGCTGGAGGCCGGCGCCGCGAGCCTGGGCGACGTGGCGGCGGCCCCGCTGCTGTTCCACCGCCTGTTCAACCCGCTGGGCTCCATCCTGTTCACCTTCGACGAGGCGCAGAAGTCGGGCGCGAGCCTGACCCGGCTCGTCGGGGTGCTCGGGGAGGCCGCGGAGGAGCGCCTGGTGGGCGGCACGGCCGTCCCGCCGGAGGCCGGCGCGGCGTACCCGGTGGCAGTCGAGGGGCTGACGTTCACCTATCCCGGCTCCGAGGAACCGGTCCTGCGGGACGTCGACCTGACGATCCCGGCGGGCGGCTCACTGGCGCTGGTGGGGGCGACCGGCGCGGGCAAGTCGACCCTGGCCGCGCTCATCGCCGGCATCGGGACCCCGCAGGCCGGATCGGTGCGCATCGGCCCGGCCGACCTCGCCGGTCTGGACGAGGCCGGGGCGCGGGCGCTGGTGAGCATCCTCACGCAGGAGACGCACGTGTTCTCCGGCTCCCTCGCCGGCGACCTGCGGCTCGCCGCGCCGGAGGCGTCCGACACCGAACTGGTGGACGCACTCCGCACGGTCGGCGCGGACGGCTGGGCCGCCGCGCTGCCCGCCGGGCTGAGCACCAGGGTCGGCGAGGGCGGCGAGCGCCTCGACGCCACCAGGGTCACCCAGATCGCCCTGGCCCGGCTGGTGCTGAGCCGGTCGCCCGTGGTGGTGCTGGACGAGTCGACCGCGGAGGCGGGCAGCCAGGGCGCCGCCGAACTGGAGCGGGCCGTCCTCGCCGCGTGCCGGGGCCGCACCACGCTGCTCGTCGCGCACCGGCTGAGCCAGGCGAAGGCGGCCGACCGGATCGCCGTGCTGGACGCGGGCCGCGTGGTGGAGCACGGCACCCATGACGAACTGGTCGCCCTCGGCGGGCGGTACGCGCGGCTCTGGCAGGCGTGGCGGGCGGGCGGCCGATGACAGCCGACGAGAGCCGGCGGACCGGCACCGGGCCGGAGATCCTCCGGACCGCGCTGCGCCGCAACGCCGGCGCCATGTCCGCGGGCACCGTCCTGCTCGGCATGTACCAGGCGGGCGAGACGGCGTTCCCCATCGCGCTCGGCCTGATCGTCCAGCACACGATGCGGGACCGGAGCCCCGGCGCGCTCGCCCTGTCGGTCGCCGCGCTCGCCGTGATCATCACGACCGTGTCGTTCTCGTGGCGGTTCGGGATGCGCGTCCTGCAGAAGGCCGGCACGACCGAGGCGCACCGCTGGCGGGTGCGGGTCGCGGGCCGCGGGCTCCAGCCGGTCGCCGCGGACACCGGCCTCAAGTCCGGCGAGGTGCTGACCATCGCCACCGAGGACGCCGACCAGACCGCCGACATCGTCGAGGTGGTGCCGCTGCTGGTCAGCTCGCTGGTCGCGGTGCTGATCGCGGCGGTCGCGCTCGCCCTGGCCTCGCCGTGGCTCGGACTGCTGGTGATCGCGGGGACCGTCGCCGTCCTGTCGGCGCTGAGCGTGCTGTCCAAGCGGATCGGCTCCGGCACCCGCGAGCAGCAGGCCCGGGTCGCGCGGGCGGGCGCGAAGGTCGCCGACCTGATCGCGGGCCTGCGCCCGCTGCACGGCTTCGGCGGCAACCACGCGGCGTTCCGGTCCTACCGGGAGGTCAGCGGGGAGGCGCGGAACCAGGCGGTCACCGTCGCCGGGGCGAACGCCGCGTACGCGGGCACCGCGCTCGCCCTCAACGCGCTCCTCGCCACCGCCGTGACGCTGCTGGCGGGACGGCTCGCGTTCCAGGGCGCGATCACCACCGGGGAACTCGTCATGGCCGTGGGGCTGGCGCAGTTCATCATGGAACCGCTCAAGCTGTTCTCGGAGATGCCGAAGTACGTCATGGTCGCGCGGGCGTCCGCCGAGCGGATGGCACTGGTGCTGGCCGCGCCTCCGGTGACGGTTCCGGGCTCGGGGCGTCCCGCCGCGGACGGCGGCCTGGAGATCGACTGCGTCCAGTACGGGTCCCTGCGCAAGCTGAGATTCCACGTGCCCGCTGGCGAGTTCGTCGCGATCGCCGCGTACCGGCCGGGTGCGGCCGCCGACCTCATGGCGCTTCTCTCCGGCGACGTCCCGCCCGGTGCGTACGAGGGCACGGTGCGGGTCGGCGGCCGGGAGGCGGCGGACCTGTCGATCGACGCGCTCCGCGAGCACATGCTGGTGAACCCGTCCAACGGGGAGGTCTTCGCGGGCACCCTCCGCACGAACATCGACCCGGCGGGCGGCGCCCGGCTGGTCGCCGAGGCCGTCGAGGCGTCCATGCTGGCCGACGTCGTCGCCCTCCACCGGGAGGGGCTCGACCACGCCGTCCGCGACCGCGGCGCGAACCTGTCCGGCGGCCAGCGCCAGCGCCTGTGCCTGGCCCGCGCCCTGGCCGCCGACGCTCCCCTCCTCGTCCTGCACGACCCGACCACGGCCGTGGACGCGGTCACCGAGCAGCTCATCGCGCGCAACATCGCCGGGCTGCGCGGCGGCCGCACCACGCTGGTGATCACGTCCAGCCCGGCCCTCCTGGACGCCGCCGACCGGGTCCTCGTCCTGGACGACGGCGTCATCACCGCGGAGGACACGCACCGCAACCTGCTCGGCGCCGACGAGGACTACCGGCTGGCCGTGGCCCGCTGAACCGGGTGGACGGCCGTCAGGGGAGGGCGGCGGCCAAGCGGTCGCGCAGGGCGGGCAG
>NZ_SMKY01000239.1 GCF_004349235.1 Actinomadura darangshiensis | reverse complement strand
TCCCGCGAGACGTCGTCCCTCACGAAAAGGCGGCCGCTCCGGCGGACGCACGCCGTCCAGCCGCGCGAGAAGCACCACGGGGCCCGGCGCCCCCGCCCGCACGCGACGCGCAAGCCGCGCACCGCCCGGCCCGCGGCCCCCTCCTGGATCGCGGCGGAGTGCAGGCGGCGCTTCCCGGACGACCCGCTCCGCAGGAGGTACTGCGTGGCGGCCCTCACCCGGACTTTCATGGGAGCCGCGCGCGGCTGAGCCCGCGCGCGGGCGCCGGAGATCAGGGCGTTCCGAAGACCTTGCCGGGGTTGAAGACGCCCGCCGGGTCCAGCGCGTCCTTGATCGCGTGGTGCATGGCGATCACGGCCGGGTCCAGCTCGTCGTGCAGGCCGCGCCGCTTGAGCAGCCCGACGCCGTGCTCGCCGGTGACGGTGCCGCCGAGCGCGATGGCGTCCGCGACGATGCGGTCGAAGGCGCGCTGGGCCCGGACGCGGGCGCCGTCGTCGCCCGCCGGCGCGATGATGAGCGGATGCAGGTTGCCGTCGCCGGCGTGCGCGATGTTCGCGATGTGGGTGTCGTTGTCGCGGGCGGCGGCCTCGATGCGGGTGAGCATCTCCGGGACGAGGCCGCGCGGCACGCACACGTCCTCGGTCAGCAGCGGCCCGAGCCGTTCGAGCGCCGGGTAGGCGAGCCGGCGCGCGGAGAACAGCGCCTCCGCCTCGGCCTCGTCCGACGACCGGGCGCTCCACGTCGCGCCCGCCTCCTTGAACAGGGCCGCCATCGCGTCGGCCTCCGCCTCCCCGGACTCGCCGGGCAGGTCGGTGCGGCCGAGGAGCAGGACGTTCGCGTCCGCGGACAGCCCCATGTTCCGCCACGCGTCGACGGCCTCCAGGCAGTGCCGGTCGATCAGCTCCAGCGCGCTCGGGACGATCCCCGCCGCGGTGACCTTGGCGACCGCCTCGCCCGCCGCCCGGAGGGTGTCGAAGTAGCCGACGATGGTGTGCTCGGGGGAGCGGGCCGAGCGCAGCCGCACCGTCACCTCGGTGATCACGCCGAGGGTGCCCTCGGACCCGACCATGAGCCCGCACAGGTCGTATCCGGCGACGCCCTTGGCCGTCCGGCGGCCGAGCCGCACCACCTCGCCGCGTCCGACGACCGCCTCCAGGGCGAGGACGTAGTCGCGCGTCACGCCGTACTTGACGCAGCACAGGCCGCCCGCGTTCGTGGCGACGTTCCCGCCGATCGTCGACCACGGCGCGCTCGCCGGGTCCGGCGGGTACCAGAGGCCGCGCTCGGCGCAGGCCAGCCGCAGGACGTCGTTCACCACCCCCGGCTGGACGACCGCGAGCCGCTCCGCCGGGTCGATCTCGACGATGTCGCGCATCGCCTCCAGGGACAGCAGCACGCACCCGTCCAGCGCGTTCGCGCCGCCCGACAGCCCGGTGCCCGCGCCGCGCGGCACGATGGGGACGCCCCGCTCCGCGCACACCGCGACCACGGCCCGCACGTCCTCGGTCGAGGCGGCGCGGACGAGCGCGGCGGGCGTCCCGAAGGGCGCCCACTCCGCCTCGTCGTGGGCGTAGGAGGCGATCACGTCCCGGTCGGTGGCGATCCGGTCGGCGGGGACGAGGCTGCGCAGCGCATCCAGCAGATCGGGCATGCCCCCACGTAATCACATGTCGCGCGGCATCACAGGGCACGCGGCCCCGGTTACGCGGCCTCGGCGGTGAGCAGCCGGTCGATGTCGGCGCGCAGTGCCGTGACGTCCACCCCGGCCTCCGTCAGGAGCCGCACCGACATGAACTCCTCGTCGTGCAGCAGGCCGAGCAGGAGGTGCCCGCTGCGGATCTCCTTGGACTTGAGCCGGATCGCGTGCCGCAGGCTCAGCTCCAGGGACTTCTTGGCCCGCGGCGTGAACGGGATGTGCCCCTTGGAGGCGCGGTGGCGCCGGCCCGCGGGAACGTCGAGGGCCCCCTCGCCGAAGACCTCCTCGGTGGCCTCGCGGACGGCGTCCAGGTCGATGCCGAGGGTCCGCAGCGCCTCCGGGTCGAGCGACTCCTCGCCCTTCCGGGTGATGCGCTCCCTGATGCCGGCCGCCTCCACGCCGTGTCCGGCGAGCGCCTGTGCCGTGGCGTCGTCTCCGTCCAGCAGGGAGAGCAGTAGGTGCTCGGTGCCGATGAAGGGCGTGCCTAGCGCACGCGCCTGCTCCTGCGCACCGGTGACCACCCGCCGTGCGCCCTCGGTGAAACGCTCGAACATCGCCTACTGCTCCTTCTTGAGGAGGCGGCGGCCGCCGCCGTGCTTCTTGTGGACGGCCTGCCGGCTCACGCCGAGGCAGACCGCGATCTCCTGCCAGGACCAGCCCTGGTCGCGGGCGCTGGCCACCTGCAGCGCCTCCAGCCGCTCGGCCAGCTCGCGCAGCGCCCGCACGGCCCGCAGTCCGACCGCCGGGTCCCGGCTGCTCGCCTCCTGGGCGAGCGTCACTCCATCGCTCATGGGTGTCAATGTAGGTTGACATTCGACTCGTGTCAATCAACGTTGACGCCACCGCCGGATCAGCGGACGGCCAGCAGCGTGGTGAGGAGGTCGTCCAGGCTGACCAGGCCCGCGATGCGGCCGTCGGGCGCGATGGCGAGGCCGAGGTGGCTGTGGTTCGCCTTCAGCGTGGCGACGGCCGCGCCGACCGGGGTACCGATCGGCAGCGCCGGAACCGGATGCGCCAGCTCCCCGGCCGGGGTCGCCCGGCCCCGCGCGCGGGCCACGTACGCGTCCCGGGCGTGCACCATGCGCGCCTGGCCCTGCCGCCCGGACCCCCGCAGCATGATCCGGATGTGGCCGGTGCGGGCGGCCGCGTCCAGGACCTCCTGGGGCGACGCCGTCGCGGGGACCGACACGATGTCGGAGACCGGGACGACGAGGCCGGCCAGCGGGGCGCGCGGCGCGTCCAGCGCGGCGGTCAGCAGCGTCAGCTCGTTCTGCTCGATCAGCCCGAGCCGCCGCGACTCCTGCGCGATGCTGCGCAGCTGCTCGGGGGTCCGCGACACCTCCCGGGAGTCGGCCGGCTGGACGCCCACCGTGCGCAGCAGCAGGTTCGTCACCCCGTTCAGCGCCGCCAGGACCGGGCGGACGACGGTCGTGAACGCGTGGAACGGCAGGCCCAGCACCGTCGCGGAGCGTTCCGGGTCGGCGATCGCCCACGACTTCGGCGCCATCTCGCCGACGACCATGTGCAGGAACGTCACGAGCGCCAGGGCCAGTACGAACGCGACCGCGTGCGCCGCGCCCTCCGGCAGCCCGGCGGCGTGGAACAGCGGCGTGAGGGTCCCCGCGAACACCGGCTCGGACACCAGGCCGAGGCCGAGCGAGCACATCGTGATGCCGAGCTGGGCGCCCGCGAGGGTCAGCGACAGCTCGTCGATCCCGGCGACGGCGGCGCCCGCGGCCCGCCCGCCCCGCGCCGCGGCCCGCTCCAGCCGCGGGCGCCGCGCCGCGACTAGGGCGAACTCGGCGGCGACGAAGAAGCCGTTGCCCGCCAGCAGGGCCAGCGTGACGGGCGCGCCCAGGGCGAGGTTCACCGGTCCTCCTCCACGGTGCGGATCCGGATCAGCTCGGGCACGTGCCGGTGGATCGTCAGGACCTCCACCACGGCCGTGCGGACCGGCTCGTCCAGCCGGTCCGGCGGCAGCTCCACCCGGACGACGTCGCCGGGCTCGGCGACCCGCCCGAGCCGCTTCATCAGCAGCCCGGCGACCGTCTCGTAGTCGCCCTCCGGCAGCGCGATCCCCGTCTCGTGGGCGACCTCGTCCATCCGCAGCCCCGCGTCGGTCGTCCACCACTCGCCGGTGCGGATCGCCAGCTCCTCGCCCGGCTCGTTCTCGTCGGCGATCTCCCCGACCAGCTCCTCGGCGACGTCCTCCCACGTGACGATCCCGGCGAAGCCCCCGTACTCGTCCACCACGCAGGCGATCGGCTCGGCGGCGCCCCGCAGGCGCAGCGCCACCTCCGGCAGCGGCAGCGACGACGGCAGCAGCAGCGCCGCCCTGGCGATCTCCCCGACCGCGGTCGCGGCGGCCTCGTCCGGGCCGAGCCCGGCCAGCTCCTCCAGTCCGACGACCCCGACCACGTCGTCGACGCCCGCGCCGAGGACGGGGTAGCGGGTGTGCCCGCTCGCCGCGATCACATCGCCCAGCTCGGCGGCCGGCGCGGACGCCGGGACCGTCACCACGTCGACGCGGGGCACCATGACCTCCTCGGCGTCCCGCTCGGAGAACACCAGGGCGCGCTCCAGCAGGTCCGCGTGCCCCTCCTGGAGCTGCCCGCCCGACTCGCCGATCATGTGCCCGAGCTCCTCCAGCGTCGCGCCGTGCCGCAGCTCCTCCACCGGCTCGATCCCGGCCAGCCGGACGAGCCGGTTCGCGGACGCGTCGAACAGCCTGATCAGCGGCCCCGCCACCGCCAGGTAGACCAGGGTGGACGCGGCCAGCGCGCGGGCCAGCGACTCCGTTCGCGCCAGTGCCAGGTTCTTCGGGAACAGCTCGCCCAGCACCATCTGGACCACGGTCGCCAGGACGAACCCGAGCGCCACCGCCACCCCGCCGGACGCCGCGTGCGGTACCCCGGCCGCGCGCAGCGCCGGGTCGAGCAGGTCGGCCAGCGCGGGCTTGGCGATGAACCCGACCACCAGCGCGGTGACCGTGATGCCGAGCTGCGCTCCCGACAGCATGAACGACAGCCGGCCCATCACCCGGACCGCGCGCGCCGCGGCCCGGTCGCCCTCCGCCGCCCGCTGGTCGAGGGCGGGGCGGTCCGCGGTGACGAACGCGAACTCCTGCGCGACGAAGTAGCCGGTCGCGGCGGTCAGCACGAGGACGGCCGGCAGGCCGAGCGCGGCGTTCACCCGGGTGCCCTCCTTCCGCGCGGCAGGTTCAAGATCCCTCTTACCCCGCCGGAGCCGTCCTCCCCCGGGGTTCTCGGACGGTTATCGGACGCTCTGCGTGGAATGAACCTCTTGCACGCGAAGACAGCGCGGCCACCAGTGCGAGGGGGCGCCTATGCCGAGACCGTTCGCGTCGTCCGCGGACCTGGGCGACAAGACGCAGACGCTCGAGGTCCTGGCGGACGGGGTGTACGCGCTCACCGCCGAAGGCGACCCGAACGTCGGGGCCGTCGAGGGCGAGGACTTCCTCGTCTGCTTCGAGGCCCTCGCCACGCCCGCGGCGGCCCGCGACTGGCTCGCGGTCCTGCGCGAGCACACCGACAAGCCCATCCGGTACCTGGTCCTGTCGCACTACCACGCCGTCCGGACGCTCGGCGCGAGCGCGTTCGGCGCCCCGGTGGTCATCGCGCACGACCTGACCCGCGCGCTGATCGCCGAGCGCGGCAAGCAGGACTGGGAGTCGGAGTACGGCCGGATGCCGCGCCTGTTCAAGGATCCGGACGGCATCCCCGGGCTGACCTGGCCGACCACGACGTTCTCCAGCACGCTCACCATCGACCTCGGCGGTGACCGCGGCGACCTCGACCTCGCCTACTGCGGGCGCGGCCACACCGAGGGCGACATCGTGGCGTGGCTGCCCCGGCACCGGATCCTGTTCGCCGGCGACCTCGTGGAGACGCAGGCCGCGCTCTACACCGGCGACGCGTTCCACCGCGACTGGGCGTCCGGGACGCTCGACCACGTCGACTCCTTCAGCGCCGAGACGCTCGTCGGCGGGCGCGGCGCCGTCGCGCACGGGCGGGCCGCCGCCCACGCCGCCGTCGCGCAGACCCGCGACTTCCTCACGACCATGATCGACGAGACCGGGCGCGTCCGCCGGGAGGGCGGCACCCTCAAGGACGCCTTCGCCGCCGTGCACGCCGCGCTCGCGCCCGGGTACGGCCGCTGGCCGATCTTCGAGCACTGCCTGCCGTTCGACGTGTCCCGGCTCTGGGACGAGCTGGACGGCGTCGACCGACCCCGGATCTGGACGGCCGAACGCGACCGCGAGGTCTGGGAACGACTGCAGGATTAGCGGAAATGTCCAGATCTCGTGACAACCTGGAGTGAGCCGGGCCCCACGTGGAAGGCTCGGATCCGCCCGTGGGAAAGGGTTCCCAGACGCGGTGGGGAGTGGCGATGAACGAGCAGGACCGTCCCCGTCCGGTGTTCGATCCCGCCATCGGCGGCGGGGACCGCGCGCTGCTGGCCGCGGCGCCCGAGCGGCTCGTCCCGGCGTGCGGGCCGGCGCCGCCGCCCCCGCGGCTGCGCGCCGCCACGGTCCTCGCGCGGCTGGTCTGGATCCCGGCGTTCGCGATCTTCTACGGCGTGCTCCCCGGCGGCTGGCTCCGCGTGTGCTTCGCCGCCTCCCTCGACGACGACGAGCCCATGGTCGGCGCGACGCGGTGGGGGAGGACCGCCGTCCTCGCGATGATGCTCACCCCCGCCCTGCAGATCCTCCTGCTGCTGCTCGGCCAGGTCGGGGCCGCCGCGGCCCTGGCGGCCGCGAGCTTCACCGGCTGGGCCCTCGGCGCGCTGCGGCACGTCCGGGAACCGGACGCCGCCCGCGCCGCCCGCGAGCACCACGGCTCCTACCTGCTGCCCGGCGACTTCGACCGGCCCGCCACGCGGCTCCTCGTCCGCGCCCAGCGCGCCGTCGACGCCGTCCTCGGGTCGCAGGCGCATGGAGCCGGGCTGCTGGACGACATCAACAACGCGGTCGTCCTGCCGCGGCAGGAATGGGCGATCGCGGGCGCCCTCGCCGAGCACACGCGGCTGCGCCGCGAGCGCCTCGCCCAGCAGCCGGAACGGCTCTCGCCGCGCGTCCGGGCCCTGCTGGAGCCGCAGGACCGCGCGCTGGAGCTGTCGGTCCGCTCGGTCACCGGGCGGATCGAGGCGCTGGAGTCGTACGCGCGCCGGGCGGGCGAGGCCGACGACGCCTACCACGAGTCGCGGGTGCTGCAGGGGCTGCCCGCGCAGAACGCCCGCTACCGGGACCTGCTGGCGAGCACCGCCGGCGACGAGATGGCGGGCGCGCAGATCCGCGAGATGGCCGCGGACGCCCGCCGGGCCGAGGCGGCGCTGCGCGAGAGCATCGCCGGCGCCGTGCGGGCCGGGCACGAGCTCGCGCTGCCGCCGGGCGGGCCCGGGATCAGTTCTCCGCCAGCACGATGACGCGGTCGTCGGCGGACAGCGTCAGCGGCGCCGTCTTGTCCGGGTTCAGCACCACCCCGTAGCCGGGCGGCTCGTGGAACAGCTCCGTCAGCCGGTAGCCGAGCGCGACCTCCCCGCGCCGCCGCGCCGACTCGATCAGCGTCGCGAAGTCGGCCTCGGCGCCAGGCGCCAGGTAGTCGCAGGCGGGCTTGAGGTAGAGCTCCGACCCGGCCGGGTCGAGCAGGTCGGCGAACACGTCGTACAGGTACCGGTTCTCACTCAGCTGGGTCAGCATCAGGCTGATCAGTTTCTCGCTGACCACGAAGTCGTCGGCCTTGGTGACCTGCGCGATCTCCCGGTTGGCGTCGTGGTTGATCTCGCTGACGATGGCGAACGGGTCGCCGAGCCGGTCCTCCATGTCGCGCAGGTGCAGCAGCGTGACCAGGGTGCGGGCGTCGGCGTGCTCGCCGTCGCAGCCGGCGTCCGACAGCACGATGACGTGCTGGAAGGAGCCGACGTCGAGGGACTCCAGGGACGGCCGCTCGGTCGGCTCCGCCCGGACGAACCCGACCTTGAGGTTGGCGGCCGGGGCCAGGTCCGCGGTCGGGTCCTCGCCCGGCGCGGCGACGACGAGCTCCGAGGCGGGGGCGAGGAACCCGTCCAGCAGCTCGATGATCTTCGGGGCGCGGTGGTTCCAGCCGAGCACCAGCGTGCGCTCGGGCACCGGCGCCCGCGCGGTGGCGGTGGTGATCGCCGCCTCCCGGACCGGCGGCACCGGCCCGGTGGTGAGCCGGATCAGCAGGTCGTCCTCCGCCAGCACGATGACCTCGTCGTCGGAGCGGATCACCGTGTCCATCGGCGGGTTCAGCAGGACCTCCCCGCCGGCGCGCCGCAGCCCGGCCGGGACGCCGAGGTCGTAGGCCGACAGCGACGCCCCGAACGTCATGCCCGCGAGGGCCGCCTCGGCCCGCATGTAGAACTCGTGCCCGGCGTAGTCCAGCAGGTCGGTGCAGACCTGCGACAGGCCCGACTGGCGGTGCGACTGGACGATCAGCCGGATCGCGACGTCGTCGGCGTCGATGACGTGCGCGGCCCGCCCGCCCGCGAGCCGGGCGGCGGGCAGGTTCGCCGAGTCGTGGACGGCGGCGACCACGTGCGGGCGGCGCCGGCCCCAGGCGCGGGCGCCGAGCGTCAGCAGCACCTTGATGACGCGGGTGTCGGCGTCCTCGGCCTCCGGCGTGACCACCATGATGGACCGCGCGGTGCCGGGGCTCACCAGCTCCACGTCGGCGACCTTCAGCGGGTCGCCGGTGCGGCAGACGATCCTGGTGCGGCCGAGGTCGCCGACCCGGGCCCGGATCGCGTCCTCCATCTCGACCTTGTCGCGGGCGGCGAGGATCGCGACGCACGAGCGGCGCTCGCTCTGGTTGGCCTCCACCAGCTCCGCGACGACGGTGAACACCTGGTCCGACCAGCCGAGCAGGACGGTGTGGCCGTGCTCGACGATCCGCGACCGGCCCTTGCGCAGCTCGGTGATCTTGGCTTCCAGGCCGGTGGTGAGCACGCCGATCAGCGAGCTGACGATGAAGATGCCGCCGATCGTGGAGACCAGCATCAGCGCGAGGAACGGGGCGGTGCCGGTGTCGCCGCCCATGGTCCCCGGGTCCAGCGTGCGCAGCAGGCTGCGCCAGACCATGCCCGGCCAGTTCCCGTTGTCGTCGCTGTCGCCCGGCGCGATGGCGACCGCCGCGGTCGCCACGACGAGCACCAATGCGCCGGACGCGAGCCCGAGCCAGCCGATGAGCGCCGGCGTCCCTTTCGACATCGTCCGGTCGAACCAGTACCGGACGCGGTCCCGTCGCGTCACCCGTCTCAACCGGCCGCCCCCTCTGCCGTCGCCCCGATGTCAGCCTATTGTGTTGTCGCGCACCATTCCCGGCATTCTCCCCGCAATGATGGGCGATTTGCCCGTTGCGCACGTAAGGGGCCGGGGTGATGAGAATTCCACCCCGGCCCCTCGGTGGCGCGCCGGAACGCCGCCGGCCGCGCGGGCCGCTAGTGCGCGGCCTCGTACTGCTCGATCACATTGGCGGGGATGCGGCCCCGCTCATTGACCTTGATGCCGCGCTTCTTCGCCCACTCGCGAATCTCGGCGGAGCGCTCGCGGCTGCCCGCGGTGCGCGTCCCGCGGCCGCCCCGGCCCGGGGCCTTGCGCGCCTTGCGGGCACCGGCCACGAACTGCTCCAGGCCGCCGCGCAGCTTGGCGGCGTTCTTCTTGCTCAGGTCGATCTCATAAGACGTGCCATCGAGCGAAAAGCTGACGGTCTCGTCGGCCTCTCCACCGTCGATGTCGTCCACGAGAAGGACTTCGACCTTCTGTGCCATGCGGGGACTCCCTCTAGCTATGCGTCCGGCTTGGCGTCCGGATGTGCCTCGATGAATGCAGCATAGACCTCATCCGATATCTTGCCACGTTCGGAGACTTCGATGTCCTGACGCAATGCCCAGTCGCGGACATCGCCGTTCGTGTAGCCCTTGATCTTCGCGACGCGCGACTTGCGGCCCTTCCCGGCGGGCTTCACCTCCACGGCCTTCTCGATGAAGGGCGCCAGCGCGTCCTGCAGCTCGTTCAGCCGCTTGTAGTTGTCATCGCTCAAGTCGATGGTGAACGTCCGACCCAAGACTTCGAAGTCTCGCTTTGCGACATCGGCCCCTTCGGAGCCGTCCATGTCGTCCACCCGAATGACCTTCTCGGCCATGTGTTCTGTGTCTTCCTTCCCCTCGCCTACACGGCGCCCCCGACCGTAGCGGATTCCGGGCCCGGTCAGGGTGCCGGGACGCGCGGGCGGGGGGAATCGGGTGCGGCGGGTCAACCGCCGTTGCGCCGGATCCAGGTGTGCAGAAGGAGCATCATCTCGAGCCGGATCTCCGGATCCTCGATGTCGAAGGCGAACATCTCGTGGAGTTGCGTCAGCCGGTACCGGACGGTCTGCGGGTGCACGCACAGGGCCTCGGCGGCGCCCGTGGCGTTGAAGCCGTGCTTCATGCACTCCAGCAGCGTCACCGCGAGCCGCAGGCCCTGCCGCGGGCCGGCGGCGTCCAGCGGGGCGAGCCGGCGGGACGCCACGATCGCGGCGAGCGAGGCGCCCTCGCGCAGCAGCAGGCCGGGCAGATGGTCCTCGGCGCGGACGAGCACCCCGCCGCGGCGCGCCCGGCGCCCCCCGGCCCGGCCCGGTGGGAAGCCCGCCCCGCCGGCGGCGGAACCGGCGGGGCGGGCGGGTCGCGGCGGCCGGGCCGGCGCGGCGGGCGCCAGGTCGAGCGCGCGCCGCGCCCACAGCAGCGACGTCCCGGCCTCCGCCGCGGGCACCGACGGGCCGATCGCGCCGGTCCAGCCGGCGAGCGTCGCGGCCAGCTCGTCCAGGCGCCCCGGGCCGTCCGGGTCCGGCACGACCAGGCAGGGCCGGCCGTGGTCCAGGCCCGTCAGCAGGGACGGCGGCAGCCCGGCCGGGCCCTCCCCGCCGCTGCCCGGCCGCGGCCGCAGCACGATGACCGCCAGCCGCCGCGGCAGCGGCCAGCCGGCCCGGGCCGACTGCTCGCCGACGATCTCGGGCGGCGCCGGCGGGTCCGACAGCAGCAGGGTCAGCAGCCGCCCGCGGCGCTGCTCGCGTTCCCCCGCGGCCTTCTCCCGGGCGCGCGCGTAGCCGTGCGCCGCCGCGGACGCCAGCGCGTCCAGGTAGGCGAAGTTCGCCTCGGCGAGCAGGCTGACGACCGCCGGGGGGCGGCCCTGCCGCTCGGCCTCGACCGCGAGGTGCCGCCAGGCGAGCCGCGACCCGATCCGCATCGCGTTCTGCAGGTGCTCCAGGCTGCGGCCCTCCACGGCCTCGCCGTACCCGACGTCGAAGTAGACCTGGTAGACCTCCTTCCACGAGGTGTCCGGGTCGGCGATCATCTGGACGAAGTGCTCCATCGCGCGCGCGACCGCGGCCTCGGCCACGCGCCAGTAGGCCGCGTCGCCGGGCCGGTCGTACTCGGGGACGTGCCGCAGCACGCCCTCGACCATCACGCCGAGCAGTTCGGGCAGCCGGGGGCGCATCCACCGCGCCTCCTCGTCCGGGACGTCCCGCCACGGCTCGTCCGCCAGCCCCCCGAGGACCGGCGGCCCGGAGTGCGCGTCGTCGTACGCCGTCGCCACGATGGCACCTCCCCGTGCTGGAAAGGGCCGGCGGCCCCGTCATCTCAACCTAGGCACGCGGCGTGATTCGCGACACTCACCGTTCCGCACCGTCCGGGGCCGCGTTTGTCAGGCTTCTGACAACTCAAGTTCCGGTCAAACCGCGCATGGCGGGTGGATCGCGGGGTAGCCGCCACCCCGTGTCCGCGCATTGCCGAGCCTGCCTTTGAAGGGAACCCGCACCATGGCCGACCCCGCCCACCGTGAGGATCAAAAACAGGAGCAGATGGACCGCCGGCGGGTGAACCCGGAGGGGACCCGGCTCACCACCGACCAGGGGATCCGGGTCGACGACACCGACAATTCGCTGTCCGCCGGCGAGCGCGGGCCGTCCCTGATGGACGACTTCCATCTGCGCGAGAAGATCACCCATTTCGACCACGAGCGGATCCCCGAGCGGGTCGTGCATGCGCGCGGCGCCGGCGCGTACGGCCATTTCACGCTGCACGAGTCGCTCGCCGAGTACACCACCGCCGAGTTCCTGACCGACACGTCGCTGACGACTCCGGTGTTCGTGCGGTTCTCCACCGTCGCCGGGTCGCGCGGCTCGGCCGACACCGTCCGGGACGTCCGCGGCTTCGCGACGAAGTTCTACACGCGGCAGGGCAATTTCGACCTCGTCGGCAACAACATGCCGGTGTTCTTCATCCAGGACGGCATCAAGTTCCCCGACTTCGTGCACGCGGTGAAGCCCGAGCCGATGAACGAGATCCCGCAGGCCCAGTCGGCGCACGACACGCTGTGGGACTTCGTCCAGCTCCAGCCCGAGACGCTGCACATGATGATGTGGCTGATGTCGGACCGGGCGATCCCGCGCAGCTACGCGATGATGCAGGGCTTCGGCGTCCACACGTTCCGGCTGGTGAACGCCGGGGGCCGCGGCACGTTCGTGAAGTTCCACTGGCGGCCGAAGCTCGGCACGCACTCGCTCGCCTGGGACGAGACCCAGAAGATCGCCGGCAAGGACCCCGACTTCAACCGGCGCGACCTGTGGGACCGGATCGACGACGGCGACCACCCCGAGTTCGAGTTCGGCGTGCAGCTGGTGCCCGAGGAGGACGAGCACCGGTTCGACTTCGACCTGCTCGACGCGACCAAGATCATTCCGGAGGAGGAGGTGCCGGTGCGGCCGGTCGGCACGCTGGTGCTCGACCGAAACCCCGACAACTTCTTCGCCGAGACCGAGCAGGTCGCCTTCCACCTCGCCAACGTCGTGCCAGGCATCGACTTCACCAACGACCCGCTGCTGCAGGCGCGGCTGTTCTCCTACCTGGACACGCAGCTGATCCGGCTCGGCGGGCCGAACTTCCCGCAGATCCCCATCAACCGGCCCATCGCGCCGGTGCACAACCACCACCGCGACGGCTACCACCAGATGGACGTCCACCCGGCGCAGGCGAGCTACCACAAGAACTCGCTGTCGGGCGGCTGCCCGGTCGTCGGCGGCGAGGGCGCCTACACCCACTACCAGGAGCGGGTGGACGGCAACAAGATCCGCAAGCGGAGCGAGAGCTTCGCCGACCACTACTCGCAGGCCACCCTGTTCTGGAACAGCATGGCCGGCTGGGAGAAGGAGCACATCGTCGGCGCGTTCCGGTTCGAGCTCGGCAAGTGCGACCACATGCACATCCGGCAGGGTGTCGTGGAGCACCTCAACCGCGTCGACCACGACCTCGCCGTCCAGGTCGCCGAGGGCGTCGGCGTCGAGCCGCCGGAGGAGCCGGCGATCGCCAACCACGGCCGCACCTCGCCCGCGCTCAGCCAGGCGAACGCGCCGGCCGGCTCGGTCCAGGGCCGCAAGATCGCGGTCCTGGTGGCGGACGGCGTCGACTCGGCGGCGGTCGCCGCGGCCGGCGACGCGCTCACCGCGGCCGGCGCGGTCTGCGAGGTGCTCGCCGCTAAGGACGGCTTCGTCCAGGCGGCCGGCGGCGCGCAGGTCGAGGTGACCCGCGCGATGCCGACCGTGGCGTCCGTCCTCTACGACGCCGTCCTCGTGCCGGGCGGGGAGGAGAGCGTCCAAACGCTCGCGCAGGACGGTGACGCCGTCCACTTCGTCGCCGAGGCGTTCGTGCACTGCAAGGCGGTCGGCGCGCTCGACGCCGGCATCGGGCTGCTGGAGCGCGCCGGGATCACCGGCGTGGAGTTCGCCGACGGAGGCGTGGTCAGCGACGCCGGCGTCGTCACCGGCGAGGGGCCCGGCGGCGACTTCTCCGCGAAGCTGATCGACGCGATCGCGGCGCACCGGCACTGGACCCGCAAGAAGGCGCACGTGCCGGCCTGACGGCGCGCCGGCCGGCCTCCTGCCCCGAGGGGGACGGATGGGGGGACGGGGCCCGGC
>NZ_SMKY01000238.1 GCF_004349235.1 Actinomadura darangshiensis | reverse complement strand
ATCTTTTCGACGGAGACGAAGCATCCCAGGCCCCCACGCGACGACACAGCCCCAGGCCGAAAACCTGGAAGATCGCTTCGTAGGAGGTGCCCTGCGGGCCGGCCACCTTGCGGCGTCCTGCATCCCGTTGTGGGCCTGTGGTCCACCTTACAACAGTCCGAGCGAGGCTCGAACCGTTTTCGGAAGGTCCGCTCCCCCTGGGTTCGGCCGCCATGCGGCGTCCGCGTCCCTTGGGGCACGAGAGACATTAAGGTCCGCCTCCGACACGGTCAAATCGCGCCGCGCCGGCCACTGCGCATTCTTGTCACACAAGCACACCAATCACCCCGCTGACCTCGCCTTTCACGCACTACGTGCGCCGGGTCACAGTGGGGTACGGTGACCCGACCGCTCACCCCCGCGGCGGGCATGGCCGCGGGACGGCGGTGGCTCCCGGCACGCGTTTCGGCCGAGGTCAGGAGGAACACCCCGTGAATGTGCCCACCGCCATCCGCGCGTCGGTGGAGCGTCTCGTGGTCGCCGCGACGATGGGGCCGACGATTCATGACGTGCACGCGTGGCGATTCAAGGTCGTGCCCGGGCTCATCGAGGTGCACGCCGACCCGGTCAGGTTCCGGCCGATGCACGATCCGGTCGGACGGGGCCTGCATCTGAGCAGTGGCGCCGCGCTCGTGAATCTGCGCTTGGCCGCCGCCCAGTTCGGGCACGAGGCCGTGGTGCGGTTGCTTCCTGACGCCGCACGTCCATCCGTCCTGGCCTCGGTGCGACTGGTCGGACACCACCGGGTGTCCAGGGAGGAACGGCTGCTTTACGCCGCGACCCTCCGGCCGTTCCCGGCGGGCCGCCCGGCGACCGGCGTCCGGCCACCCCTGCCTGTCGTCCAGGAACTAGGCGCAGCGGCGCGCTTGGACGGAGCGGCGCTCCGGCCGCTCCCGGACGCACAGGACTCGGTCGGGCAGCGGGTGGTGCTGACCACCCGCGGGGACTCCCCCGCCGAGTGGCTCCGAGCGGGCCAGGCGCTCCAGCGCCTGCTGCTGAGCGGCACCGCCCGGTCCCTCTGCACGTCCTTCCGGTACGGGACGCTCGACGTGCCCGGCCTGGCGGACGTCACGGAGCCCGGCGAAGTGCCGCAGGTCCTGCTTGAGATCACGCAGCACGCGGACGCGGACGCGCACCCACACGCGGGCGCGCGTCTATTCGAGCCGCCGATACGTCGACAGGACGAACGACAAAGGCGCCGTCAGCGGGTCGGGTAGCCGGTCCAGCCGCTCGCGGAGCCGGTCGGCCGGGACGTGGTGCGCACTGGGCCCCATGCCGACGAGCGTCGCCACTTCGTCGTGGGTCAGGACTGCCTCGGTCTCCAGCTCCTGGCGCGAATCGAGCTTGAAGTAGCCGGCCAGTGCGGTGTCCATGCGCTCGGTCTTGCGCTTGTCGATGGACAACATCCCCAGCGGCTCCACGAGCGGGGCGAGATGCCGTGGCGACGGCGTGACCGTGCACAGCAGCCCGTCGTCGCGGAGTACGCGGTGGAACTCGGCCGCGTTTCGGGGAGCGAAGACGTTGACGACGGTGTCGGCTGCGCCGTCACGAAGGGGTAGCGGGCGCCAGAGGTCGGCGACGACGGCGCCACAGCGCGGATGCGCTTTGGCGGCGCGCCGGGCGGCGTGCTTGGAAATGTCCAGCGCAAGACCGACGGCGCCGGGTGCCCGGTCGAGTATTCGGCTCAGGTAGTGCCCCGTTCCAGCGCCCGCATCCAGGACGAAGGAAGCACCCGCCTGCGAGACGTTCCACGCGAGGCGGTCGGCCGGTGCGGCGAAGTGCCCCGCCTCAAGGAACTCGTCCCTCGCGCGCACCATCTCCGGTGTGTCGGCCGTTCCCGGGCGGGCGTTGCCCGGCAGGAGGTTCGCGTAGCCCTGTCGGGCGATGTCGAAGGCATGCCCGCCGGGGCAGCGCAGCCTGCGGCCGGTCAGGTCGAGGTCGGCTCCGCACACGGGGCACACCAGGTATGGGACGACATCCGCGAGCATCCGTCCATCATCGTCCATGGATGCCACAGGAGGGGCGGCACCGTCCGCTTCTTTGCCGTCATGCCGCTCACACGCCGCCCGCGCGTCCGGTGCGCGTTGCGCCCGCGCAACCTGGCGGGCGGTGCGGGCGGCCCGCTCAGGACTCCGCGCGCCGGCGGACGTCCTCCATGTCAAGGCCGCGGACCTGCTCGATCACGTTCTCCAGCACCGGCTCGGGCACCGCGCCCGGCTCGGCGAAGACGATCATGCCGTCGCGGATCGCCATCAGCGTGGGAATCGACTTGATCCCGAACCGCATCTGGAGCTCGGCCTCGGCGTCTGTGTCGACCTTGCCGAAGACGATGTCCTCGTGCTTGCCCGCCGACTTCTCGAACACGGGCGCGAACCTCTTGCACGGGCCGCACCACTCCGCCCAGAAGTCGACCAGCACGATGCCGTCGGCCTGAGCCACCTCGTCGAAGTTCTCAGCGGTGAGTGTGACCGTCGCCATGTCGGTTTCTCCTCATTCGGGGTATCAGGTCGTAGAGCGGCGTACAGCCTCGCAGTATTCCCCACCCGGGAATCACAGAGCGGTAATTAGCGTTGTCCTCTTAGGGAGATCGCACCGGAGAAGGGTCAGGATGGCTGCAACCCGTACCAAGGGCGACAGGGTCGACGTTCCCGACAAGGATCTTGTCGGAGCGTACCTCGACCGGATCGGCCGCACCCCCCTGCTCGACGCGCAGGAGGAGGTCGATCTGGCCAAGGCGATCGAAGGGGGCCTGTACGCCGAACAGCTTCTCGAGGACGGGAGGACGCCCTCGGGCGCGTCCCGCGAGGAACTGGAGGAGCTGGCCGCGGCGGGGCTGCGCGCGAAGCAGCGCTTCGTCGAGGCCAACTTGCGGCTGGTCGTCTCGATCGCCCGGAAATACCCGACCGATTCGTTGCCCCTCATAGACCTCATCCAGGAGGGGAACCTGGGGCTGATGCGCGCGGTGGAGAAGTTCGACTACCGCCGCGGCTTCAAGTTCTCCACATACGCGACATGGTGGATCAGGCAGGCGATCGGGCGCGGGCTCAGCCACACCGCCCGCACCATCCGGCTGCCCGTCCACGTCGAGGAGGAGCTTTCGCGGCTGCGCCGCGCGGAGCGCCAGCTGGGCCGCGAGCTCGGCCGGGAGCCGACCCGCGAGGAGCTCGCCGGGCAGCTGGGCGCCGAGGCCGAGCACGTGGACGAGCTGCTGCGCTGGCGGCGCGACCCGGCGAGCCTGGACGCGACCGTCGACGACGCGGGCGAGACGCCGATGGGCGACCTGCTGGAGGATCCGGACGCCGTCACCCCGGAGGCCGAGATCCTCGCGCTGGACGACATCGAGGGCCTCGGCCGGCTGCTGGAGCGGCTCCCCGAGCGCGAGTCCGCGATCTTGCGGGCCCGGTTCGGGATGGACAGCGGCCAGCCGCTGTCCTACGCGCAGATCGGCGCGCGCTACGGCCTGAGCCACAACCGGGTCCGGCAGATCACCGACCGCTCGCTGCGCCGGCTGCGGCAGCTGGCGAACGAGACCGACCTGAGCGGCCGCCGCGCGCTCACCGGGGCGCCGGGCGCCGGCCGGGAACCCGCCGCGACCGGGATCCGGGCGGCCTGACGACCGCCGAGGCCGCCTCCCCGCCCGTCCTCGTGAACCGGGCGGCCCCGAGACCGGGGCCGCCCGGTACGCGTTCGCGGCGGCAGCGCCTCCGCCGCCGCGTTCCGCGACGCGTCCGTTTCCGCACGGCGGGCGGTGCCATAGCCTTTCAGGCGTGAGTACTTCCGCCGCCACCGGGGACCTCGACGCCTGGCGCTCTCTCCCCGCACTCCAGCAGCCCGAATGGGACGACCCGGACGAGATCCGGGCGGTCGCCGCCGAACTGGCGAACCAGCCGCCGCTCGTCTTCGCCGGCGAGTGCGACCAGCTGAAGGCGCAGCTCGCGGACGTCGCGCGCGGCGAGGCGTTCGTCCTGCAGGGCGGCGACTGCGCCGAGACGTTCGACGGATCGAACGCCGACGCGGTGAAGAACAAGCTCAAGACGCTGCTGCAGATGGCCGTCGTGCTCACCTACGCCGCGAGCGTCCCGGTCGTGAAGATCGGCCGGATGGCGGGCCAGTTCGCCAAGCCGCGCTCCAAGCCGGCGGAGGTCCGCGGCGGTGTGGAGCTGCCCGCCTACCGCGGCGACGCGGTGAACGGGTTCGCCTTCGACGCCGAGTCCCGGCGCAACGACCCGCACCGCCTGCTGAAGGCCTACCACTGCTCGGCCGTGACGCTGAACCTGTGCCGCGCGTTCACCAAGGGCGGCTACGCCGACCTGCGGCAGGTGCACGCCTGGAACAGGGACTTCGTCCAGCAGAGCCCGGCGGGCCGCCGCTACGAGCAGCTGGCCGCCGAGATCGACCGGGCGCTGACGTTCATGAAGGCATGCGGCGCGAACCCCGACGAGTTCCACGGGGTGGAGTTCTACTCCAGCCACGAGGCGCTGCTGCTGGAGTACGAGCGGGCACTGACCCGTATCGACCACCTCAGCGGGCTGCCGTACGACGTGTCCGCGCACTTCCTGTGGATCGGTGAGCGGACCCGGCAGCTGGACGGCGCGCACGTGGAGTTCCTGCGCCACATCCGCAACCCGATCGGGGTGAAGCTCGGCCCGGCGACCTCGGCGGACGACGCGCTGGCCCTGATCAACCGGCTGAACCCCGAGCGGGAGCCGGGCCGGCTCACCTTCATCACCCGGATGGGCGCCGGCCGGATCCGCGAGGCGCTGCCGCCGCTGATCGAGAAGGTGCACCAGAGCGGCGCCCCGGTCGCGTGGATCTGCGACCCGATGCACGGCAACACGTTCGAGGCGCCGAGCGGGCACAAGACCCGGCGGCTGGACGACGTCCTGGACGAGGTGGCCGGGTTCTTCGAGGTCCACCAGGCCCTCGGCACCCATCCGGGCGGCATCCACATCGAGTTCACCGGCGACGACGTCACCGAGTGCGTCGGCGGCGGGCAGGGGCTCGCGGAGGGCGACCTGCACCAGCGGTACGAGACGGCGTGCGACCCGCGGCTCAACCGGGGCCAGTCGCTCGACCTGGCCTTCATGGTGGCCGAGCTGTACCGCAAGTCGGCCTGATCACCGCGCCCGAGGTACCGCGCCCGGGGTCAGCGGGCCGGGGTCAGATGTCGACCTCGGCCCAGACGACCTTGCCGCCGGTCACCGGGTCGGCTCCCCAGGAGTTGGAGAACCGGTCGACGATGAACAGGCCGCGGTGCGACTCGTCCAGCGGGCCGGGGACGGTGAGCCGGGGCAGCTGGGCCGCGCGGTCGCGGACCTCGACCCGGATCCGGCCGGTGCCGCGCAGCAGCCGCAGCTCCAGGGCCGTGCCGGCGTGCCGGACGGCGTTGGCGACGAGCTCGGCCACGATCGCGGTGACGAGCTCCTCGCGGTCCATGAGCGCCCAGGTGCGCATGGTGCGGGCGGCGAGCCGCCGTGCGTACTCGACCGCCTCGGTCTGTGGCGCCGCGCGCAGTGTGGTCTCGGTCATCGGGTCGGTCACTCCGCCCGCTCGCCGTTCTTCATCGTGGTCACCTCACCGTCCATCGGCCGATGCCTCCTCCGCTGGGCCCTCGATCAGGAACCGGTCGAGCCCGGTGGTGCGCAGCACGTTCTCGACCCGGCCGTAGGCGCCGGTCACGGTGAGCGTGGCGTTCTGCGCACGCGCGTGCTTGTACGCCCGGACGAGGACGTTCAGCCCGGAGGAGTCGCAGAAGTCGACCGCCGCCAAGTCGACGACGACCGCCCGCTCACCGGCGTCTACGAGCTCGGTCAGCCGAGTGCGCAGCTCTTCGGAGGAGTGCAGGTCGATGGAGCCGCGCGCGGCGATCGTCGCGCGGCCGTCATGTCGTGTCGTGTGCAAGGCAAGCCCCACGCCACCCCACCTTACCGATTGTTGGTCTCCATCATGACGCCCGCAGAACGATGAGGGCAATGTCGTCGTTCGACGGCTCGGGGCCGAAATCGCGCACGGCGCGCTGAATCCGGGCGGCCACGGCGCCCGCGCTCAGCCCGGTGCACCCGGCGAGCAGCTTCTCCAGGCCGTGCCCGTCGCCGAGCAGCCGGTTCCCGGAACGCCGCTCCGTGACCCCGTCGGTCACGCAGAGCAGGACCTCGCCGCGGCGGAGGTCGACCGTGTCGGTGTGGAACTCCACGCCGTCGAAGACGCCCAGCAGTGGCTGGGGCGAGGCGGCCTCGCGCACGCCGCCCTCCGGGTCGAGCACCAGCGGGGGCGGGTGCCCCGCGCTCGTGAGCTTGATCGTCACGCCGTCGCGGCGGCGCCGGGCCGCGATCTCGCCGTGCAGCAGCGTGAGCAGCCGACCGCGCTCGCCCTCGCCGAGGATGAGCCGGTTGAGGCGGGTCAGCACGGCCGGGACGGACATGTCCTCGGCGGCGAGGATGCGCAGCGCGTGCCGGGCGAGGCCGGTGACGGCGGCGGCCTCGGGACCGGTGCCGCACACGTCGCCGATGGCGAACCGCCAGCGGGACGCGGGGACGGGATCGCCCGGGCGCAGGCCGCTCTCGAAGACGTCGTAGAAGTCTCCGCCGACCTCGCTGCCCTCCCCCGCAGGCTCGTACACCACGGCGACCTCCAGGCCCGGGATCTCGGGGATGCCGGGCGGCAGGAGGCTGCGCTGCAGGGCGCTGCTCATGGCGGTCTGGGCGGAGAACAGGCGGGCGTTATCGACGGCGAGGGCGGCGCGGCGGCTCAGCTCCTCGGCCAGTTCGATCGCGCTGCGGGGGAAGCGGTCGCCGGCGGGGCGGCCGATGACGATGGTGCCGATGCGCCGCCCGCGGGCGATCAGCGGGAAGGCGTAGACCTGGTCGGCGGCGCTGTCGCCGGCGGCGGCCCGGACGTCCTCGGGGGCGGTGGCGAGCCCGTTCCAGGGCGCGGCGGTGTCCGTGGGCGGGACGCCGCCCGCGTGCTGGAGGAGCTCGCGGAGGCCGTCGGAGCGGTTCTCGTCGGCGTGCCACACGTAGGCGAGCCGGTCGGGCTCGGCCTCGGTGACGGTGTAGACGGCGCACCAGGTGGCGAGGCGGGGCACGACGAGCTGGGCGACCAGCGCCATCGTGCGCTCCTGGTCGAGGGTCCCGGCGAGCAGGTCGCTGGCCTCGGCGACGAAGCTGAGCCAGCCGCGCCAGGACCGTTCCAACTCCCCCACTCTGGCCTTCTCCAGGGAGAGCGACATCTCGTCGGCGAGCCGGCCGAGCCGGGCGCCGTCGGCCTCGCCGAAGCGGCCGGAAACCGGCGAGACGGCCACGATCAGCCCGGTGAGCCGCCCCTGGGACTCCAGCGGCGCGGCGGCCAGGGACCGGGCCCGCAGGGCCGCCGCGGCCGGGTCGCCGGCGTCGGCGGCCACCCATGGCGCTCCCGCGCGGGCGGCGGGGGTGAGCGAGCCGACGTTCAGCTCGCCGAGCGGCATCTCGGTGGCCGTCCCGGCGGCCGAGCCCATGATCAGCCGTCCGTCGCGCTCGGTCAGCAGGACGGCGGCGCCCTCGGCGCCGAAAATCTCCCGGACGGCGGCGACGCCGTCCTCCATGGCCTCGACGGCCGCCGGGGAGCGCAGCAGGCGGTCGCCCGCGACGGGCAGCTCGCTCACGCCGCCGGCGATCCTGCCCTCGCGGCTCTGGGCGGCGGGCCCGGCGCCCTCGCGGGCCGCCTCCACGCCGTCGCGGGGGCCGCGTTCGCGGCCGGCGCGGTCACCTGCCGTGTGCTCGGCCCGCCCGGAGCCGTCCGCCGCGTTCGGCCCGGCGCCGCCGGCCGCGTCCGCGTCCGGCGCGGCAGCGTCGCCGGCGCCCGGCCGGGGCAGCCGGAACCAGACGCCCTTGGATCGGCGGTCGTAGGAGACGCCCCAGGACGCGGCGAGCCTGGAGAGCGACGGCAGCCCCCGCCCGCTGGAGGCGGTGACGCCGGGCATCTCGATGCCCCGGGTGGGGTGGCGGTCGCGGACCTCGACCTCGATGTCCCCGTTCTCCAGGCGGCAGGAGACCTCGAAGGAGGTGCCGGCGTAGGCGATGGCGTTGGTGGCCAGCTCGCTCGTCGCCAGGACGGCGTCGTCCGCGACCTGGTCCATGCCCCAGTCGGCCAGCACCTTCCGGACGAACCGGCGCGCATCCGCCACCGCCGGGGCGGCGGACGGGAAGGTCGCCGACGCCGTCTGCCGATCCACTGTCGTCCTTCGTTCGAAGCGATACCTGTCCGGGCCTGGCTATCGTGGCAGACTGGTCGGCCGCCCGGCCACGGAAGCCGCCGACCGGGACGGGCCAAGCGTCCCGCCTCGAGTTTGTCCGGCCCCCGCCACAACACGACAGACCGTAACACGAAGGCTACAAGGGCAGATGCGCGTTCGAGGCAGCCCGCCGGAGCCGCAGGGGGCCGCGCGACCTGCGGAGGAGTTTCCGCCGCCGCGCGGCGACGTAGAGTACAGGTGCGCCCGGAAGACGTCCCAGAGCAGGAGTCCGTGGTCTCCGGAGAACCGACGAATCGCGGGCCAGGAGGATGAACAGAATGCCGCGTACCGCGTCTCGTGCCCGCCCCGGCGGCGGGAACCGCGACACCACCCCGCGTTACAGCGACGCGGACCTCGAACCGCTCCTGAAGGCGCTCCTCGCCGTGCGGGACGGCAGGGCGAGGTCGGAGCTGAACGTGCCGGGCGAGGGCGCCGTGGCGGAGGCCGCGGCGATCCTGGAGGAGATCCGGCAGAACGCCACGGAGCTGGCCTCCGGGCTGGCCCGCGTCCGGCGGGAGATCGGCCGGGAGGGCCAGCTGCGGGGCCGGCTGACGCCGGGAACGCTGCGCGGCACCTGGGTGGCCGCCGTGGAGGACTCCAACGCCATCATCGACAAGCTGACCGACCTCGCCACCGGGATGAGCCAGGTGGTGGAGGCGGTGGCGGCGGGCGACCTGAGCCAGCGGGTGGAGCTTCGGGTGCGCGGCAGGCCGATGCGCGGGGAGCTGCTGCGCATGGCCAAGTCGGTCAACGGCATGGTGGAGCTGCTCGACCAGTTCACCTGGGAGGTCACCCAGTTCGCCCGCGAGGTCGGCACCGAGGGGCGGCTCGGCGGGCAGGCGCCGGCGCGCGGCATGACGGGCCGCTGGCGGGACGTGACCGCGTCGGTGAACGTGATGGCGGCGCGGCTGACGTCGCAGGTCCGCGACATCGCGGAGGTCACCACCGCCGTCGCCGAGGGCGACCTGACCCGCAAGGTCACGGTCGAGGCGACCGGTGAGCTCCAGGAGCTGAAGCTGACCGTGAACACGATGGTCGACCAGCTGTCGGCGTTCGCCGACGAGGTCACCCGCGTGGCCCGCGAGGTCGGCACCGAGGGGCAGCTGGGCGGGCAGGCGAACGTGCCGGGCGTCAGCGGCGTCTGGAAGAACCTGACCGACAACGTCAACGCGATGGCGAACAACCTGACCTACCAGGTTCGCAACATCGCGCAGGTCACCACCGCCGTCGCCGAGGGCGACCTCGGCAAGAAGATCACGGTCAGCGCGCAGGGCGAGATCCTGCAGCTCAAGGACACCGTGAACACGATGGTCGACACGCTGTCCGCCTTCGCCGACGAGGTCACCCGCGTCGCCCGCGAGGTCGGCACCGAGGGCCGCCTCGGCGGGCAGGCGATCGTGCCCGGCGCGGGCGGCGTGTGGAAGGACCTGACCAGCAACGTCAACGGGATGGCGTCCAACCTGACCTACCAGGTCCGCAACATCGCGCAGGTCACCACCGCCGTCGCCGAGGGCGACCTCGGCAAGAAGATCACGGTGGACGCGCAGGGCGAGATCATGGAGCTGAAGGACACCGTGAACGCGATGGTCGACACGCTGTCGGCGTTCGCGTCCGAGGTGACCCGCGTCGCCCGCGAGGTCGGCACCGAGGGCCGCCTCGGCGGCCAGGCGATCGTGCCGGGCGCGGGCGGGGTGTGGCTCGATCTGACCGACAACGTCAACTCGATGGCGAACAACCTGACCAACCAGGTGCGCGGGATCGCGCAGGTGACCACCGCGGTGGCGCAGGGCGACCTGACCCGCAAGATCGAGGTCAACGCGCAGGGCGAGATCCTGCAGCTCAAGGACACCCTGAACACGATGGTCGACACGCTGTCCGCCTTCGCCGACGAGGTCAGCCGGGTCGCCCGCGAGGTCGGCACCGAGGGCCGCCTCGGCGGCCAGGCCCGGGTGCCCGGCGCGGGCGGCATGTGGAAGGACCTGACCGACAACGTCAACGGGATGGCGTCCAACCTGACCTACCAGGTCCGCAACATCGCGCAGGTCGCGACCGCGGTCGCGCACGGCGACCTGACGCGGCGCATCGACGTGAACGCGCAGGGCGAGATCCTGGAGCTGAAGACCACGCTGAACACGATGGTCGACACGCTGTCGTCGTTCGCGTCCGAGGTGACCCGTGTCGCCCGCGAGGTCGGCATCGAGGGCCGCCTCGGCGGCCAGGCCGAGGTCGAGGGCGTGTCCGGCACCTGGAAGCGGCTGACCGAGAGCGTCAACGAGCTGGCCGGGAACCTGACCACCCAGGTCCGCGCGATCGGCGAGGTCGCGAGCGCGGTCGCGACCGGCGACCTGACCCGGACGATCACCGTGGAGGCGCGCGGCGAGGTCGCCGAGCTGTCCGACAACGTCAACCTGATGGTCGCGACGCTGCGCGAGACGACCCGCGCCAACGAGGAGCAGGACTGGCTGAAGACCAGCCTGGCGCGGATCGGCGGGCTCATGCAGGGCCACCGGGACCTCCAGCAGGTCGCCGACCTGATCATGCGGGAGCTGACGCCGACGGCGAGCGCCCAGTACGGCGCCTTCTACCTCGCGGAGAACGTGGGCGAGGAGACCGAGCTCGTCCTGATCGCCGGGTACGGGACGCGGCGGCACCGCGGCGGCACCGTCCGGTTCACGCTGGGCGACGGCCTGGTCGGGCAGGCGGCGCAGGAGCGGCGCCCGCTGCTGATCGCGGACGCGCCCGCCGACTACGTCAAGATCGGGTCGGGGCTGGGCGAGGCGTCCCCGGTCAACATCATCGTGCTGCCGATCGTGTTCGAGGACGAGGTGCTGGGCGCGATCGAGCTGGGCTCGTTCGGCCGGTTCACCGACGTCCACCTGGCGTTCTTCAGCCAGCTGATCGAGACGATCGGGGTCACGCTGAACGCGATCCGCGCCAACACCCGCACCGAGGCGCTGCTCGGCGAGTCGCAGCGGCTCGCGCAGGAGCTGCAGGAGCGCTCGGACGAGCTGCAGCGCCAGCAGGGCGAGCTGCGGCACTCCAACACCGAGCTGGAGGAGAAGGCGGCGCTGCTGGCCCAGCAGAACCGCGCGATCGAGATCCAGAACTTCCAGATCGAGCAGGCCCGGCGGACGCTGGAGGAGCGCGCCGAGCAGCTGGCGATCTCCTCGCGGTACAAGTCGGAGTTCCTCGCGAACATGTCGCACGAGCTGCGCACGCCGCTGAACAGCCTGCTGGTGCTGGCCAAGCTGCTGTCGGAGAACCAGGAGGGCAACCTCACCGGCAAGCAGGTGGAGTTCTCCCAGACGATCCACGAGTCGGGCACCGACCTGCTGGTGCTGATCAACGACATACTGGACCTGGCCAAGGTGGAGGCCGGGAAGATGGAGGCGCACCCGCAGCGGCTGTCGGTGCCGGCGCTGGTCGACTACGTGGAGGCGACGTTCCGGCCGCTGTCGGTCGACAAGGGCCTGCAGTTCGGTGTGGAGGTGGCGCCGGACGTCCCGGGCACGCTGAACACCGACGAGCAGCGGCTGCAGCAGGTGCTGCGGAACCTGCTGTCCAACGCGGTGAAGTTCACCGCCGAGGGCGAGGTGCGGCTGCTGATCGAGCGGGCCGGCGACATCGACTTCACGCTGCCCGCGCTGTGGAACACCCCCGACGTGATCGCGTTCCGGGTGATCGACACCGGCATCGGGGTGAGCGCCGACAAGCTGCAGGAGATCTTCGAGCCGTTCCAGCAGGCCGACGGGACCACGAGCCGCCGCTACGGCGGCACCGGGCTCGGCCTGTCGATCAGCCGGAACATCGCGCGGCTGCTGGGCGGGGAGATCCACGCCGAGAGCCAGCCGGGCCGCGGCAGCGTGTTCACGCTCTACCTGCCCGCCCAGTACAGCGACCGGGACGACCGGCGCCGCACGGCGATGCCGGACGAGCCGGCGGCCATCGAGGCCGTGCCGGGCCTCCGCCCGGGCGGCGCGGCCGGGAACGGGGGCATGCCGGGCCAGGCGACAGCCCAGCCCGGGGAGAACGGGCTGCCGGCCGAGCAGCGTGCGCCCACGAGGGAGCGGCACGGCGAGCAGGAGTCCGCGCTGAACGGCCTCCTTGAGGAGCCGCCCTCGGACTTCCTCGACACGGTCCTGTCGGGCCGCAAGGTCCTGATCGTCGACGACGACGTGCGGAACGTGTTCGCGCTCACCAGCGTGCTGGAGGGCTACGGCATGGAGGTCCTTTACGCCGAGGACGGGCAGGCCGGAATCGACGTCCTGCACCGCAACCCGGACGTCGCGGTCGTCCTGATGGACATCATGATGCCGGGCCTGGACGGCTACGCCACCACGGCCGCGATCCGGGAGATGCCCCAGTTCGCCGAATTGCCGATCATCGTCATCACGGCCAAGGTGATGAAGGAGGACCGGGAGAAGAGCCTCGCCTCGGGCGCGTCGGACTATGTCCCGAAGCCCGTCGACGTGGACCATCTCCTTGACGTCATGAGGAACTGGCTGCAACCCTCCATCGTCCGCTGAGGAGAGGAGCTGCGAGTAGGGTCGCCGTGGGGCTGCAGCGCTGGCGGGGACCGGAATCGGAGAGACGCGCGTGGACGACAAGGCGAAGATCCTGCTCGTGGACGACCGCGAGGAGAACCTGATCGCGCTGGAGGCCATCCTCAGCTCGCTCGATCAGGATCTGGTCCGGGCCCGGTCCGGGGAGGACGCGCTGAAGGCGCTGCTCACCGAGGAGTACGCGGTCATCCTGCTGGACGTCGTGATGCCGGGCATGGACGGGTTCGAGACGGCCCGCGACATCAAGCGCCGCCGCAAGACCCGCGACCTGCCGATCATCTTCCTCACCGCCGTGAACAGCGACCCCGACTACGCGTTCCGCGGCTACGCGGCGGGCGCGGTCGACTTCATCTCCAAGCCGTTCGACCCGTGGGTGCTGCGCGCCAAGGTGTCGGTGTTCGTGGAGCTGCACACCAAGAACAAGCAGCTCCGCGACCAGACGGCGCTGCTGCGTGAGCAGGCGGCCCTGCTGCGGGAGCAGTCGACGCTGCTGAAGGCGCGTCCCGCCGGGGAGTCGCCGCAGCGGATCGTGGCGCGGCGCGTCGGCGACCGGCTGACCTCGGTGGAGGAGCAGGCGGAGGCGGTCGGCAAGCGCGTCCCGGCCGGGCTGCGCGGCGAGTTCGAGGAGCTCGACCGCCGGCTCACCGACCTGCGCGCCGCACTCGACGGGGAGCCGTCCGCCGAGGAGTGACCCCCGGCGGCACCGCCGGATACCCGAGGGTGCCCGTCCGGTGACGCTTCGCGGTGGCGGGGCCTGGGGAGGGTTTCGCGGCGGAGGTGGTCGCCGTGGGCGTCGCCACGCTGTTCCTCGCGGGTGCCGGGACGGGCCTGCTCGCGGGCGGCACGACCTGTGCGGCCGTGCAGCTGGGGCTGCTCACGGG
>NZ_SMKY01000237.1 GCF_004349235.1 Actinomadura darangshiensis | reverse complement strand
TTCCCGGACCGTCCTCGCTGACCTGGCGGTACGCGGGCGACTGGCGCGGCGTGTTCACCAGCAGGTCGACGCTGCTCCTGCAGGTCGCCCATCCCGTGGTCGGCGCGGGCGTCGCCGACCACTCGGAGTTCCTCACCGACCGCTGGGGACGGCTGCTGCGCACCTTGGAGTCGACGTTCGACTTCCTCGGCTACCGGGGCGAGGACCGCGGCCGGACGGAGGCCGCCCGGCTCCGCGAGATCCACAAGGACATCAAGGGCGTCGACGCCGAGGGGCGCCGCTACCACGCGCTGAACCCCGAGGCCTACCTGTGGGTCCACGCGACGCTCTACCACGGCATGGTGCAGACGCAGCGGCTGTTCGGCCGCCCGCTCGGGCCGGTGAAGGAGGCCGCCCTCTTCCAGGAGTGGCGCGACCTCGCGCTCGCCCTCGGCGTCACCGAGCGCCACCTGCCGGACGGCCCGGCCGCCTTCCGCGCCTACTTCGACGGCATGGTCGAGGACCGGCTCGAACGCAACGAGACCGTCGACCTGCTCATCCGGCTCGACCGCACGCCGCTGCCGCCGCCGCCGAACTGGCCGCTGCCGAGGGCCGCCTGGACGGGGCTCGCGCTCCCGCCGACGCGGCTGCTGCGAGCGACGGGCCTCGCCGCGCTCCCGCCCGTCCTGCGCGAGCGGTTCGGGCTGCGCTGGACGGCGTCCGAGCGGCGCCGCTTCGAGGTCTTCGCGCGCGGGCTGCGGCTCGCCGACGCGGTAACGCCGCCCCCGCTGCGCTACTCCCCCGTCGCCTACCGCGCCATGCGGTCGGCCCGCAAGGCGCGCACCGGCTAGAGTCGGCCGCGAGATGACGAGCGACGGCGACGAACTCCTGCGGAACCTGCTCACCGGCGTCCCGGAGAACGAGCCGCAGGCCGACCGGATCCTGGACGCCGCGCTGCGGTGCTTCGAGACCTACGGGCCGCGCCGCACCACCATGGACGACGTCGCGCGCGAGGCCGACCTCGGCCGCGCCACGATCTACCGGCGCTTCCCCACCAAGGGCGACCTCGTCACCGGTGTCCTGCTGCGGGAGGCGCGGCGGTTCTTCGCCGAGCTGGACGAGGCCGTCGCCGCGCTCCCCACCCTGGAGGAGCGCCTCGTCGAGGGGTTCGCCGTCACGCTGCGGATCAGCCGGGAGCAGCGGCTGATGACCCGCCTCATGGTCGTCGAACCCGAGCTGATCCTCCCGCACTCCACGGTCAAGGCCGGGCCGCTGCTGGCCGCCGCCCGCGGCTACCTCGCCGGCCGGCTGCGCACCGCGCAGCGCCACGGCGCCGCCCCGGCCGGCGTCGACCCGGAGCTGGTCGCCGAGATCCTCGTCCGCCTCACCCACTCCCTCGTCCTCACCCCCGAGGGCCACATCCCCCTCGACGACGCGGGCGCCCGCGACTTCGCCCGCCGCTACCTCGTCCCCATCGTGCGCCCCTCCCCCGCGTGACCGCGCCGGCGGCCTCAGGGCACGGGAAGCACGATGCGCACCGTGGTGCCTTCGCCGGGTGGGCTGGTCACGGTGACCTGGCCGCGGAGGGCGCGGACGCGGTCGGTCAGGCCGGCCAGGCCGCCGCGGGGGGTCGCGGACGCGCCGCCGATTCCGTCGTCGCCGACCTCGGCGACGATCTCGGCCGGGCCGGGGCGGACGGTCAGCCCGATCGAGGCGGCCCGCGCGTGCTTGACGGCGTTGGTGAGGGCCTCGCAGAGCGCGAAGTAGAGGGTCGACTCGATCTCCGGCGGGAAGCGCCCGGCCGGCAGGTCCAGGCGGACGGGCACGCCGGTGCGTGCGGCGACCAGTTCGATCGCCGGGGCCAGCCCGGAGTCGGCGAGGATCGCCGGGTGCACGCCGCGGGCGAGGTCGTCCAGTTCGGCGACCGCCTCGGCCAGCTCGCGGCGGCAGGTCCGGGCCTGCTCGCGGGCCGCCGCGTCAGCGGTCGCCTCCGCTAAGCCCGCGAGCATCTCCTCCAGGGTGCGGAGCCGCTGCTGGGCGCTGCGCTTCAGGTCGGCCGCCAGCCGCTCGCGCTCCGCGGCCTGCACCCGCACCAGGCGCTCCCGCGCGTCGCGGGCCCGTTCGAGGGTCGCCTGGGCGGCGGCCTGCAGCCGGACGGTCTCCAGCGCGCGGCCGCCCGCGATCAGCGCCGCCTCGACGAGCGGCTCGTGGTCGCGGAGCGCGACGGCGACGTCGACGGTGGCGAGGGGCTCGCCGCCCGACGTCCGGACCTCGTGCCGCCAGCGCCCCGGGACGTCGCCGCCGGCGCTGCGGCCGGCCATGTCGACGTACCCGCCGTCCGCCCACATCCACAGGTCGAGGGTGTCGTCGCGCAGGACGGTGCGCAGCGCGTCGCGGACCGTCGCCACGGAGACGGGCGCGGTGAGCAGGCGGTGCATCCGCTCGGCGACGGTCAGCTCGGCGAACCGGGTGCGCAGGGCGGTGGCGAGGAACGCCAATGGCAGCCCCGTGGCGAAGACGCCCTGGATGAGGTAGACCTCCAGCACGTCGTCCAGGTCGAGGCCGGTGCCGAGGAGCGTGCCCTGGACGGCCAGGGCGCCGGTGACGCCGATCGTCACGGCGGCCGCGACGGGGACGGCGAGCGCGCGGTCGAGCCGTCCGGTCCGGGGCAGCCGCGCCACCAGGATGATCACGAAGGCGCCGGCCAGCGCCGCCATCGCGGCCGTCACCGCGCGCTGGACGCAGTCGAACACCTCGTGGTCGGGGTGGATCGCGGGCCAGGTCACCGAGCCGGCGAAGCCGTTCCAGCCGGGCCGGGAGCAGACGCACAGCAGCGCCTGCCCGCCGACCATGATCATGACGGCGGCGGCGGTCCACAGCCGGGCCGCGGCGCCCTGCAGCCGCCCGCCCGGGTACGACAGGACGCCGACACCGATCGCGAGGAAGAACACCGACTGGGCGAACACCGACACGAGCGGCGCGGCTCCGGTGTTCCACGCCGCGGCCCAGGTGACCGCCCACGCCGCGGCGGCGAGGACGAACCACCGTCCGGTCCGGCGGCCGAGCCGCCCGGCGGCGAACAGGCCGCCCGCGACGGCGAACCCGCCGCAGCAGGCCAGCGTGACCGCGGCCTCCGCGGGATGCCCCCGCCAGTGGGGCCAGCCGGAGGCCAGCGTCGCCGCGGCGACCGAGGCGCCCGCCGCCAGGGCGCGCCGGACCCGCGCGCCGAGCCACAGCGGCGGCCACCGGGGGACGGGCCTCACCGCGCTCCCTTCCGTGTCGTCCCGGGAAACCACCGTCCGGGACTGGGGTTTTCCCGGATGTGCGCGGAGTGCCGCACCGGGAGCATGAAACCGTGCCGGACACGGCCCTGGCGGGGCCCGGACCGGGCCCGCGGCGTGTCCCGGTGGCGTGCGGGGGCCACCACCGGGTCACTCGGCGCGACCCGGCACGCGCGGTCAGTTTTCCGCACGGCGCGCGGGAAGCGCGAGGGGCCGTTACCCGATTGATGCGCCCGACCGGATCCGGTCAGCGCGTCTCCGCGGCCCGCAGCCAGGTGAGGACGGCGAGCACGCGCTTGTTGCTGTCCTGGGGGCCGGGCGGCCCGCCCGGCGAGGTGATCTTGAGCTTGGTGAAGATGGCCCGCACGTGGTCCTCGACGGTCCGCGCGGACAGGTGCAGCCGCTTGCCGATCCCCGCGTTGGAGTGCCCCTCCGCCATCAGCTCCAGCACCTCCCGCTCGCGGCCGGACAGCCGGGCCAGCTCCTGCTCGCGGTGCCGCGCCTCGACCAGCCGGGTCACCACGTCCGGGTCGATGACGACCTCGCCGCTGCGCACCCGCTCCAGCGCCGAACGCAGGTTGTCCACATCGGTGACGTGGTCCTTCAGCAGGTAGCCGACGCCGCGCGGCTGGTCGCGGAACAGCTCCATCGCCTGCGGCGTCTCGTTGAACGCGGACAGGACGAGCACTCCGAGGCCGGGGTGGCGCGCCAGCAGCCGGCGGGCCGCGACGACGCCCTCGTTGGTGAACGTCGGCGGCATGTGCAGGTCGACGATCGCCACGTCCGGCGGGTCCTCGGCGATGAGGGCCAGCAGCTCCTCGCCCGACCCCGCCGACACCACGACCTCGATGCCGACCGTGGTGAGCAGGGTGACCAGCGCCTGCCGGAAGATCCCGCTGTCCTCCGCCACCGCTACTCGCATGGAAGGTCCATCCTCACCGTCGTGCCCGTGCCGGGGCCGCCATCGACTTCCACCTCGCCGCGCAGCGCCCTGATCCGGCCGGTCAGCCCGGCCAGGTCGGCGGCCGGGGCGGCGGGGGCGGCGCCGTCGAGCCCGACCTCCGCGACCAGCCGCCCGTCCTTCTCGCCGACCCGCACCGACACCTGGGTCGCACGCGCGCGGTCGACAGCGTACGACAGGGCCTCGCAGAGCGCCGAGTAAAGGGTGGACTCGATCTCGCGGGAGAACCGGCGGGGCGTGACGTCGAGCGCGACGCGGGTACCGAGCCGCTCGGCGACGACCTCCAGCGCCGGCCCGAGCCCGTCCTGGACGAGCAGCGCCGGCTGCACCTCGCGGGCGAGCGCCCGCAGCTCGGCGAGCGCCTCCATCAGCTCGCCGCGGCAGTTGCGGGCGTGCTCCCTGACCGCCGGGTCGCCGGTGACGGCCTCCAGCGTGCCGAGCATCGCGCCGAGCGCCAGCAGCCGCTGCTGCGCGCCGTCGTGCAGGTCGCGGGCGAGGCGCTCGCGCTCGACGGTCTCGGCGCGGACGAGCCGCCGGTAGGCGGCCCTGACCTGCTCCAGGCCCGCCTGGACGCTCGCCTGCAGCCGGGCGGTCTCCAGCGCCCGGCCGCCCGCCACGAGCGCCGCCTCGACGAGGGACCCGTGGTCGCGGAGCGCGCCGCCGAGTTCGACGACGGCGAGCGGGCCCCCGGCGGCGCTGCGCACGCGATGCCGCCGGCGGTCCCCGTCCCGCTCCCCTGTGCCGTCGTCCGCCAGGTCGAGGGTGACGGGAAGCCCGGCGGTGTCGACGTAGGTCTCCTCCATCGGCGCCCAGAACCACAGCTCCAGCGTCGGGTCGTGCAGGACGTCGCGCAGCGCGTCGCGGACCCGCTCGACCGACACCGGCGCGGTCAGCCGCAGCATCCGCCCGGCGACGGTCAGCTCGGCGATGCGGACACGCAGCCCGGACGCCAGCAGGGTGAGCGGGACGATGACGACGACGGCGCCCTGCACCACGTACACGTGGAGCAGGTCGTCCAGCGGGATCGACGTCGTCATGACCGGCTTCTGGGTGAGCGCGGCGGAGATGCCGACGAACCCGATCGCGAGGGTCACCGGCAGGATGAGCAGCCGCCGCATCCGGCCCATCCGCGGCAGCCGGAGCAGCAGCACGACGGCGAGCGACACGGCGAGGAAGACGTAGAGGCCGCCGGAGACCTTCAGGACGGTCCGGAAGACCTCCAGGTCGGGGAACGGCGCCGGCCACCACACCGAATCGCCGCGGAACGCCGCCCACTCCGGCTCGGAGGTGACCCACAGCGCCGTCGGGCAGCCCCAGAGCACCACGCACGCCAGCACCGTCCAGATCCGGTCGGCCAGGTACTCAAGGCGCCCGCCCGGGTACAGCAGGACGCCCACGGCCAGCGCGAGGTAGAAGGTGGCCTGAGCGTACGGCGACATGATCGGCCCGAGGGTCGCGTCCCAGCTCGCCGCCCAGTTGGCCGCCCAGCAGACCGACGCGGCCGCGAACAGCAGCCCGGTGCGGCGGGTGCGCCCCCCGGTCGCGAGCAGCACGCCCACCACGGCGATCGCGGCGCAGCTCGCCAGCGTGATCGCGGCGGCGGCCGGGTGGCCCCGCCAGTACGGCCAGCCCGCGAGGAGCGCCAGTCCCGCCACCGCCAGGCCGGCGGCGAGGGCGCGCCTCGTCTCCGCCCCGAACCACGGCGGCGACCTGCGCCTCCGCGGTGCGGAAATCACCACGACCATCCTTTCGATGCTGGTCCATCCGGCCACGTCCGGCCACCGGGGACACACGGGCGCCCGGTCCGTGGTTCCCCGGACCGGGCGCTCCGGTCAGCGCCGGCCGACGCCCGCGAGGGTGAAGGTGCGCTCGGGGTGCGCGACCCTCGCGGCGGACAGGTCGGGCCGCCACTGCGAGGTGAAGACCAGGCCCGGCTCCACGAGGTCGAAGCAGGAGACTATCTCGTGGACGCCGGCGCGGCTGCGGCCCCAGAAATGCGCGGTGGTCGGCTTGAACACGGTGCCGACGTCGCCGCCCGACTGGGGCTCGGGGTCCTGGGTGATGTGCGTGAACACCAGGTGGCTTCCCGGCGCCAGGACCGCGTGCAGGCCGCGGACGGCGGCGGCCGCCTCGGCGGTGTCGTGGACGAAGTGCAGGACGCGGTCGAGGATGACCGCCACCGGCCGCTCGAAGTCGATGAGGGCCTGCACCCGCGGGTCCGCGGCGAGGGTCTCGGGCCGCTTCGGGTCGCACTGGACGACGGCGGTGCGCGACGTCCGCGCGAGCAGCGCGCGGGCGTGCGCGAGGACGACCGGGTCGCCGTCGGCGAACACGACCGCGGCGTCGGGCGCGACTTCGGCGGCGACCTCGTGGACGTTGCCGCGCGCGGGCAGCTTGCAGCCGACGTCGATGAACTGGCGGACGCCCTCCCGGGCGAGGAAGCGGACCGCGCGCCCGATGAAGGCGTGGTTCTCCAGCGCGGCCATCCGCGCCTCGGGGATGACGTCGAGGAGCTCCTCGGCCACCTCCCGGTCGGCGGTGTAGTTGTCCTTGCCGCCGAGCAGGTAGTCGTAGATCCGGGCCGTGTTGGGCGTCACCAGATCGACCTCGGCGGGAGACCACCTCTCATCAGCCATCGCGAACTCCACTCGATCCCGGGAGACGATCGTCTCATGGAGGGCGCGGTGCTCACGCCGGGGCCCGCGTGCCCCGGGCGCCGAATCGGCCGTGCGGGTCGGCGCCCGCGGGCTGGGCACCGTCCTCACCGTCCAGCAGGTCGAGGACCGCCGATCCGAGGCCCGTCTCCGGGTCCTCGGCGGCAGCGGCGCGGAGCGCGGCGGCGAGGGTGGCGGCGGCCAGCGACACCAGGCGCTCGCGCGGGACGTCCCGGTGCCGGAGGTGGTCGATGACGATCTCGTCCAGGTACCCGACCCAGCCGCGCATCGTCGTGCGCAGCACCGGCCGGACCGGGGCCGCCGCGCCCAGGGCGTCCAGCAGCCGCCTGGCCCCCTGCCAGCGCAGGTCCTCCACGATCCCGCGCACCTCGGGATCGGACCCGTTGCCGCCGCGCGTCACCGCCAGGAAACCGGCCGCGTTGGCCTCCATGAACGCGATGTGCCGGTCGAGCGCGTCGCGGAGCTGCGCGCCCGGCGTATCCCCCCGCGGGACGACCTCGTGCACGGCCCGGAGCCGGTCGGCGGCGGCGCGCAGGGTCGCGAGGTAGAGGCCGCGCTTGTTGCCGAAATGGTGCGCGATCAGCCCGTACGCGACTCCGGCGCGCTTGGCGATCTCCGTTGTGGTGACCTCGTCGAAGGCGCGCTCGGTGAACAGCTCCGCGGCGGCCTCGATCAGCATCGCGCGGCGGTCGGGCCTGACCATCGGCTCTCTCCTCGGTTGACGTCCGTCCTGGCCGGAGACTAGCGTCTCAAATTGATTGATAATCAGTCAATTTGGAGGGCACGTGACACGCGTGAACCTGGACGGGGCACCGATCCTGCTGACGGGCGCATCGAGCGGGATCGGCCGCGCCCTGGCCCTCGCGCTCGCCGGCCGCGGAGCCCGCCTGGCCATCGCGGCCCGCCGGAAGGACGCCCTTGTAGAGGTCGCGGACGCCGCGCCCGGCCCGGTGCGGCCGCACGTGATCGAGGCCGACCTGTCGCGTCCCGGCGCCGCCGCCGACCTGGCCGGGCAGGCCCTCGACTCGCTCGGCACCGTCCGCATCCTGATCAACAACGCGGGCGTCGGCCTGGTCGGCACGCAGCGCGAAGTGGGTGACGACGACGCCGCCCGCGCGCTCTTCGAGACCAACTTCTGGTCACCGATCGCACTGACGCGGGCACTGCTGCCCACCCTGCGCGGAGGCACGGTCGTCAACGTCACCTCGACCCTGCAATCGCTGCCCGTCCCGACGCTGGGCTACTACGGCGCGTCCAAGGCGGCGCTCGCGCATGCGACCCGCACGCTCCGCAATGAGCTGCGCGGAACCGGGACCACCGTCATGGAGTACGTCCCGGGCGCCACCGACACCGCCGCCCGCGACATCGACCTTCTCCCCTGGCACGGCAAGCCCGCGCGGACTCCGCCGCCCGTCTCCCCCGAGTCCGCCGCACGCGCCATCGTCCGCGCGATCGAACGCGGCGAGCGCCGCCGCGTCCACCCGTCCCCTTCGCTGCTGCCGCTCGAACTCCCGGCCGCGGGCCGCCTGATGGCCGCGCTGGTGACCCGCAGGATCCGGCTCGGCTAGTCGGGCAGCGTCGGGACTTGGACGCCCTGGTCGCGGCCCAGCAGCACCGCGCGGGTGATCGCGGACGACCCGAACCGGCCGCGGACCCCGTCCATCGCCTCGTCCACGGCCAGGCTCTGGTCGAACGGCAGCGCCAGCTGGACGGCCCGGTCGTCGTGCAGGTTGCCCAGCGAGACGCCGATCAGGGTCAGCCCCCGCTCCTCGATCATCGGCGCGGCGGCGGCGAGCAGCCCGCGCGCCGCCGCCAGGATGACGGGTGTCTCGGCGGTCGCCTGCGGCAGCGTGTGCGAGCGCGTGGCCCGCGCGTAGTCGCCGAACCGCAGCCGGAGCGTGATCGTCCGGCACACGCGCCGGGCCTTGCGCAGCCGCCCGCCGAGCCGGTCGACGATGCCGACGAGCATGGCGTCCAGTTCCCCGGGCGTCCGGCGGCGGCGTCCGAGCGCGCGCTGCGAGCCGATGGACCGGCGGCGCACCCCCGTCCGCACCGGGCGCGGGTCGCGGTTGAGCGCCAGCGCGTGCAGATGGCGGCCCGCACCCGGGCCGAGCACCGACACGAGCGTGGACTCGGGCATGTCCGCCACGTCCCCGACCGTGCTCACGCCGAACCTGGCGAGCTTCTCGGCGGTGGCGGGCCCGACGCCCCAGAGCCGCCGCACCGGCAGCGGGCGCAGGAACTCCAGCTCCCCGTCCGGCGGCACCACCAGGAGCCCGTCGGGCTTGGCGACGCCGCTGGCGACCTTCGCGAGGAACTTGGTGCGGGCGACGCCGACGGTGATCGGCAGCCCGACCTCCTCGGCGATCTCCCGCCGCAGCCGGGCGGCGACGCCCGCGGGCGACCGGCGCAGCCCGTCCGCGTCGAGGAACGCCTCGTCGATCGACAGGCCCTCCACCAGCGGTGTCGTCGCCCGGAAGACGGCGAACACCGCCTTGCTCGCCGCGCTGTAGGCGTCCATGCGCGGTGGGACGATGATCGCCCGCGGGCACAGCCGGCGCGCCTGCCCGCCGCTCATCGCCGTCCGCACGCCGTGCGCCTTGGCCTCGTAGCTGGCGGCCAGCACCACTCCCCCGCCCACGATCACCGGCCGCCCCCGCAGCGCGGGATCGTCCCGCTGCTCGACCGACGCGTAGAACGCGTCCAGGTCGGCATGCAGGATCGAAGCACTACCGGACACGAACATATGTTCGCATACGCGAGCGACCCGTGGCGGACTGCTCCGCCACGGGCCGCCGCAGGTCAGGCTGCGGACTCCTTCCGGGTCACTCGTTGAAGAGGCGGCCGTAGTCGGCCATGGCTAGGGCTACGTCTGCCTGGGCCCAGAACCGGTGGTAGTTGAAGACCGGTGCGGTCGAGCTGCTGCCGTTGGCGTAGGCCATGACGCGCTGGTAGTCGGGGTCGCTCTTGTAGAAGGAGCGGATGGACATGAACGTCGAGCCGGAGTCGATGGGGTCGCCGTTCGGCATGTCCCCGGACCAGCCGGACGGGACGTAGACCGGGTCCGTGACGCGCTTGTAGTCGGATTTGGTCTCCGGCACCGAGACGCCCTTGGTGTCGCTGTGCTTCCAGATGGCGTCGAGCAGGTCCTGGGCCATCTGCTTGGCGTCGGCGTCGCCGGACTCGGCGGCGTAGTACGACAGGGTCTTGGCGTACGCGGCGGCCACGCCGACATCGTTGGTGTAGTCCTGCACGGAGACGTGCAGGTCGGTGTTGGCGGCCGGCATGCCGCTGGCCGAGGACCAGTTGGCATCCGGCTGTCCGGTCCACTTGAGGGTCGACGGGATCTGCATGTCGCCCGTGGACGGGTCGACCGTCGTGTTCGCCAGCGCCCAGGAGACCCACTTGTCGAGGATCGCCTTCGCGGACGCGTCGCCGGTGACCTGGTAGTACTCGGCCACGCGCTCCATCGACCAGGCTTGGAACCCGAACCACTGGTTGGACGGCGGGTCGTGGTAGACGGGCTGCCAGTCGTAGGCCATGCCGAAGAACTCGGTCAGGCCGGTCGGCGGCGTGCTGTAGCTGCCCTCCCAGCTGTTGGTGACGCCGCCCGCGATCGCGCCTTCCGCGGACTGCAGCCACTTGTACAGCTGGAGCTGCCGGGTGAGGCTCTTGCCCCAGTCGGCCTTGGCCGTCGCGCCCTTGGGGGCGAGCGCGGCGTCGTTCACCAGCGCGTAGGCGGCCAGGGGGTTCTGGTAGCCGAAGTGCGAGGCGCCGTCGCCGATGCGCCAGGCCCAGCCCGCGCTCGTGTCCGTCGCGCCGCCCCAGGCGTAGTACCAGGACAGCAGGTAGTGCTCGCTGTCCTTGCCCGACCCGGCGGGGCAGGACGTGGAGTGGCAGTCGCCGATCTTCTTGAAGTACTTGTCGAAGAACGAGTACCGCAGGTAGTCGCCCATCTTGCCGGCCTTGGCCACGGTGGCCGAGACGTCGCCGGCCTGGCCCTGGTCCTGCGCCCAGATGTTCGCCCAGTACGCGGCCTGGATGGCGCGCGCGTCGGCGTCGGGGGCGTCGGTGAACTTCCACTGCTCGGCGTAGGACGAGTCGCCGATGAACAGGTCGAGGTAGCCGTTGGGTCCGCCGAAGGCGAACTTGTCGCACGTCGGCTGCGGGACGGTCTCGAACACCGACTCCTGCGAGCCGCGCTGGTAGGTGTTGATGTAGGACGGGCCGTCGGCGTCAGGGCCGTCCTCGCAGCCGCCGCCCGGCGTGTTGCCGTAGCCGTAGACGTTGTCCACGTCCTGCAGCCAGTGCATTCCGTAGATGTCGTCGGTGCCGTACGCGGACTTCAGCTCGCTCGCGATCGGGTCCTGGCCGACCGGGACGCTGCCGTCGATCTGCGACGGGTAGTCGCTCGGCAGCGGGTGCTCGGCGGCGTAGGTGGCGGGCTTGGAGGCGTTGTAGAAGGAGTTGGTCGGCTGGTCAGCGTGCGTCGGGATCATGTACTTCTCCATCAGCGCCCAGGAGGCGTTGAAGGGGGCCCAGTTCTGCGTGACCTTGCCGTACATGGCCTCCAGCCAGATGAGGTAGCTGTAGGCCTCGGACGTCGTCTCGTGCCCGTGGTCGGGCGCCTCGACCATGAACGTCTCGACCGAGTGGTACGGGATGCCCTCGGGGCTGAAATAGCCGTTCGCCGGGTCCTTGATCTTGTTGTACTGGTCGAGGAACCGCTGCGTGTAGGTGTCGCCCGAGGTCGCCACCTCGGTCGCGGTCACCTTGGCCACCGCGTAGCCGGACGCGGTCGAGGTGAACGTCGCCTGGCCCGTCCCGGAGCCGTCCGCGGTGATCGTCACGTTCTGCCCGGTGGACCAGTTCTGCGGGGTGAAGGTGAGCGTCCCGCCGCCGGTCACGGACAGGCCGCTGTTGCCCGCGGTGCGGGCCGTCGTCACGGTGACGTTGGAGGACGGCGCCTCCGACAGCTTCACCGCGTAGGTGGCCTTGGCGCCCTGCGCGACGGTCAGCGTCGCCGGGCTCGCCACGACGGTCGCCCCCGCCGCCACCGTGACCCCGACCGGTGCGGACTCGGCCGTCGCGCCGGTGCTGTCGGTCACCTTGGCGTAGATCGAGTAGTTGCCGGCCGCCGAAGGCGTCCAGTCCAGGCCGTAGGGAGCGCTGGTGTCGGCGGCGCCGAGCGAGCCGTCCTGGTCGAAGAACTCGACCTTGGACACCGACGCGCCCGACCCGGCGGTCGCGGTGGCCGCCAGCGGAACCGCCGCGCCCACCGAGTACGTCGTGCCTGCGGACGGGCTCGTCAGCGCCACCGTCGGCGCGGACGTGCTCTGGTTGCAGGGCGTGCCGTTAAGGCTGAACGCCGTCGGGTCGGCGTTGGTCCCGCTGTAGGTGAACTGGCCGCCGACGCTCACCGACGTTCCGCCGGCCAGCGTCCGGTTCCAGTTCTCGTTCTCGACCGTGACCTGCTGGCCCGACTGCGACCACTTGCCCGACCAGCCGCTGCTCAGCTTCTGGTTCCCCGCGTAGGAGTAGGCCAGCTTCCAGCCGTCCAGCGCGTCGCCCTGGTTGGTGATGTCGATGCTCGCGGTGAAACCGCTGCCCCAGTCGGTCTTCTTGTAGACGACCTTGCAGGCCGCCGCCGCGGCGTGCGCCGGAGCCATCACGCCCAGGCCGCCGCAGAGCAGGGTCAGCGTCGCGCCCGCGGCCGTGGCCGCGCGCCATCGTTGACGTCTTCTCACCGTCGTTCCCTTCGTTCGCGCCCGGTGTCCGGGCATGGCGGGCTCCACCACCGGCGGAGCCCGGCGGCGGTGTTCGCAGGGGGTGCGGGACTGGACCCGCGTCAGCCCGGGGCCGTCAGCCCGACTCCCGGATGATCAACTTGGTGCGCAGCACGACGCCGCGCTCGGTGTTCGGCCGGCCGCCGGTGCAGGCGCGCAGCTCGCGGGCCAGCCGGGCGCCGAGGTCCTCGGCGGGCTGCCGGACGGTCGTCAGCCGGGGCCGCACCTGCCGGGCCACCGGGGCGTCGTCGAAGCCGACGACCGCGACGTCGTCCGGCACCCGGCGGCCCGCCCGGCGCAACGCGTTCAGGGCGCCGACCGCCATCTGGTCGGACGCGGCGAGGACGGCGTCGACGTCCGGCCGGCGCTCCAGCAGCCGGCGCATCGCCCGCTCGCCGGACAGCCGGCCGAAGTCGCCCTGGCAGACGAGCCCGTTGACGCCCATCCCGGCCTCCCGCGCCGCGAGCCGGTAGCCGGCGAGCCGGTCGACGGCGGCGCCCATGTCGGCGGGCCCGGCGATGGTGCCGATGCGGCGGCGGCCGGAGGCGAGCAGGTGCCGGACGGCGGCGTGCGCGCCGCCCCGGTTGTCGACGTCGACGTACGGCAGCGCCACCTCGTCGAGCGGGCGCCCGGCCAGCACCACGGGGGCGCCGGCGGCGGCCTGCACGAGCGGGGCGACCTGGTCGCGGCGGGCGCCGACGAGGAGCACGCCCTCCGCCCGCCCGCCGCGCAGGTAGCCGGTCGTCGCCCGCCACTCCTCCGCCCGGCCGGCCATCAGGACGACGAGCGGCGCGCGGCCGTCCAGCTCCCGCCGCACGCCCCACAGCAGGCGCGCGAAGAACGGGTCGCCGAGGACGCGGCAGCCGTCCTCGCAGACGACGGCGGCGATCGTGCCGGACGACTCCCGGTCGGGGGAGGCGGCCCGGCGCCGGACGTAGCCGAGCCGCTCGACGGCGGCCTCGACCTGGAGGCGGGCCGTCCTGCTGACCCGGGCGGAGCCGTTGAGCACGCGGGACGCGGTCGCCGGCGACACGCCGGCGAGCTGCGCGACGTGCGCGAGCGTGGGCGGCCGGTCGGGGAC
>NZ_SMKY01000236.1 GCF_004349235.1 Actinomadura darangshiensis | reverse complement strand
CCTGCTGACCTCGCCGCCGAACCCCTGCACGCTGGTCACCGCGAAGGACACGGCGAGCCTCGTCACCGGCGCCCAAGGTCGCTGGATCACGAAGGACGTCCGGCCCGAGGGACGGCACTGCCTGTGGGAGGCGTGGAAGGTGCCGGCCAGGCTGCAGGTCTACATGCCCAGGGTGTACGGCTCGGTGGCCGAGGCGAACCGGTACGTGACGGACGAACTCGCCGAACAAGCCCGAATGCAGCCCACGCCGGTCACTCAGGACTGGGACTTCCCCTTCCCCGGCCTTCCGCAGCGGAAGGCGAGAGCCGCGCTCACGCCGCCCAGGGTCCTGACCGGTGTCGGCGACCGGGCGTACTACTACACCATGGGCGGCATCGACACCGCCTTCGACCTGGCGACCCTGGTCGTCCGGAAGGGCAACGTCGTCGTGTACATCGACTACCAGGCCGGTCGCGGTGCGGCGGTCAACGGCGCCCGGCGCGCCGGGACGTTCGTGGCCGGTGCCCTTGCCGGACTCCAGGGCGGCCGGTGAGCCCGCCCGAGCCGCTGGACGGGCGCTACCGGCTGGGCGGCAGGCTCGGCAGCGGCGGCATGGGCACGGTCTGGCGGGCGCGCGACGAGGAATTGGGCCGCGACGTGGCGGTCAAGGAGCTGACCCTGCCGCCCGAGATCAGCGGGGCCCGGCGCGAGCAGGCCGTGCAGCGGGCGCTGCGCGAAGCCCGCGCCGCGGCCCGGCTGCGGCATCCCGGCATCGTCACCGTCCACACCGTGGTGCACGCCGACGGGCGGCCGTGGATCGTGATGGAACTGCTGTCCGGCCGGTCGCTGGACCAGGTCCTGAAGCACGACGGCCCGCTGGACCCGCGGCGTGCCGCCGTCCTCGGGATCGAGATGCTGGACGCCCTGAGCGCGGCGCACGAGCAGGGCGTCCTGCACCGCGACGTGAAGCCGGCCAACATCTTCCTGCGCGACGACGGCCGGGCGGTGCTCACCGACTTCGGCATAGCCGCGCTCGCGGGCGACGCCTCGCTCACCCGTCCGGGCGCACTGATCGGCTCGCCCGCCTACATGGCTCCCGAACGCGTCCGCGGTGAGCCCGGCGGGCCGCCGTCCGACCTGTGGTCGCTCGGAGCCACGCTGTACGCGCTGACCGAGGGCCGCCCGCCGTTCGGCCGGTCGACGCCGCTGGGCGTGCTCGGCGCCGTGCTGACCGAGCCGCCGGCGCCGCCCCGGCTGGCCGGACCCCTGACCCCGCTGCTGCTCCGCCTCCTCGACAAGAACCCGGACCGCCGCCCCGCCGCCGCCCTCGCGCACCGTGAACTCCGCGCGATCGCCGATCCCGCGCCGGCCCGGGGGCGGCGCTCCCGCGGCGCCGGTGCCGCGCCCGCGTCGGCCCGGTGGTGGCGCTCTCGCGGCGCCGAGCCCGCGCCGGCCCCGTGGTGGCGCTCCGGCGGTGCCGAGCCCGCGTCGGCCCCGGGGCGGGGCTCTCGTGGTGCCGAGCCCGCGCTGGCCCCGCGGTGGCGTTCTCGCGGTGCCGCGCCTGGACCGCCCCTACGGCGGCGCTTCCGCCGGTGGCATGGCGCGAGCGCCGCCGCGGCGGCGCTATTTATCGCTGGTGCGGCGGCCCTCGCGATGACGCACGGCGGCAGCGAGGAGCGCCCGGCGGCCTGGACACCCGCCCCGACGTTCGCCGCCGTACCCCCGGTGTGCGGTCTCCTCAAAGCCGACCAGATAGGCCGCTACGTCGCCTCACCGGCCGCCGCCCCGCCCACGGTGAAGCTCACCAATCCCGCCAACGACTACTTCGCCCAGGGCCCCGCCGAGCAGTCGTGCACCTGGGACGACCCTGGCGCGCCGGGCGGTCGCGAATCCCGCGCGACGGTCAGGGTGCGCGTCGCCGAGGGCACCTCTCCGGAGGATGCCGTCGTGGTCGCCGTCAGCGCCTTCAACAAGCTGGAGGGCGACGCCCGGCAGGGCCAGTACACCGACACCAGATCCCCGCGGCCCGAAGCGATCAGCGACGGCGCCGGCGACGAGGCCTACAAGATCGGCACGGTCGACGAGAAGGGCCGCGTGCACCGTGCCACCGTGGTCAGCCGCACCGTCAACCTCCTGATGGAGGTGCGCTTCGAGAACCGGATCCCCAAGCCGCTCGACAACGACGGTCTCTTCGACGGCTGGGAACGCCTCTACAGCACCGCGACCCAGATAGGCCAATGGACGCTAACCGCCCTCCAGGCCGTCCGAACCCACCCTCCTTCCCCGTCATAGAACCGGCCACCGCACACCCGCCTACGTTCGTGTGCTCCGGCGCATCGAGGCGATCCCCTCCTTCCACAGTCTGGAGATGGGGCTTAGGGAGATCACCGAGTTGAGCACCGATGCCGGGGTCAGAGGGGCGCCCTCGTCTTCGTCGAACATGGCGTCCGCCTTCGGTGCCCGCTGTGCCAGGACATCGGTGTCGAGGTGTGGGGGTGGGGTGGTGCCGCGGTCGGCGATGTGGGCTGAGGTGATCGTGAGTTCGTAGTGGGCCCACACCATGGCGGCGTCGACGAGGCGGCGCGGTGTGGCGTGCACGAGGTAGACGTCGGACAGCGCGGTGACGATCAGCAGGGCGGGCGCGTCGTGGTCCAGGTTGACCGCGGTGGGGTCGGACGGCCAGATCGCCACGCGCAGCCGCCGCTCGTCGACGACGCGCAGCTCTCCCCAGTCCGGCACGCAGGCCCGCGGTGCCCCGTCGGCACCGCACGTGATCAGGACGACGGGGCGCTGGCGCGACGGCGCCCCGTCGATCGCTCGGACGGCGGCCGGGAGCACCTCGGATGACAACACCATCGGCATATCCGCCTAACGTCGGAGTCCCTCCCGGCCCGGGAACCCCTCGGCCGGGATTCGATCATATGTTCGATCCTATCGTCGATGTGCGACATCTGGCGAGGGGCTTGACCGACCGGCCGCGAAGCGGTCAGCAGCCCTTGAAGTGCTTGTCCCCGGACCAGCCGGTGTTGGCCCAGGACTTCGGGTCCGCGGGGGAGAAGCCGGGGAACAGCTTCGCCAGTTCGCGGAGCAGCCAGCCGGTGAAGCGTGCCGCGCCCTGCGGGCAGGTGTGGATGCCGTCGGCGCTGCGGTCGGCCTTGCCGTCCTTGACCTGCTGGTACGTGCCGCCCCATACGGCGCCGGCGTCGAGGAAGCGGGCCTTGCCCGCGGAGGCGGACGCGACCGCGCGGGCGACGCCGGGGGCGCGGCGCAGGTCGGCCAGGTGCGGCTTGTAGAAGTCGTCGGCCTTGATCGGGGGCGCGGTGACGAAGACCAGCTCCGCGCCGGCCTTGGTCACCGTGGCCAGCAGCTTGCCGTAGGCCGCTCGCTGCTCCTGTGCGCTGCCCCAGTCGTAGGTGGTGAGCTGGTAGATCACCACGGCCGGCTTGGCGGCGGTGATCTGCCCGGGCAGCTTCTTCCAGTTCTTGTCTGAGAACGGTCCGACGACGTTCCCGCCGCCTTCGGAGGCGTTCGACCGGAATCCGACGCCGCCGGCCTTGAACGCGGCCGCCAGGGGCAGCGCCTCGCCCACCGCGATGGAGTCGCCCAGGAAGAGCACCTTGGACAGGCCCTTCCCGGCGGGTGAGACGGTCATGGTCGTGCCCGAATCGGTCGCGGCGGACTGGGCGGAGCAGGCCGCGGTCAGCAGCAGCGGCGCGGTCAGGCCGAGGATGAGGCTTCGTGTCTTGATCATGGTGTCGACGGTGCCGCCGCCGTGTCCCGGGGCCGCCACCGCCATGTCGCCGTTGTGTCGCAAGAGACGGCGGCGGCCCGGATCCGGAACCGGCGTTGGCCATACTGGGCGAGTGGCCGCGATTCTGCTCATCGAGGACGATCCCCTGCTCCGGCGGGGGCTCCAGCTCGCGCTGCGCGGACACGGCCACGACGTCCGGACGGCCGACACCGGCGAGGACGGGCTGCGCGAGATGCGCTCGTCCCCGCCCGACCTGGTGGTGCTCGACCTGATGCTGCCCGGCATCGACGGGCTGGAGGTGTGCCGCCGCATCCGGTCGGCCGGCCGGGTCCCCGTGATCATCCTCACCGGGCGCGCCGACGACTTCGACGTCGTCGGCGGCCTGGAGGCGGGCGCGGACGACTATGTCGTCAAGCCGGCGCAGCCCACCGTCCTCGACGCGCGGATCCGCGCGGTGCTGCGCCGCAGCGTCGGCGACCCCGACGGTGTGCGGGCGCACCGCGACCTGCGCATCGACACCGCGGCGCTGACGGTGTCGCTGCGCGGCGAGCCGGTGCTGCTGACGCCGACCGAGCTGCGGCTGCTGCTGACCCTGTCCCGGGCCCCGGGCCGGGTGTTCAGCCGGCAGCGGCTCCTGGAGGAGGTGTGGGAGCACGACTACCTCGGCGACTCCCGGCTGGTCGACAACTGCGTGCAGCGGCTGCGCGCGAAGGTCGAGGCCGATCCGTCGAGCCCCGAGTACGTCCAGACCGTGCGCGGGTTCGGTTACCGGTTCGGACCGGTATGACCGGACGGCTGTGGCCGCGCGGGCTGCGCGCCCGGCTCCTGGTCGCCGTCGTGCTGGTGACCGTGCTCGGCGCCGCCGCCGCGGCCTGGTCGAGCGCCCGGTCGGCGCGGAACGCGCTGGTCACCTCGACCCAGCAGCGGCTCACCGCGGCCGTCGCCGGCCAGATCGGCGCGATCACCCCTCAACTGACCTATCCGCCGGATCAGGGAGCTCTCGACCGGCTGCGCGCCGCGGTCGGCGTGCACACGCTGGTGACCTACCGCGGCCTGCGGTCCGCCGACGGCACCGGCGTCGAGCCGGTGACCGGCGCGTTGCGCTCCGCCGTGCGCGCCCGGAACCGGCTGGTCACGCAGCGGATCACCGCGCAGGGCCGGCCGTGGCTGCTGATCGGCACGCCCATCGTGATCACCGCGCCGGACGGGGCGCGCACCCCGTCCGGCATCGAGGTGTACACCGCGCGCGACCTCAGCGGTGTCGAGCGGCAGGTCGACGGCCTCGCCAGGTCCGCGGCCGGCACCGCCGCGCTGGCGCTGCCGCTGGCGGCGCTGCTGGCGCTGCTGGCCGCGCGCAGCGTCCTGCGCCCGGTCCGGGAGCTGCGCGACACCGCGCGCCGGCTGGCGGCCGGCGACCTCGGCGCGCGCTCGCCGCCCCAGGGCGCGGACGAGCTGGCCGAGCTCACCGTGACCGTCAACGAGATGGCCGACTCGCTGCAGGCGTCGATGGCCGCGATGCGGAAGATGCAGGCCGACGCCAAGCGGTTCGCCGCCGACGCCTCCCATGAGCTGCGCACCCCGCTGAGCACGCTGGCGGCGGTGGTGGACGTGCTGGCGGCCGCGGCGGACGGGATGGAGCCGGACGCCCGGGAGTCCTCGCAGCTGGCGATCAGCGAGACCCACCGGCTGGTCCGCCTCGTCGAGGACCTTATGGAAGTGTCCCGCTTCGACGCCGGTACCGCCCGGTTGCGGGTGGACGAGGTCGACGTGGCCGGCGCCCTGCGGGACTGCCTGCGTGCCCGGGGCTGGCTGGACCGGGTCGAACTGGAGGCACCGGACGGCCTCCTGCTGCGGCTGGACCGGCGGCGGCTGGACGTCATCGTGGCGAACCTGGTCGGCAACGCGCTGCGGCATGGCGAACCGCCGGTGCGCGTGCACGTGTCGGCGTCCGGCGACCAGGTGCGGATCCAGGTCACCGATGGGGGACCGGGCGTGCCCGAGCACGTGCTGCCCCATGTCTTCGACCGCTTCTTCAAGGCGGATGCGGCCCGCACTCGCACGCCGGGAAGCGGGCTCGGCCTGGCGATCGTGCTTGAGAACGTCCACCTGCACGGAGGCGACATCACCGCGGGCAACGCCGACGGCGGGGGAGCGCGCTTCACCGTGCGGCTGCCACGGGATGTGGAGGACAGGTGAAGCGGATCTGGCCGGTGCTGGCGGTCCTGCTGCTGACCGCTTGCGGGATCCAGCCTTCCGGTGTGACCGGTGGCGGCGAGGCTCCGACGGGCGTGACGCGCGGGGTGACGCTGTACTTCATCGACGCGCACGGCGACCTCACCCCGCGGCTCAGGCGGACCGACCACCTGGGCACGATCCCGGAGGCGATGGAGCTGCTGCTGTGGGGGCCCGGCGAGTCGAGCCTGCGCACGGAGATCGCACCGGTCACGCCGAAGCGGGTGGTGGTGACCAGCACCGCGGGCGTGATCCTCCTCCGGGTGCCGTTCACGGCCCAGGACGTGACCCCGCTGGGCATCGACCAGATCGTGTGCACGGCGCTGGCCGTCCATGTGCAGGGCGGCGGGCCGAGGGGCATGAAGGTGCGGATCGGCTTCACCCAGGACACGCCAGAGTCGGGCAAGCAGCGGACCTGCCCGCTCATCAAGTGATCAGTCCAGCTCGCCGATGTCGATGGTGGCCGGAGCGGGCGCGGGCAGCGCGAGCCACAGCACGGCGAGGCCGATCATGAGCGCCGCGAACGCGAGCAGCCCGCCGCGTCCCCTCGCCCAGCCGGCCCGGAACCGGATCGGGTCTTCGAGCAGGTACTTCGACAGCGCGGCCAAGCCGATCGACACGGCGCACACCACGGCCGTCCAGGGCCACCCGCCGAGCCCGGTCCGCTCCGGGGAGAGCAGCACGATGACGGGCCAGTGCCACAGGTACAGGCTGTAGGAGATCAGTCCCGACCACCGCAGCGGCCGCCAGGAGAGGGCCTTCGCGACCCCCGACCGCGGCGCCTGGACGCACAGGCCGATCAGCACCGCGGCGGCCGCCGAGTGCGCGAAGAGCCCGCCGTTGAACAGCCACAGCGAGGTCGTCCCGTCGGCGAGCGACCAGGCCGCGCCGATCCCGGCCGCCAGGACCGCCGACACGGCACCCGCCCACCGGACGGTCGCACGGGCCAGCACGGCACGCACCGTCCGGGTCGCGACCAAGGCGCCCAGCAGCAGCGAGAACGCCCGGGTGTCGGTGCCGGTGTAGACGCGGGTCGGGTCCGCCGGGGCGACCAGCATGATCATCAAGGCCAGCGAGCCGGCCGACACCAGCGCCGCGGTTATCGCGACCCAGCGGTCCGCGTGCCGCCCGCAGCGTGCGATGACCAGCACGAGGACCGGCCACACCAGGTAGAACTGCTCCTCGACCGCGATGCTCCACAGGTGCTCGAACACCCGGCCCGGCCCGAACCGGTCCCAGTAGCCGGCCGACTCCGCGAGCAGGTGCCAGTTGACCAGGTTCAGCTGCACCCACGGGCCGTCGGAGAGCGCCGCCCGCACCATGTCCGGCGGCCCGGCCGCCCAGACCAGGACGGTGACGCCGGCGAGCATGGTCGCCAGCGCGGGCAGCAGCCGGCGGACCCGCCTGCCCCAGAAGGCGACCAGCGACACGGTGCCGCTCGCCTCGGCCTCCCGCAGCAGCAGGTCGGTGATGAGGTAGCCGGAAAGGGCGAAGAACAGGTCCACACCAAGGAAGCCGCCGGGCAGGTGGCCGGTGTGGAACAGCAGCACTCCGAGGATCGCGAGACCCCGCAACCCGTCCAGCGCGGGCAGATACGGCCTGCGCCCGGCGGGTGCGCCGGTGGCCTTGGACGGCTGAACCATCGTCATGGCGCCGACTGTGCCGTCCCCGTGTCAGGGCGCCGTCCGCGTCAGGTCGCAGTCTTGTCGCGGCTCGCCAGGTCATGCGAAACGGGTCAGATGCGGAACGAGTCGGAGGCACTCTTGAGGACGAGGTCTTCGGGGGCCCACAGCCGGTTGGCGAGCCCCTGGTCGTAGGAGTAGCGCGCGAACGTTTCCAGGACGTGCCGGTTGCGTTCGAAGCCGTAGTCCCAGGCGTGCTCGCCCAGCACGTCCACGGTCTCGGTGAGGTGCTCCTGGAGCCAGGGGAGCATGACCTTCAGGGCGCTGCGGTCCCGGAGGTCCTCCTGGGCGATCCGGAGCGACTCGTCGAACGCCTTGTAGAGCGAGCGCGCGATCCACGGGTGCCGCTCGTGGAGGTCCCGTTTGACGACGACCGTGTGCATGATCGGGAAGATGCCGGTGCGGCGGAAGTAGTCCTGCTCGACGGCCTTGAAGTCCTCGAACAGGTGCCGGACGTGCGGGGCCCGGCCGAACGACGACGGCGGGCGGGCGGTGTACAGCGCGTCCAGCTCCCCGTCCGCGAGCATCGAGGAAAGGTTCTGGCCGGGGCCGATGGACTCGATCCGGATGCGCTCCGGCAGGTTCAGCGCGATCTTCTCCTGGCGGCCGTGCTCCTCCAGCGCACCGGTGACGTAGGTGACGCCGTCGACGGGCACGCCGTGGTCCTCGGCGAGGATTCCGCGCTGCCACACGGTCGCGGTCATCTGGTACTCGGGGGTGCCGACGCGCCGGCCCGCGAGGTCGGCGGGGGAGCGGATGCCGCCGCGGTCGTTGACGTAGATCGACTGATGTCGGAAGAAGCGGGACGGGAACACCGGGAGCGCGACGAACGGCGGCTCGTCCTCGTTGAGGGTGAGCAGATAGGACGACAGGCTCATCTCGCTGACGTCGAACTCGTGGCCGCGGAGCTGCCGGTAGAAGGTCTCCTCGACGGGCAGCGGCAGGAAGTTCAGGTCGATGCCCTCCGGCCGGACGCGTCCGGTCCGCAGCGCGTGCATGCGGTCGTAGTCGGAGCAGGCGAAGGACAGCGAGAGCGCGGACATGCGGGACTCCTTGTCGGCGAAGCGGGGCCGGGTCCCAGCAATATAGGTCAACAGTGACATAAAATGTCCAGGGCGCGGCCTGGACGGCCGCCGGCAGCGGCTACATTCAGGGCCGGGAGGGATGCCGGGATGTCACTGCGGCACGCGCTGCTGGCCCTGCTGGAGGCCGGCGCGATGACGGGCTACGAGCTCGCGAAGTGGTTCGACCAGTCGGTCGCCTACGTGTGGAACGCCCAGCACTCCCAGATCTACACCGAGCTGCGGAAGCTCGAACGCGAAGGGCTCGTCGAGGCCCGCACGCTGCCGCGCGGGGAGAAGGCGCTCGCGACCAAGCGCGCCTACACGCTGACGCGGGCCGGCGCGAAGGAGTTGCAGCGCTGGGTCGGCGAGGTCGAGCAGCCGCCGCCGCTGCGCGACACCGCCTACGTCAAGGCCACCTACCTGGAGTACGGGAGCTTCAGTGAGGCCCGCGCCCAGTTCCGCGCGCACCGGGCCCACTACGAGGCGCTCCGCGACCAGTTCGAGGCGCATGTGGACGAGCTGGAGCGCGGTGCCACCGCGCTGCTGCGCCGCAGGCTGGAGCGGGCGCCCGAGGAGGGCCACCAGGCGATCATCGCCTACAAGGTGCATGCCTACCGCGGGCTCGTCGCGCGGGCCAGGACCGAGATCGCCTGGGCCGAGCGCGGCCTCGAACTGGTCGACCGGCTCGCGGACGCCGCCCCGGCCGGGGATGCGGCGATCCGGCCGCCGTCCGGCGAGGCATTCGAAATTTAGGTCACTATTGACAGACCTGTGGAGTGCGTTCTAGCGTCGGCGCACTCTGCTGGGAGGTCACATGTCCACCGAAGTGCTGTCCGTGATCGTGCTGCTCGCCGTCTTCGCGGTGGGGACGTTCCGCCCGGTCAACCTGGGAGCGCTCGCGCTGGTCGCGACCTTCGCGCTCGGCCTGACCGCCGCCGGAGAGGACTTCGACACCCTGCTCAAGGGCTTCCCGGTGGACGTCCTCATCCTGCTCGTCGGCGTCACCTACCTCTTCGGCATCGCGACGGTCAACGGGACGATCGACTGGATCGTGACGTCCGCGGCCCGGCTCGTGCGCGGCAACCGGGCCGTCATCCCGTGGCTGCTGTTCTTCGTCGCCGCCATCCCCACCACGGCGGGCGCGGCGGGACCCGCGTGCGTCGCGCTGCTGGCGCCGATCGCGGTGCGGATGGCGGGCCGGCACCGCCTCGACCCGCGGCTCGCCGGGCTCATGGTGATCAACGGCTCCAACTCCGGCAACTTCTCGCCACTGAACGTCCTCGGCGTGATCGTCAACGGGACGGTGGAGCGCAACGGCCTGGACGTCGGCCGGGGCTGGCTCTGGCTCGGCAACTTCGTGGTCACGATCGCGCTCGGCGCGGCCTGCTTCGCGGTGTTCGGCGGGCTCGACCTCGTCCGGCGCACCCGTCCCGCCGAGGCGGCGCCGGACGCGGCACCCGGCGGGCCGGGCGGTGCCGTCCCGCAGCAGGAGACCGAGCCGGCGCCGGGCGGCCTGCTCGTCGAGGAGAAGACCGAGGCCCCGCCCGCGACGCGGCCGCTGCCGCTCGCCGCGACCCTGACCGCCATCGTGGCCGTCGCGGTCGGCGCGCTGGTGTTCGACCAGGACATCGGCATGCTGGCGCTGATCGCCGCGGTGGCGCTGCACCTCGTCCTGCCCGGCAGCAGCGCCGGCGCCCAAGACAAGATCAGCTGGAGCACCGTGCTGCTGATCTGCGGCATCGTCACCTATGTCGAGCTGATGCAGCGGATGGGCACGGTGAAGTGGATCGGGCAGAGCGTCGCCGACATCGACGCGGCGCTGCTGGCCGCCCTCCTGCTGTGCTTCATCGCGGCCCTGGTCTCGGCGTTCGCGTCCAGCATCGGCGTGCTCGGCGCGATGATCCCGCTGGCCGTCCCGTTCCTGCACACCGGAGGGGTGGGGCAGACGGGCATGGTGATCGCGCTCGCGGTCTGCGCCACTGCGGTGGACGCGACGCCGTTCTCCTCCATGGGCGCGCTCACCGTCGCGAGCGCGCCCGAGCGCGATCGCAGCATGCTCTACCGCGGCCTGGTCCGCTGGGGATTCTCGATGGTGGTCGTCGCGCCGCTGACGACCTGGCTGGTCTTCATCGTCATCTAGTTCGGAGGACATCACCGTGAACGGGGCCCGGCTCGTCGTGGCGGCGCTCGCCGCCGAGGGGGTGCGGCAGGTGTACGGCATTCCCGGCACGACGATCATGGACGTGCTGGACGCGCTGGCCGGCCAGGACACCGTCCGCTACCTGTCGGTCCGGCACGAGCAGGTCGCCGCGTCGATCGCGGACGGCTACGCCCGTGCGAGCGGCGGCGCGGGCGTGTGCATCGCCTCGCGAGGGCCGGGCGCGACGAACATGGCGACCGCGTTCGGCACCGCGTACGACGAGTCGGTGCCGGTGGTCGGCATCATCGGCCAGGTCGCGGGCGGCATCGCACACCGGGAGGCGTTCGAGGAGCTCGACGTGGTCTCGATGTTCCGGCCCGTGACCAAGTGGGCCGTGGAGATCACCCGTCCCGAGCGCATCCCCGAGCTGCTGCAGCGCGCGATCCGGCTGGCGGTGTCGGGACGTCCCGGGCCCGTCGTCGTCTCGCTTCCGCTGGACGTCCTGAAGGCGTCCGCCGACGTGCCGGTGCAGCGCAGGTTCCGTCCCGCGCCGCCGCGACCGGACGCGGCGCGGGTGCGGGACGCGGCCCGGCTGCTGGCCGCCGCGGAACGTCCCGCGGTGATCGTCGGCGGCGGGGTGCGCTCCTTCGACGAGAACGTGACCGGCCTGGCCGAGCGGCTGCGCGCCCCGGTCGTGACCACCTGGTCGCGCAAGGACAGGTTCGCCAACGACCACCCGCAGTTCCTCGGGGCGCTCGGCCCCGGCGCGTTCGGCTGCGCGCAGGACGCCGTGCGCGACGCCGACGCGGTCGTCGCGCTCGGCTGCCGGTTCTCCGAGTTCACCACCGCCCGCTGGACGCTGCTGTCGCCCGAGACCGCCCTGGTCCACGTGGACATCGACGCCGCCGAACTCGGCAAGATCTACGTCCCCGAGGTCGGACTGCAGGCCGACGCCGGCCTGGCCGCACGAGACCTCGCCGGCGCGCTTGACGCGGAGGCACCGCCCGGCGCGGCGCGTGAGCAATGGCTGTCGCGCCTGCGCACCGACTACCTCGCCCGGCGTGAACTCACCGTCCCGCCCCCCTCGTCGGCGATCTCCTCGGCCGAGCTGACCGCGGCCCTGCGCGACGTGCTCGCCCGGACCCCGGCGATCCTCGTCGCCGACGCCCCGAGCTTCGCGCCCTGGATCTGGCGGCACGTCGACTTCGCGTCGCCGGGACGCCACATCGCCTCGGCGGCCGGCGCGATGGCCTGGGGATTCCCGGCCGCGCTGGGTGTCCAGCTCGCCCGTCCCGACGACCGGGTGATCTGCGTCAGCGGCGACGGAAGCTTCTGGATGGTGGCCCAGGACCTGGAGACGGCCGTCCGGGAGAAGATCCCCGTGGTCACCGTGATCGCCAACAACTTCGCCTACGGCAACACCCGCGACCGGCAGCGCATCGCGCACGGCGAACGCTACTTCGGGGTCTTCTACGACAATCCCGACTTCGCCGAGTTCGCCCGGCTGAACGGCGCGCACGGCGAGCGCGTCACCCGCGCCGCCGACCTCGGGCCCGCCCTCGACCGCGCCCTGGCCGCCGGCGGACCGGCCGTCGTCGACATCGTCCAGGACCGCCACGAGGGGCTGCCGCCGGACCTGACCCCGATGCCCGCCCGCTGAACGGAGGCCCCATGGACCACGACACCTCGGCGATCTCCGCGCACCCGTGGCGGCTGCTGATCGGCGGCGATCTCGTCCCCGCCGCCCGCGGCGGCCGCTACACCACGCACGACCCGAGCACCGAACGTCCCCTCGCGCACGTCCCCGACGGCGACGCCGAGGACGTGGACCGCGCCTACCGCGCCGCGGCCGCCGCGGCCCCCGGCTGGCGGGCGACGGCCCCCCGCGCACGCGCCCGGACCGTCCGCGAGTTGGCCCGCGTGCTGCGCGCCAACGCGGAGGAACTCGCCCGCCTCGACGTCCACGACCTCGGCAGCCCGTACCCGATGATGCTGCTGGACGTGGAACGCGCCGCCGACTCCCTGGACCTGTTCGCCGACTGGGCCCTGCAGCTCACCGGCGAGGTCATCCCCGCCAGCGCCGAGCACCTCCACTACACCCTGCGCGAGCCGTACGGCGTCGTGGCCCGCATCCTGCCGTTCAACCACCCCGTCATGTTCGCCGCCGGCAAGATCGCCGCCCCGCTCATGGCGGGCAACACGGTCCTCGTCAAGCCCGCGCACCAGACCCCGCTCTCCGCGCTGCGCACGGGCGAACTGTTCGCGGACGTCCTCCCGCCGGGCGTCCTGAACGTCGTCTCCGGCGCCGGCCCCGCGACCGGTGCCGCGATCAGCGCGCACCCCGGCATCCGCCGCATCGCCTTCATCGGCAGCGAAAGCGTCGGCCGCGCGATCCAGGCGGACGCCGCCCGCGCCGCCGTCAAGCACGTCACCATGGAGCTCGGCGGCAAGAACGCCATGGTCGTGTTCCCGGACGCCGACCTGGAAGCGGCGGCGGACGGCGCCGTGCGCGGAATGAACTTCACCGCGAGCACGGGCCAGTCCTGCGGCTCCACATCACGCCTGCTCGTCCACCGCGACATCGCCGCCGACCTGACCGACCGGCTCCGCGCCAGGATGACCGCCCTCCGCGTCGGCCACCCCCTGGACCCTGACACCGATGTGGGCCCGCTGGTGTCGGCCGACCAGTACCGGAAGGTCCTCGACCACCTTGACCGCGCCCGCCGGGACGGCGCCACAACGCTCTGCGGCGGCACCCGCCCGCCCGGCCTCGACGCCGGCCACTTCATCGCCCCGACCCTGCTCACCGGCGTCCGCCCGGACATGGACGCCGCCAACCAGGAGATCTTCGGCCCCGTCCTCTCCGTGCTGCCCTTCGGCACTGAGGACGAGGCGATCCGACTGGCAAACTCCGTCGACTACGGCTTGACGGCCTCCGTGTGGACGAACGACCTCACCTGCGCCCACCGCCTCGCCGTCGCCCTGGAGGCCGGCTTCGTCTGGGTGAACGGGGCCTCCCAGCACTTCCCCGGCGTCCCCTACGGCGGCGTCAAAGCCTCCGGACTCGGCCGCGAAGAATCCCTCGACGAACTGCTCGGCTTCACCCAGACCAAGGCCGTAACCGTCTTCAACGCGGCCCCCTGCTAGGGCTTGCGGGCTACGGCGCACCAC
>NZ_SMKY01000235.1 GCF_004349235.1 Actinomadura darangshiensis | reverse complement strand
ATATGGCGATGCGGCTGGAGGGTGCCCGGCAGTTGACGTATCACGCGGCGGTCAAGTCCGAGCGGGCGATGCGCGGTGAGAAGATCGCGGATCTGACGTTGGTGTCGTCGGCGTGCAAGACGCTGGCCTCGGATGTGGCGATGGACGTGACGACCGACGCCGTGCAACTCCTGGGCGGGTACGGGTATACGCGGGAGTTCCCGGTGGAGCGGATGATGCGCGACGCCAAGATCACTCAGATCTACGAGGGCACCAACCAGATCCAGCGGATGGTCATGGCCCGCCAACTCCTCAAGTAGCCGAAAAGTGTCTGATCCGACTTTCGGGGCGAACTTCTCGCGGGATCGGTAGCGTCACACCGGCTGGTGATCAACCTCTGGTCGCCATGCCGGGCGGCCGGTGGCCGCGGGGTGACGCGACGGACGAGGTGATCGGATGCCGGATCCGCTGGAGCCGGGAGATCCCGAACGGATCGGCGAGTTCTGGCTGTCCGGGCGGCTCGGCGCCGGCGGGCAGGGCGTCGTCTACGACGCCTACGGCCCCGACGGCGCCAGGGTGGCGGTCAAGGTGCTGCACGGGGCGCAGGAGTCGCCCAAGGAGCTGCAGGCGATGGCCGCCGAGGCGCGGGCGGCGCAGCGGGTCGCCTCGTTCTGCACGGCGCGGATCCTCCAGGTGCGGCTGGAGCCGCCGCGCCCCTACATCGTCAGCGAGCACATCGACGGGCTGAGCCTCCAGGCCGCCGTCCGCGGGACGGGCGACCGGCCGGAACGCCGGTTCACCGGGGACGACCTGCACCGGCTGGGCATCGGGATCGCGACCGCCCTGACGGCCATCCACCGGGCCAAGGTCGTCCACCGCGACCTGAAGCCGGGCAACGTGCTGCTCGGCCCGGACGGGCCGCGGCTGATCGACTTCGGGATCGCGCGGGTGCTGGACACCCGCTCGGCCACCCAGAGCGGGTTCGCCGGGACGCTGCCTTACATGGCCCCCGAGGTGTACGCGGGACGCCCGGCCGGCGCCGAGGCCGACGTGTTCGCCTGGGGCGCGATCATGGTGTTCGCCGCCACCGGGGAGCACGCCTTCAAGGGCTTCACCCTGCCCGAGATCGCCCACCGCGTCCGCACCCACGAGCCGGACCTGGACGCGCTGCCCGGGACGCTGCGTCCGCTGGTGGCGGCCGCGCTGGCCAAGGACCCGATGGCCCGGCCGCCCGCGTCCGCGGTCCTCTCCGCGCTGACCCGCGACCCGCGCGACGACTCCGGCGACCCGGCGGACCTGGTCGCCGCCGGCGCCGCGCAGGCCGGGCTGCACGCCCGCTGGGAGCCGGGCGACCCCGCCCTCGGCAAGATCGCCGAGGACGCCTACGCGTCCCTGGCGCCCGCCATGCAGGCCCTGGTCCCCGAGGTGTTCCTGCGGTTCGCGGTGCCCGGCGAGGACGGGAGCCTCGCCACCCGTCCCGTCCCGGCCGACGAGCTGTTCGACCGGCAGGACGCCGCCGAATCCCAGGCGTTGCGGCACGTGGTGGAGGCATTCGGCTCCCTTCTGCTCCTGAGCGGCGGCCAGTTCGTCCTGACGCGCCCTGCGGTGCTGCGGGCCTGGCCGAGGTTGCGGGGCTGGCTCGAAGCCGAACGCGACGGCCTGCGGGCGCACCACCGCATCCGCCAGGCCGCCCGCACCTGGGCCGAGCACGGCCACCGCCGCGCCGACGTCCTGTCCGGGGCGCACTTCGAGGACGCCCTGCGCTGGGCCGGCTCCGGTACCCGGGCCCAGTCCCTCAACCGGGTCGAACGCGGCCTGCTGGACGCCAGCCACCGCGCCCGGATGACCCAGAGCCGCCGCAGGCGCGCGGTCGCCGGGGTCCTCGCGGTGACCGCCGCGGTGGCGCTGCTGGCCAGCGCGTGGGCGGTCCGCGCCCAGCGGACCGGGAGCCAGGAGCGTGACATCGCGGCCTCGCAGCAACTGGCCGCGCAGAGCCGCCAGTTCACGGGGACACCCGGGACGGCGGCGCTGCTGGCCGCCGCCGCCCAGCGCATTCACGAGACCCCGGAGAGCCGCGCCGCCCTGCTGGACGTCGTCACCAGGCCCGACCGGGGGGCTCTCAGCGAGTACCGGCCCAACCCGGTCACCGTGGGGGCGGGCGGTCAGAGGCTCGCGCTCGGCAACGATGACGGCACGGTCGCGGTATGGGACCTGAAGACCCGCGAACAGGTCGGCTCACCTCTCCGGCTGCTCGCGGACGCCGAGTTCAAGAAGGATCTCCACGTCTCCGTGGCGCTGAGCCCCGACGGCCGGACCCTGGCCGCCGCCGGAAGCCGGGGGAACCCGCCGGACGGCACGACGCCACTGGCGCAGGTCAACAAGGGCATGGTCCGGCTCTGGGACCTGAACACGCGCAAGCCGCTGGGCGACCTGCCCGTCCCCTACCCCTCCTCGGTGACCTTCGCCCCCGACGGGAAGACGGTCACGGTCATCGGCGCCGACGGAGCCGGGCTCTGGAACACGCAGACCCGCCAGCGGATTCGCCAGGTCCCTTTCCCTCCCTCCTTCTCCTATCGCCCCATGTCCGAACACAGCAGCGATGCGGCCGTGATCAGCTCGGACGGCAAGATCGTGGCGTTCGGCCAGGCGAGCGGACTCCAGACCTGGAACCTGACCACAGGACGGCAGCGGGCGCCCATCCCCACCCAGGCCAACGCGGTGGCACTGGCCCCTCACGGGCGGACCGCCGCGGTCTGGGACAAGCACACCGTGTGGCTATGGAACACCGTGACCCGCCGCCGACTCGCTGCGCGCATCCCGCTGAAGGACCCGCGGCGACTCGTGTTCACCCCGGACGGAAAATCGCTCCTCGTCGGCACGGACATGTGGGACGTCGCGACGGGCGCACGCGCGGGCACCGTCAACGCGGGCACCGCCGACGAAGTCCTTGCGGGCGCCTTCGCCGACGCGGAAACGCTGGTCACCGTCAGCGGCGACGATTCGTCCCAGAAGAAGAACGCTGTGCGGCTGTGGAACGTGAAAGTCCACCAGCCCGACCCCAGGCCGCTCGTACCCGCCGGGAGCGAACCGCTCCAGCCGGGTCCGAGCCTCAATGGACGGGCCCTGGCCGTGCTCAACCCTTCCGTGGGCACCGACATCGCGTACTGGCTGTGGAACACCGGCACCCGGGCGCGCACCGCCGGCCCGATCGCCCCACCACCGAACGCCCTCGCGGGCGGGACCGCGATAGCCGCCGCTCCGGACGGAAAGGCCCTGGCTTCGGGCGACACCTACGGCCAAATATTCCTCTGGTCGAACAACCGCTGGACCGGCCCTTTCAAAGGCGGGCCGGGCGTCACGATCAACACAATGGCGTTCAGCCCGGACGGCCGGTACCTCGCCACCGGCGGCGGCACCCGAACCGAAACGGCGACGCCGGTCGCCAATGGCAAAGTGCAGCTATGGGACGTCCGGACCGGCCGCCCGATCGCCGACCTAGGCGACTCTCCCCAAGAGGTGAGTTCCCTGGCCTTCAGCCCGGACGGCCATACTCTGGCGGCCGGTGTGGGTGCCACGGTACGCCTATGGGATACCGCGACCCACCGCGAGCTCGGCACACTCAACAACCCCAGCGGCCCGGTCAGCGCACTCGCCTTCACCGCCGACGGAAAAACCCTCGCCACCGGCGCGGACCGCACGATCTCGCTCTGGGACACCGGCACCCGCCAATCGCGCGGCGCCCCCATCACCGGCCACGGAGGCAAGGTCGCGTCCCTCGCCTTCGATGCCTCCGGCCGCATGCTCGCCAGTGGCGGCGACGACCGCACGGCCCTGCTGTGGGACGTCATCAGCCACCGCCAGCTGGGCGCACCGCTGACCGGCCACACCGGCGCGGTGACCGCGCTGGCCTTCGAGAACCAGACCCTCACCACGACCGACGTCGCCGCGACCGTCCGCCGCTGGAACACGGCCATGCCCGCGAACCCCACGGCGGCGGCCTGCGCCATCGCCGGCCGCCCCCTCACCCGCGCGGAATGGTCCCGGCACGTCCCGTCGGACATCCCCTACCAGAACATCTGCCCCAAAAAGGGCGACCAGGAATGACGGTATGATCCGGCCATGGCGATCCGGCGGCTGGACCAAGACGGACTCCGCATGGCGACGCAAGAACTCACCGCAGGACGAGTGGTCGTCATACCGTTCCCTTCACCGCTGCCGTATGTCATTGCCGGTACGACCGCGCCCGGCGTCAACACCGCTAAGGGCCGCCCGGCGGAGCAGCCGACGGGAATGGCAATAGCCGACCCCGCGGGAATCAGGCAGTACATTACCCTCGACCCGGAGAGTCTGCAGTTCGCCGAATGGGCGTCCCGGGTCAGGAAAATCAATCTGCTGGTCCCGGTGACGGACGACGTGCCGGACTGGCTCAAGCCCGCGGTGGTCGACGGCCGCGCCGGCATCACCCTCGCCTGGCTCCCCGAACTGCGCCCACTCCTGGACAGTTTCGGACACCTCTACCTCAGCAGCGCGAACCGGACCAAGAACGACGTGGCCACCACCGCGCACGCGGCCGGCACCGAATTCCCGGATCACCTGGTCCTCGACGGCGACCGCCTACGAGACCCGACCATGAAGTCGGGCTCCGCCGCGATGATCCTCTTCGACAAGGACCTCGCCACCCGGATCCACCGCGGCGGCATCCACCTGGACGGCCACCCGGACCCGGACGCCTACCTGACCGACCTGAAACGCGCCTGGCAAAGCCGGAGACATATATAGTGTGCCGGATGCCCCCCACTTCGATGGTGCGAAAGGCCGTCGCCGTAATGGCGATGGCTTTCGTATGTGTGCCACTCGCTGCCGAAGCCTCCTCGGCTGCCGACACATTTCCCTCACAGGACGCCTGTGCAGTGACGAACAACAGCATTCCCTCCGGCGACTGCGGTCCTTTCGTCCAGCTCTACGCGGAGAACTTCAACGGCGGCGACGTGCCCGTGGGCGCGTTCAGCGCGTGCGCCGGTGACGGAGACTTCCGCTGCGCCGGACTGAAGACCGGCTACCCGCACTACTACGACACGCTGGGCGCGTACCCCTCGGGCTGGCCGGACACCGCTACGAGCGGAGCCGACGGGAACGGCGGCCGGACGTTCGGCGGGTACTACCGGCCGGAGAAGGCCGTGAGCGTCTACACGGCGGCCAACGGGGACGGCCAAATGCGAGTCCAGATGACCTCCAACGGTTCCGTCAACTCCGTGGCCGCCGTGGTTCCCCGGAAATGCATGAACCTGCGGTACGGGAAGTTCACCGAACGGTTCGTCGTCCGTACCCGCACCCCCGGCTTCAAGATGGCCCACCTGCGCTACACGCCGAACGAGGTGGATTACCCGGAGGCGGGCGGGAACTTCTCCAGCGACCCCGTGAGCGTCTTCACGCACGGCTTCAAGGAGTCCAGCGCCGACGTGGCGCCCGGCACCGCATGGACCTCGTGGCACACCTACTCGACGGAGATCATGCCGGGTTCGCTGCGGTTCTACCTCGACGGCAAGCTGGTCAAAACCGTCAACGCCGACTTCCCTGAGGCGGCCGACTGGGTCCTTCAGAATGAGAGTGCGCTTGCCGGCGCCTACGCGGCGGCCGGGGCGTCGGTGAACATCGACACCACGTGGCTCACCTGCTACAAGTACGTGGCTCCCGCGTCCCGCTGATCTACGCCGCGTCCGGACCGGCGCACTACGCCTGCTCGATTCCCCGCGCCGTCCAGCACCTCGACGAGACCCCGAAGCCGAGCGAACCTGATCAGGGAGCGACTCCCCGAACGCGACTCTCCGGGCCGTCCATGACCAGGACGTCTCCATCGCGTAGCGCATAGTGGGGGACGCCGTCGGCTCGGTAGCGCGCGGCAACGGCGGTCAGCGTCTCGGCCTCGGGGTGGTCCGGGGAGTCGACGTGCGGGACGAAGGCACGATCCAGGACGCCGAGGCCGTCCCAGATTGGCGGGGCAGGGGCCGACCGTGGGTCGTCGCACACCTCCAGGCCGCGAAGGCTCGGCGCCAGCACGCAGGCGCCCGCGCTGTACGCGGCATAGACCAGCGCATCACGCCGCACCAGGTCGGCGAGAGCGACGTCCGCACCACTGAGGGCCAGCGCATGCCGCAACACGAACACATTCCCGCCACGCACCCAGACGGCGGAGAACCAAGCCAGGGCCTCCGCGACCTCCGCCGGACGGTCGGCGAATTGCCGTAAGTCGAGTTCAGCGGGGCGCAGCCCAAGCGCCCGGAGCGCCTCCACCTCGCGCTCGACCCCGGCAGAACGCTCGTCCTCCGCCTGGGCGTCGATGGCGTTGGCGATCACAGCGATGTCGACCCGGCCGCGCAGTAGGGCCCGCAGCCGGTCCGGGTGGTCGCCCACGCGAAACGACGACAAGTACAAGCGCACCCGACGACTCTAAAAGGCGACCCGCTGTGCGGGGCGCACTTGGTAGGGCTCGATCCAGTCGTCTTTTTGAAGGTCGGGCCGTCGGATGCGGAGGAGGTGTCAGGTGCCCCAGAACGGTCCGGTCAGTCCTACGGAGCGCAGGTAGGCGGCTGCGGCGGACGGTTCGCGGCGCACATAACCGGCCTCCAGTCGGACGAGGAAGTGCGCCACCTGGTCACCGGGCGGGAGCCCTCTCGCGCGTGACGTTCCAGGCGTGCGCGGTGCCGCACGCCGGCAGCGGGTGGCGACCAGCGCCGGATCGGCGTCGGCGACCAGGTTCGGCAGTGCGAACGAATCCCACGCGCAGCCGCCCCACCACAGCGTCGTGGCTCCCATGACCGAGAACCCGAGCGGCACTGCGGAGAACGGGTGCGCCATGACGATCGCGCCGTGCTCGTCCAGCACAAGATGGCGCGCCGCCGCCAGCTCCTCAAGCCCGGCACGAACCTCCGGAACGGGCTTGCCGAGCTCCGGGGTCTGGCGTCAGAGGAGGTCGTGAGCCCCGGCCTTGATGGCGGTGAGGAGGGACGCCGCCGCGTCCGCGTCGAGGACCAGACGCGGCCCGCTGGGGTCCTTGGAGTCGCGGATGGCGATGGTGGGGGTGAGCGCCGCAACTTCCACGCAGGCGCCGCCTTGGCCGCTACTGCGGCTGCTCTTGCGCCACCTGGCAGCCGACCGGCTTGTGGTGCTCACGCGTAGCCCTCCTGGGTTTGCTGGATCAGCTTGAGAGACTCGTCGGATCGAAGCGACTCTCCCATGACCAGATCGAAACGTACCCTGTACTCCGCGACGGTGGTTCCGTCATCGATCAGTTGGCTGATCTCGGGACCTTCATGGTAAGCGACGTCCACTCCACCCGGAAGGCTGACAACGAAGAAGGAACCGTCCAAACCCGCGTAAGTCACGGATGTGAAAGGCAATACCCGGATTTCGACCAGCGGGTTCGTTGTCGCCGCCTTGACCAGCATGGCGAGTTGCTCGTGCATTACTCCCGGGCCGCCGACGGGACGGCGGAGCACAGCCTCGTCGAGCACGAACCACATACGAGGCGCGTCGGCGCGGGTGAGCAACTCTTGTCTTCCCATGCGGGCCGAAACGCGCTCATCAAGGGCGTCGAGCGGCAGGCCGGAACTCAATACAGCTTGAGCATAGGCCGGAGTTTGCAGCAGGCCGGGCACGACCTGAGCTTCGAAGCACCGCATGGCGACGGCGTCGGCTTCGATCTCCGTGTACCTGGAGAATCCGGGCGGGGCGGCGAGGTGCTTGCCCTCGCGCTTGATCTCCCGCCACATGTGCCAGAAGAGCTGTGCCGTGGTGTTGAAGTAGACGTCCAGGTCGCTGGCCGTCTGCTCGGACGGTGGTTTCTGGGCCGTCTCCAGCTTTTCGATCCAGCCCGGCTGGCAGCCGAGCGCCTGGGCGAGTTGGGGGCGCGACAGGCCGGCCGCTTCTCGGTGGGCGCGTAGCACCGCGCCGAATGTGCGCAGTAGCGGGTCGCGGGTGTAGGTCTCTTGATTCTTTGACATGGGGGGTCCCCTGCCTGGGTTGGGGGTGCCCGCTGGGGCGTATTGGGGCCGTAGCACAGAGTAACTCGGTGTGTGAGTGTGGTCACCGGAATTCGCTTATCCAGCCATTCGAACTTGGAGACGATTCGATGTCTGTTTCTGCCATAGCCGTAAAGTCCGAGACGCGGCCTCCGGTGAGTGTTGGGCCGGTACGGGCGGAAATGCTCGGGTTGGCGGCATTGCCGTCTGCGGTGCCGGTCGCGCGGTACTTCGCTCGTGCGCTGCTGGGGTCGTGGGAGGTGGACGAGTCCCGCGGGTGGGAGTGCCGGCAAGTGCTGTCGGAGCTGGTCAGCAATGCGCTGGAGGCGACCGGTGAGCGGGGCGGGGCGGACATCGAGACACGCGGCATCGCGATGATGCTCCTGCGGTTTCGGCTGTGCGCCGCGCATTTGGTCGTGGAGGTGCGTGACGACAATGCTGCGCTGCCGCAGGTCACGCCGGCCGCTTTGCTGGACGAGGGTGGGCGGGGGCTGATGCTGGCCGAGTCGCTCGCGTCCGGGTGGGGCACCTACGTGCTGGGTGTCGGCAAGGTCGTCTGGGCCGCGTGGGACCTCGTCCCGTGATCGGTGTGCCGTTCGGTCGCGTCCTGCCTTGGAGGGCGTCCGGTCGGGGACGCTGGGCGGCGGTCGGTGCGCTGGCCGAAGTTCGCGACGAACTGGCCTGCCAGGCCAGGTACTGGGCGCGGCTCGCCGAACAGGAAGAACAGCAGGATTCGCTACGGCGGACGTGCATGGCCGTCAAGGCGCATGCGTTCGCTCAGGCTGCCGTCCACGCGGATGAGGTGCTCGGCAGGGCGATGGAGCGTTGAGCCCGGGGGACGGGCGTTGGGGCCCGTCCCCCGGTGGCGGGTCAGGCGTGGGACATGTTGAGGATGATGCTGCCGTCCTTGGCCTTGTGCGGGCGGAGCATGATGCCGTTGTAGCTGGTGGCGGAGTTGGACCAGGACGCATCCATCGAGGAGAGCATCTTGGAGCCGTTCTCCCGGATGCTGAAGGTGACCCGGGTGCCGTCGACCTTGACGTGGATCGGGTCCATTCCGTACTTCTTGTCGAGCGCGATCTCGTCGCCGTCCTTGACCTCGACCTCGCACTTCGCGTCCATGCACGCCGCGAGGTCGGTGCCGTCCTTGGCGGCGGACTTCGCCTTGGGCGGCTGCTGCGCGGGCTTCTCCGGGGCCGCGGCCGGGTCCTGCTGGGCGGCGTCCGGGTCGGCCGCGTTCGGGTTCTCCGGGACGGCGTCCGGGTCCGGCGCGGGGTTCGCGCCGGACGCGGAACCCGTCTCCGGCGGGGTCGGCGGCGGTGCGGCGGCCGCGGCGGCGGCGATGCCGCCGGTCAGGGCCAGCGAGATGGCGGCGGTCGTGGTGACCAGGCCGAGCGTCCTTGTCGACATCGTGTGTGCACTCCTGAGAAGTGGCTTCAGCTCTGTCGATCCATAGCTACCCAGAGTAGTCGATCAAGAACGTAGAGTTGTGATCAAGGCTCTTGGTCCCCGGTTTAGGCGGGGGGCTCGTCCACGAGGAGGGTCTGCAGGGCGCGGCCGAACTCGCCGGAGCGGTCGGCGAGCGTGCCCTGGCAGAGGGCGCTGCCGCCGGGGCTGGCGTCCAGGGACGCGTCCAGGCACAGCCAGTCGCCCACCGGGTCGCGGTGCAGGGCGACGGTCACGTCGGTGTTGATGATCATCCACTTGGACAGGTCGAGCTGGCTGCCGATGCCGGACGCGCTGTCGGCCAGCGTCAGCGTGCGGGCGAGCGGCGTGTCGGCCTCGCCGGCCACCAGCGGGATCCGGGGCCGCGCCCAGACCGTGCCGGGGCCGGGCTCGCCGAAGGCGCCGCGGACGAGCCGCCATTCCATGGCGCTCAGGTATCCGTCCAGGTGCACGCCCGGCCAGTCGCCGAAGGGCCCCGGCGAGTCGGGCAGCGGCGGCGGGGCCGACCCGTGGACGACCGGGACCAGGTGGGCCGGGGCCGCCATGATGCGCCAGGCCGTGGCGCGGACGACGGGACGCCCCTCGTGCGTGATCTCCCCGCCGAGCAGCGCGATCCGCTTCCCCGGACGAACAACGCGTACGTTCACGTCGAGTTCCGCCACGGGGACCGGGCTCAGGATCTCGACCGTCACCCGCGCCACCCGGGTCCCGGGGACGGGGTCATGCCGCTCGAAGGCTCGTCCGATCAGGGCCGACACCGGGCCGCCGTGCTGGAAGCCGGGCGACCAGGGTCCGGCGGTCGCGGGCGTGCTGGCGAACCGTCCGCCGCCGAGCGGCCGGTAGAAGGCCTCCATCATGTCTAGAACCATATTCTAATGACAGAGCTTCTGGGTGGCCGTGCCCGCGTCGATCTCGGACGACTCCGACGGCGACGGCGACGGCTCCACCTCGACCTTCTTCACCCCGTCCCAGTTCGCGCCGACCATGACCTGCACCCGCGACCCGAGCGAGGAGACCTTCTTCAGCTTGGCGCCCGGGATCGCGGCGGCGAGGGTCTTCGCCGAGTCCTCCCGGCCGGGCCCGTACTGGATCTGCGTCGTCTGCAGGCCGCGCCGCGCCACGCCCGGCGCGACGGTCACCTTGAACCCGAGCTTCCTCAGCTGGCCGCCGGCCGTCGTCGCGAGGCCCGGCGTGCCGATCGCGTTCAGGACGCGGACGGAGATGTCGTCCGGCGGCACCGTCAGCGCGTCCTCCGGCTTCCGCGTCGGCGAGGCGCTCGGCTTCGCCGGCTGCTTCGCGAGCGGCTGGTCGCGCCGGATCCGGTTGAACAGGTCCTGGGCCTCGCCCTTGTCCCACTGGACGGTCGACTGCGGCGTCGGCGAGTTCCACATCACGGTGTTGTAGCCCGGGTTCGACAGCGGCACCTTCGCGAACGTGAGGTCGTCCGTCGACAGGTTCTTCATCTGGTCGGCGAGCTTCGGCAGATCGTCGGCCAGCTTCTCGTCCACGCGCAGCGACTTCAGCGACGCGTTCAGGAACTTCGTCGACTTCACCGGGTCGGTGAGCGTCTTCGTCGACAGCGCCTGCTTCAGCATCGACGCCATGAACTGCTGCTGCCGGTCGATGCGGCCGAGGTCGGTGCCGCCCGTCAGCGAGTAGCGGGCGCGGGCGAACGCGAGCGCCTTCAGGCCGTCGATGTGCGACGTGCCGGCCGGCAGTTTCAGCCCGCTCTTCTTGTCGTCGACGGCCTGCTCGGTGCACACGTCCACGCCGCCGAGCGCGTCCACCATGTGCACGAACCCGTAGAAGTTCACCTCGACGTAGTGGTCGATGGACACGCCCGTCGCCTGCTTGACCGTGCTGACGGCGAGGTCGGGCCCGCCGAACTGGTAGGCCCAGGTGAGCTTGCCCGGACGGGCCGAGACCCGCGCCCCCTTCGCGCCCTCCGACCCGTTCGACTTGTGCGACGGGATCGTCACGTAGGAGTCGCGGGGCAGGCTCACCACCGACACGCTGTCGTGGTCGCGGGACACGTGCACCAGCAGCATCGTGTCGGACCGCTCGCCCTCGAAGTGGCCGAGCTTGGCCGCCTTCTGCTGCTCCTTCGTCAGCCCCTCGCGCCGGTCGACCCCGGCGACCAGGATCGTCATCGCGCCCTTCGGCGCGTCCGCGCCCTTGCCGAGCCCGCCGACCGACACCTTGTCGATCATGCCGGTGACGTAGTTCTGGAACGCCCACGCGCCGCCCGAGGTCAGCAGGACGAACACCGACGCCGTCCCGGTGAGGGTCAGGAAGCGCTTCTGCCGCCGCGCGCTCATCGCGGCCCGCGGGCTGAGCCCCCGGCCGGGGCGGCGCGGGCCGCGCGGGCCCTCCACCGGCACCCGCGGTGCGGGCATCCCCTCGATCGTGACGCCCTCGATGTCGCCGTCGCCGTCGTCGCCCGCCGCGTGGGCGCCGGGGCGCGGCCGGAAGTAGCGCTCCAGGTCGTCGGCGTCACCGCGACCCGAGTCGTGCCCGTCTGCCATGCCGGCCGCCGCCTCCCGATGATCTCGTGCCGCTGCGCGTCCACACCACTCTAAAGTGGGGAACACCCGTCCGTTCGCTACCTGGACCTCGTGTCCTTGCAGTAACGTGGCGCCGTCTTGACCACACCCCGGCGGCCCGCACGCGAACCTGGGTGGCGTGGGCTGCGTCAGACAAGCGAGGAAGAGAGAGGAAGAGGTGCCTCCCTCCGGTCCGCCGGACGGGTGCGCCCGCGAGCCCACATGAATTCGTCTCCCCATGCCCAGCGCGCCATGAACCAGGAAACCCGGTACGCCGTGAAGCCCCTCTCCGACCCCGGTGAGCGCACCTGGCCCGCCGTCTCGGTGGTCATGCCGGTCCTCAACGAGCAACGCCACCTCGCCGAGGCCGTCCGCGGCATCCTCGGCCAGGACTACCCGGGCGAGTTGGAACTCGTGCTCGCGATCGGGCCGTCCCGCGACCGCACCGAGGAGATCGCCCGGGGACTCGCGGGCGAGGACCCGCGCGTCGTCGTCGTCGCGAACCCGACCGGCCGCACCCCGCAGGGCCTCAACATCGCGATCAAGGCGTCGCAGTACTCGATCATCGTCCGGGTGGACGGGCACTCGCTGCTGCCCGCCGACTACGTCCGCGCCGCCGTCGAGACGATGGAGGAGACCGGCGCCGACAACGTCGGCGGGATCATGGCGGCCGAGGGCGTCACCCCGTTCGAGAAGGCCGTGGCCCGCGCGATGACGTCCAAGCTCGGCGTCGGCAACGCGCGCTTCCACACCGGCGGGGAGGCCGGCGAGGTCGAGACCGTCTACCTCGGGACGTTCCGCCGCAGCGCGCTGGAGCGGGTCGGCGGCTACGACGAGACGTTCGTCCGCGCGCAGGACTGGGAGATGAACCACCGCATCCGGGAGACCGGCGGGCGGATCTTCTTCACCCCCCGGATGCGTGTCACCTACCGGCCCCGCCCCAACCTGCGGGCGCTCGCCAAGCAGTACTTCCACACCGGGCGCTGGCGCCGCGTCGTCGGCCGCGAGCACCAGGGCACGCTCAACCTGCGCTACCTCGCGCCGCCGGTCGCGGTGGTCGCGATGACGGCGGGCGCGGTCGCCGGGGCGTTCGGCTTCTGGCCAGGCTGGATCCTGCCCGGCGGGTACGCGGTCGCGATGGTCGCGGGCGCCGCCATGGAGGGGCGCGGGCTGCCGCTGTCCGCCTGGGTGCGGCTCCCGCTGGTGTTCGCGACCATGCACCTGACCTGGGGGGTCGGGTTCCTGACCAGCCCGCCGCGGCTCGGCCAGCCCACTCCGATCAAACCCGGCGAATCCGTCCAGTAGCGGGCAAAAAGCAAACTCACCTGCGAACTCCCGTGGCCTTCGGCCCGTCACACCGTTAGGTTTGGCGGGATCTCGCCCGCCGCTGTTCGGAGGTGTCATGTCCAACGGAGCACGCCACGGACTCGGCGTGGTGGTCGGGCTCGTCGCGACGCCGGCCGTCGCGCTGTGCATGACCTACGGCGGGAACAAGCTGCGCATGGTGCTGAGCTTCGGCGCCGCGAGGTTCAGCAGCTACCACGGGAAGGAACTGTGGATCGGCGCCGGCTGCTTCCTCGTGGCCGCGGTGCTGCTCGGCCTCATCACGGGCAGCCGGCTCTCGCCGCTGGCCTCCCTCGTTCCGGGCGTCGTCTACACCGGCATCGGCGTGGTCTGGTTCGCGTCGCCCCGCTGGGCCCTCACCCATCCCCGCACGAACGACCTGCCGAGCGACTTCGACCTCGGATACACCACGCTCGCCTCCATGGGGATCTTCTTCCTGCTCGGGATCACGCTCATCGTGGCGTCGCTGGCGCCGTCGCGGTGGAAGGCCCGCACGGCCGCCGGCGCCGCGCCGCGCTACGGAGCGCCGCCCGCGCCGATGGGCCCGCCGCCCATGCACGGAGCACCGGCGCCCATGGGCGCGCCGCCCGCCGCCCCTTCGCAGAGCCCGCCCTGGCAGGGCGCGCCGCAGTACGGGGCGCCGCCCGCCCAGTCCGCCGCGGCCAACCCACCGCCGCTCCCGGAGGCGCCTCCGGCCGCCCC
>NZ_SMKY01000234.1 GCF_004349235.1 Actinomadura darangshiensis | reverse complement strand
CAACACGACCCCGCCCCGCCCCGAACCGGCGCTCTCGTGCCCGTGCCCGTGACCGCGGCCATTTCCGTGGACGTGGCCATGTCCATGACCGTCGTCGGGTTCGTGACCGTCGCCGTGTGCATGCACATGTCGGGAGACAGGGCCGTGGGCGTGGGTGTGGGTGTGGTGGCGGTTGCGGAGGGCACGGCGCAGTAGGAGGGCCCCTGCCACCGTGACGAAGAGGCCGCCGGCTGCGCCTAGCCAGGGGAACAGGGTGTCTACGGCGAGCAGCGATCCGGTCGTCACGAGCAAGCCGAGGGCCAGGACGCCGGCGGTGTGGGTGAGGGTGACCGTCAGGCCCAGTGCCAGGACGTCTCGCGTCCGTCGGCGGCCTTCGCCGATCGCGTGCGCGGCCATGATCGTCTTTCCGTGGCCGGGGGCGAGGGCGTGGAGGGCGCCGAGGAGCAGGGCGATCAGGAATGCCAGGGCGGCGAAGCCGGGTGTCAGGTCGTGGCGGGCGACGAGGGACGTGAACCGTTGCGTGAGCCCGTCGGTGCCGTGCGGCAGCAGCCGCTCGGGTCCGCCGCCGGAAGCCTGGGTGGCGAGCGGCGGCCCGCCGTCCCGCACCTTGAACGTCGCCGAGCGCTGGTCGAGCGGCGAGGAGAGCATGTCCGCGGGGTAGGCGGTGAGGCGCCGGCTGCGGGACGTCTCCGGCGCGTCGGACGCGGCGAGCGTCATCCGGTCGCCCTGCGCGGTGATCTCCCGCCAGCCGATCCGGCCGTCCACGCCGCCGGACCGGAACGAGACCGTCCCCGGCCCGGCGGGCGCGGTGATCCGGCATTCGAGACGCAGTGTCGGCAGCCCCGCCTGCCCGCGCGGCGCCGTGGCGGTGGAGGACGCGACGGACGCGGTGGCGGTCCGTCCGCCCACGGTGATGCGGAACGACGTCGCGGCCCGCCGGCAGGATCCGCCTGCCCAGGCCGCCAGCTCGCCGCCGGACGGACGCCCGTCATGGTCGGTGTCGATCTCCGGCATGGCCTGCGCGGCGGGGATCTCGGCGAGGTCCTCGACGTGGTCGATCCGCAGCTCGTGCGGGGCCGCGACCAGGCCGTCGTAATGGTTGACGGTGAAGTTGCCCAGCGGGTGCGCGGCGAGCAGCCCGGCGGCGAGCGCGAACGCGATCACGGCTTTCCTCCCTGGTCGTGGCGGGCGCTCTTCTCGATCACGTCGAGGTGGCGGAGGAACTGCGGGCGGCGGTATCCCGTCGCCGTCGCCTGGCGGGCGTAACGCAGCGCCTGGGCGTCCTTGCCGTTGACGTGCAAAGCCCAGGCCAGCGCGTCGGCCGCGTGCACGCTGCACTGCCGGACGTCCGCTCCCGGGCACCGCCGCTGGTACTCGGCCCGCGCCGCCCGCAGTGCGGCCTTCGGATCGCCGTGGTCGCTCTCGAACAGGGCGGTCTCCAGATCGGCGTCCACACCGTTGGCCTTCGCGATCCGCGCCCATGCCAGGGCGACCGCGTACTGGCGATTCGCCTCGTCGCGACGTCCGGCCGACTCCAGCAGCTCCCCGTACTCGGTCAGGTACTGCGGGAGCGGCAGCCGCCGGACGATCTCCGCCCGATCGGTGAGCGCGCCCTTGACGTCGCCCTGCGCCGCCCGGACGCGGGCCCGTCCGTCCAACGCGGGCATGGAGCCGGGGGAGAGGCGCAGCGCCTCGGCGTATTCGCGTCCCGCCGAGGCGAGGTCGCCATCGTTCCAGGCCAGCTCGCCGAGCTGCACGGCGATGTAGGCGAGGTCGTCCGGCCCGGTCGCCGACGCTCGCGCCAGACCCAGCACGCGGCGCGCCTCCCGGACCTCGCCGCGCAGCTCGCGCACGTACGCGAGCCGCGTGAAGATCGGGATGCCCGGACGGACGGAGTCGGCGCGCCGGGCGGTGGCCAGCGCGTCGTCGTAGCGGCCCAGCTCGACCAGCGCGTCGACGCGCACGGCGGCGGCCCGCTGCCCGTAGGGGTTCGCCTCGATCGCCCGGTCCGCGTACCGCAGTGCCCCGTGGAAGTCGTGCCGTGCCGCCGCGAGCGCGCCGAGCCCGGCCAGCGCGCCGTCGTTCCCGGGTGCCTCGCGCAGAGAGTGGTGCAGCACGTCGTCGGCTTTCGGGTAGTGAGTCGGGTCGCTGGTCAGCCGGGCCTGCTCCACGTACGCGCCCCCGAGCGAAGCCCAGCCGTCGGCGTCGTGCGGCTGGTCGCGGAGCCGCTGCTGCAGGCCGGCGATGCCGGAGCCCGGGGCCCCGGCGGGGCCGGCCGCGGCCGGCGCCGCGGACGGGCGGCCGAACAGGACCGCCGATCCGAGCGTCAGCGCCGCGGCCAGCCCGGCGGCCGAGACCCCGGTGAGAAGGGATCGCATCAGCCGTGGCGCCGTTTCATCGCGGGGCGCCTGCGCCACCACAGCAGCCCGCCGGTCAGCAGGACCGCGCCCGCGCCCGCCAGGGCCGCAGCCGGCAGTGCGGACAGGATCCCGGACCCGCCGTCGTCCGACGTGCTCTCGGTCGCGCCCGCGTTGAGGAGGTTCACGGTCTTGCCGCTCTTCGTCTTCGCCGCGCCGGACGCCTTCGCCCCGGGCTTTGCGCCGCCCCGCACGTCCGACCCCGAATGGGGCTGCGCCACGTACGGGAACGCCTTCCCGAATCCGGCGTCGTTGGCGTTGACCGCGTCGCCGAGGTCGTTCTTCGTGCCGAGCAGCTCGCCCTCGACGGCCTGCAGTTCGATGTCGACGACGTCGTCGGTGAGCCGCCGCCCGTTCGGGAAGCCCGCCTTGTCGCCGCCGAGCACGCCGAGCCGGTCCGGCTTCGCGGCCGGCGCGACCGAGGTGTTCAGCCGCAGCAGCTCCGCCGGCCGGACGTTCGCCGGCCGGTTCAGTCCCGGCACGCCCGTGAGGAACGCCTGGACGAGGTCCTTGCGCGGCCCGGGCGGCGCGGGGATCTTGTAGATCTTCTCGATCAGCTTCGGCAGTTCAGGATCGGTGACGAACCCGGCGAACTGGGCGTCCTGCCAGGGCGTGGACGCGTTGAAGGTGTCCTTGCGCCCGCGCGGGATGACGACCTCGTTCACCAGCGGGCTGCCGAGCCGCGACACCTGCGCGTACTCGCCGGACGCGGTGAGCCTCGACACCGCCGAGTTCACCCCGATCACCGGGTCGTGCCCCTTGACCAGGTGCTTCGTCGGGATCTGCAGCGCGACCGTGTTGACGTTGTAGCCGCTCAGCGTGTCGTTGCCGACCTCCTTCAGGTTCGCGCCGTACAGCAGGTCGAACACCCGCAGGTCGAGGAAGAAGGAGTCGTCGGCCTGCCCCGCGAACGTGGTCGCCCCGTTCCCGAGCGGCCTGACCGCCTGCCCCCGCAGCTTCGCGTAGTCGGGCATGGACGCCTTGCCCACGTTGGACGGCGCGACCGGCACCCCTTCGGCGAGCTTGCGGGTGCCGTGCACCTGGCCGTCCACCCGCCGGATCAGCGTCAGGTCGTAGGTCTGGGTGAAGTTGAGGTCCGGGTCGTCCAGGCTCGTCACCGGCCCGGTGTTGTAGAGGAACGTGTTCGCGTTCTTCAGCCGGTCGTGGAACCGGAAGCGGTAGGTGAGGTCGGGCAGCGAGTCGCCGTCGTTGTCGACGTTCAGGTCGTAGCGGGCGTCCCGCGCGAACTTGTAGAAGTTGGGCCCGCCCGCCGGGTCCTGGAACGGGATGAAGTTCGCGATCAGCGTCGTCGTGTCCGGCTTGTCCGGGCTGACGAACGCGTACACGTCGGTGTTGTCGTACTGCGGCTGCCCGGAGATGAGCGGCGCCTCGCGGTGGCTGGACGCGCTGCCCTGCCTCGGCGCGAGCCCGGCGAACCCGCCCGCGAGCAGCAGGCCCGCCGCGGCGGCCAGTGCCCCGGCGCGCGTCCGGGACGTGTGGAGTGTCGGCATCGTGGAACCCCTCGCCGGTCTCCGGATGCCCGCCGCGGCGGCGCCGTTCCATGGCGCTGGGCCAGGTCTGCCGCGACGCCGGATCGACCGGTCTCTTCGCCATGCCCGCGGATTCTTCGGGCGCCGCGCGCGATCTGATTGGTCGGCTCCGCCTCCTGACCGGATACGGACTCTTCTGAACCAAACCGCCGTGGCCGACGTCCCGGCGATGCTTGACAATGAGTGAGCGCTCACTCAGAATCGGGCGGACAAGCACCGCGCGAACGCATCCACGCCAAGGAGTGCCCATGTATCCCGAGCTCAACGGAACGGTCGTCGTCGTCACCGGCGGGTCGCGCGGCATCGGCGCCGGCACCGCCCGCGCGTTCGCCGCCGAGGGCGCCAAGGTCGCCGCCATCGGACGCGACCAAGCAGCGCTCGACGAGGTCGCCGAAGAGACCGGCGGAATCGGAGTGGCCGCCGACGTGACCGACCTGGCCGCGATCGAGGCGGCGCGTCACCGGATCGAGGACGAGCTCGGACCGGCCGGCGTCCTGTGCGCCTTCGCCGGAGGCGGCATCGCCCGGCCGGGCCCGACCGCCGCGCTGACCGAGGACGAGTGGCGTTCGGTCCTCGACGGCAACCTCACCGCGACCTTCCTCACGCTGAAGAGCTTCCTGCCCGGCATGCAGGAGCGGAAGGCCGGCTCGATCATCACGATGTCGTCCTCGGCCGGCCGGATGCCGACGAACCTGCCGGGCGGCGGCGGCCGCGAGCTGGGCAACCCGTGGGGCGCGGTGGTCGCCTACGAGGCCGCGAAGGCGGGCGTCCAGGCGCTCACCCGGCACGCCGCCGCCGAGGTCGGCGCGGACGGTGTCCGGGTCAACTGCGTCGCCCCGGGCACGATCCGCACCGAGCGCACCGCCCGGTACATGTCCCCGGAGATCCAGGAGACGGTCGCCGCGTCGCACCCGCTCGGCCGGCTGGGGGAGCCGGGCGACGTCGCGGGCGCCGCGCTCTTCCTCGCGTCCGGCCAGTCCGCCTGGCTGACCGGCCTCACGGTCGACGTCGCCGGAGGCCGCGTCATGCTGTGACCGTCAGGCGACGATCAACAGCGGGTTCTCCAGCAGCTCGGCGAGCCGGGCGAGGAACTTCGCGCCCGTCGCGCCGTCGGTGGCGCGGTGGTCGACCGACAGGGTCACCGCCATGCGCTTGCCGGGGACGACCAGCCCGTCGCGGACGACCGGCTCGTCCCGGACGGCGCCGACCGCGAGGATCGCCGCCTCCGGCGGGTTGATCACCGCGGAGAACGAGTCGACGCCGAACATCCCGAGGTTGCTGACGCTGAACGTCCCGCCGCTCATCTCCTGGGCGGACAGCTTTCCGTCACGCGCCTTGCCCGCCAGTTCCCGGGTCTCCTGGCCGATCTGCGAGACGCTCTTGCGGTCGGCGTCCTTGATGACGGGGACGAGCAGGCCGTCCTCGACCGCCACCGCGACGCCGACGTGGATGCGCTTGTGGAAGAGCAGGTTCTCCGGGGTGTAGGACACGTTCACCGCCGGGTGCTCGCGCAGCGCGGTCGCGACCGCCTTCACGACCAGGTCGTTCACGCTGACCTTCGCCGGGGCGAGCGCCTCGTTCAGCGTCGCCCGGAACGCCAGCAGCGCCTCGGCGTCCACCTCGCGGTTCAGGTAGAAGTGCGGCGCCTCGCGCTTGCTCTCGGTCAGCCGCTTGGCCGCGACCTTGCGGAACCGGTTCAGCGGGACGGCTTCGACGTCCGGGTCCTCGACGGATTGTGCCTGGGCCGGAGCCGCCTGGACGGGCGCCGCCGACGGTGCAGGGGCCGGGGCGGCGGGCGCACCGGCGCGGACGGCGGCCTCGATGTCGGCGCGGACGATCCGTCCACCAGGCCCGGAGCCGGTCAGCGTGCCCAGGTCGATGCCGTGGTCGCGGGCCAGCCGGCGCGCCAGCGGCGACGACGGCGGCCGGGACGCGGCCGGACGCTGCGGCGCGGAAACGGGTGCCTGCGTTACCGGCGCGGGCGCGGGCTCCGCGACCGGCGCGGGCTCGGCGGCGGCCGCGGGCGCGGGCGCGGGTTCGGCAGCGGCGGGCGCGGGCTTGGTGCCGCCCGCCGGGGCGACCACGGCGATCGGGGCGCCGATCGCGGCCGACTCGCCCTCCCCGACGAGGATCTTCTCCAGCACGCCGGCCTCGTAGGCCTCGTACTCCATGACCGCCTTGTCGGTCTCGATGTCGACGATGACGTCGCCGACCGCGACCTCGTCCCCCGGCTGCTTCTGCCAGGAGCTGATGACGCCCTCCTCCATCGTGTCGGAGAGGCGCGGCATGAAGATCTCGGTCATCGGGCGGGCTCCAGGGTGCGGCCGGTCGCGCGGAGCGTGTCGCGGACGGCGGTGAGCAGGGATTCGGCGGACGGCAGCGCCGCCGTCTCCAGGGACTTGGCGTAGGGCAGCGGCACCTCGGCCATCGCGACGCGCCGGACCGGGGCGTCCAGCCAGTCGAACGCGCCCTCCTGGATCGTCGCGGCGATCTCGGCGCCGATGCCGTAGGTGAGCCAGTCGTCCTCGGCGACCACGGCGGAGCCCGTCCTGCGGACCGACTCCACGATCGTCGCCCGGTCGAGCGGGCGCAGGCTGCGCAGGTCGACGACCTCCGCGGACACGCCCTCGGCGGCGAGGGTCTCGGCGACCTCGGCGGCGACCCGCGCCATCCGGGAGTAGCCGATGATCGTGATGTCGGTGCCGGGGCGGGTGACGGCGGCGCGGCCGATCTCGGCGGGCTCGATGTCCTCGACCGCGGCGGGCAGCTCGCCCTTGGTGTTGTAGAGGGCGAGGTTCTCCAGGAACAGCACCGGGTCGTCGTCGCGGATCGCGGCCTTCAGCATCGCCGACGCCTCGGCGGGCGTGCTCGGCGCGACGACCTTCAGCCCCGGGATGAAGGAGTAGAACAGCTCGACGTTCTGCGAGTGGGTGGCGCCGAGCTGCTGCCCGCCGCCGCCCGGCGTGCGGATCACCATCGGCACGCTGGCCTGCCCGCCGAACATGCCGTAGATCTTCGCGGCGTGGTTGACGATCTGGTCCAGCGCGAGCAGCGAGAAGTTGATCGTCATGATCTCCACGACCGGGCGCAGGCCCAGCATGGCGGCGCCGATCGCGGCGCCGACGAAGCCCTCCTCGGCGATCGGGGTGTCCTTGACGCGGCGCGGCCCGAACTCCTTCAGCAGCCCTTCGGTGATCTTGTAGGAGCCCTCGAAGAGCCCGATCTCCTCGCCCATCAGGAAGACGTTCTCGTCCCGCAGCATCTCGGCGCGGAGGGTGTCCCGGAGGGCCTGGCGGTAGGTCACGTTTGCCATGGGGGATGCCTCTCAGGAACCGAATACGGGGTCGGCGGGGAGCCGGCGCAGCTCGCCGGGGACGGGGGTGGCGTAGGTGTAGTCGAACAGCGTGGACACGTCGGGGGACGGGCTCTGGTCGGCGAACGCGGCGGCGGCGTCGATCTCGGCGGTCACCTCCGCGTCCAGCTTGTCGCGGTCGTCGTGGGAGAGGATCCCGGCCTCCTCCAGTTCGAGCGCCATCCGGGCGAGGGGGTCGGCGGCCTTGAGGGCCTCCTTCTCCTCCTTGGACCGGTAGCGGGCCGGGTCGACGACCGAGTGACCCTTCAGCCGCGGGCTCGTGGTCTCCAGCAGGTAGGGCTTGCTCTCGGCGCGGGCGCGCTCGACGGCGGTGCGGGCGGCGTCGCGGACCGCGAGGACGTCGGTGCCGTCCACCCGGGCGCTCTCCATCCGGTACGCGGCGCCGCGCCGGTACAGCTCGGGCTCGGCGGCGGAGTGCTCCACGGTCGTGCCCATGCCGAGGCCATTGTTGATCACGACGAAGACGACCGGGAGGTCCCAGAGGCCGGCGATGTTCAGCGACTCGTGGAACGCGCCGATGGCGGTCGTCCCGTCGCCCATGTGGCACATGACGACCTCGTCGCCGCCCTTGTAGGAGACGGCGAGCGCCGCGCCGGCGGCGAGCGGCACCTGGCCGCCGACGATGCCGTACCCGCCGAGCAGCCGCGCCTCGGCGTCGAACAGGTGCATCGACCCGCCCCAGCCCTTGGACACGCCGGTCGAGCGCCCGTACAGCTCGGCCATGACACGGTCCGCGCTGATCCCCTTGGAGAGGGCGTAGCCGTGCTCGCGGTAGTTCGTGAACAGGTAGTCGGCAGGACGCAGCGCGGCCATCAGCCCGACGACCGTGGCCTCCTCGCCGAGGTTCAGGTGGCAGTACCCGCCGATCTTCGCCTCGGTATAGGCGCGGGCGGCCCGCTCCTCGAACCGCCTGATCAGCAGCATCTGCCGGTAGTAGCCGACGAGCGTCTCGGCGTCCGCCGCCGGCTTCGCGGCGCCGCCCCGCCGTGACGTCTTGGTGCCGCTCGTCCGCCGGTTGCGCGCCGGGGCGGCCTGGACGGTTTCGGTCATCGGCGATCTTCCTCTGCCTCGGGGTGACGCCGTAGGATCGCCACGACGAGCCACCGATCATCATTGATCTATGATCGATCATATTCTACCCGTCAAGGCTCACTTACCGACGCGACGTCTAACATGTAATTTCGTGAACGCGCCGATCCCAGCCCAGCTGCTCCGCACCGGACTCGCCGACCAGATCCGCGAGTTCATCGTGGAGGGCATCAGCTCGGGCCGGTGGGAGCCGGGTGAGCGCATCGTCGAGCGCAGGATCGCCGCCGAGCTCGGCGTCAGCCAGGGGCCCGTCCGGGAGGCGCTGCGCCAGCTGGAGGCGCAGCGGCTGATCGAGTCGCTGCCGAACCGGGGCGCCCGCGTCCGCGAGTTCACCGAGCGGGACCTCGCCGAGATCTTCCCCGTCCGCGCCGGGCTGGAGCGGACGGCCGTGGAGCAGGCGCTGCCCCGCCTCGCCGGCTGCCTGGACGCGCTGGAGGAGCACAACCGCCGGCTCGGCGAGGCCGCCAAGGACGGCGACCTGCACGAGCAGATGCGGCTCAGCATCGCCTTCCACCGCGAGATCGTCGAGACCGCCGGGAACCGGCTGCTCGTCTCGGTGTGGGAGGGGCTCGGCATCGAGCTGTGGACGACCCTGTCCCTCCGCCTGCACCACACGGAGATCTACTCCAAGTCGGCCGAGCACGCGGAGCTGATCGAGGCGTTCCGGCGCGGCGACCCGCGGGCGCCGCAGCTGCTGCACGACCACGTCATGAACTACGCCCCGTAGGGGCGAAGATCACTCCTGCTCGCGGTAGGCCTTGGTGAGCTGCTCTTCCGCGTCGTCGAGGTAGGAGCGCAGTTCCCGTTCGGCCGCCCCGAAGTCACGCCGCGCCAGCAGGTCGTAGATGCGCCGGTTGCGGGCAAGGTAGGGCTCGTGGAACTCGCGCGGCGATCCCATCTCGTGGAAGACCAGGCGCATCTCGGCCAGCAGGTGCTCGATCATCTCCTGCGCCCGCGGGCTGTCCATCAGCGCGACGATCGCCTTGTGGAACATGATGTCGGCGGTGCCGACGTCCTTCCACTTCGCGGCCCCGGCGGCCCGCTCGCCGTCCAGGACGGCGGCCTCCACCTGGCCGAGCGCGCCCTCGGGGGCGTCCGGCGCGCTCCGCACGGCCTCGCACTCCAGCAGGCGCCTGACCCGGTAGAGGTCGGCCAGGGCGTCGGCGGGGACGCGGCGCACGAACGTCCCGCGGTTGAACTCGTGCACGAGCAGCCGGTCCTTGACGAGCATCTGGAAGGCCTCGCGCATCGTGTTGCGCGAGACGTCCATGGCCTTGGCGAGCTCCTTGTCGGGCAGCCGCGCGCCGGGGACCAGCCGGCCGTCGGTGATCTTGGCGCGGAGCAGGTCGGCGATGCGGGCGGCGGTGCTCGACCGGTCCAGGCCGTGCCGCTCCGCCGCGATCTCGTCGAGCCACGGCTCCTGCACCGTCATCGGCCGCCTTCCGGAAGGCGCGGCGGGACGCCGCCGCGGAACGGGTTGTGCGACGCAAGCGTATCCCACCCGGCGGAAAATACCTCAACATAGGGATTGCTGAATTGTTGAACAATCTCTACTCTGACGGAAAGCCGAACGCCTGGAAGGGCCAGCCCCATGACAGATCCAGCCACCCTGGACAAGTCCCCGGCACCAGCGACCCCGTCGCGCCGCGGTGCGCTCATCGGCGCCATGTTCCTGATGGCCACCAGCGCCATCGGCCCCGGGTTCATCACCCAGACCACCGTCTTCACCGCCAAGCTCGGCGCCGCCTTCGCGTTCGCGATCGTCGTGTCCGTGCTGGTGGACATCGCGATCCAGCTGAACGTGTGGCGCGTCGTCGGCGTGTCCGGCATGCGCGCCCAGGAGCTCGGCAACCGCGTCGTGCCCGGCGCCGGCTACGCCCTCGCCGCCCTCGACGTCTTCGGCGGCCTGGTCTTCAACATCGGCAACATCGCCGGCACCGCGCTCGGCCTGAACGCCCTCCTCGGCCTGGACGTCAAGATCGGCGGCGCGGTCTCCGCGCTGGTCGCCATCGCGATCTTCCTGATCAGGCGGGCCGGCGTCGCGATGGACCGGATCGTGGTCGTGCTCGGCGCCCTGATGATCCTGCTGACCCTGTACGTGGCGTTCGTGTCCGACCCGCCCCTCGGCGACGCGCTCAAGCAGAGCGTCGCGCCCGGGACCGTCGACTTCCTGATCATCACCACCCTGATCGGCGGGACGGTCGGCGGCTACATCACCTACGCGGGCGCGCACCGCATGATCGAGTCCGGGCTGACCGGGCGGGAGAACGTCCGCGAGATCAACCGCAGCGCCGTCATCGGCATCCTCGTCACCGGCGTGATGCGCGTGCTGCTGTTCCTCGCCGTCCTCGGCGTCGTCGCCGGCGGCGTCACCCTCGCCAAGGAGAACGCCCCTGCCTCCGCCTTCGAGCACGCGGCGGGCGAGGCGGGAATGCGGCTCTTCGGCCTGATCATGTGGTCGGCCGCGATCACCTCGGTGATCGGCGCGTCCTACACCTCGGTGTCGTTCCTGGTCTCGTTCTCCTCCTTCGTCGAGAAGTACCGCAACCGCATCGTCGTGGGGTTCATCGTCGTCTCCGCCGCCATCTACCTCATGATCGGCACCGCCCCCGCAAAACTGCTGATCTTCGCGGGCGCGCTGAACGGGCTGATCCTCCCGTTCGGGCTCGGCGTGCTGCTGTACGCGGCGGGCCGCCGCCGCGACCTGCTCGGCGGCTACCGGTACCCGGTCTGGCTGCTCGTGCTCGGCGTCGCCGCCTGGCTGCTCTCCCTCTACCTGGGCTGGAACGCCCTGTCCGAGCTCGACGACCTGTGGAAGTGAGGCCGGGGTGCGGATCCTCCCGAGCGGCGACGCGGCCCTGCTGGTCGAACTGCCCGACCTGCCGGAGATGCTCGGCCTGTACGCGGCGCTGACCGCGTCGCCGCCGCCCGGTGTCGCCGACATCGTCCCGGCGGCCCGCACCCTGACCCTGCTGCTCGACCCGTCCGCCGACCCCGCCGCGATCGCCGCCACGGTGCGCGGCACCCGGCCGGGGGAGGCGGACGGCGCCGCCGGCACCGCCGAGATCCCCGTCGTCTACGACGGCGCGGACCTCGGCGAGGTCGCCCGGCTCACCGGACTCACCCCGGCCGGGGTCGTCGCCGCCCACACCGGCACCCCGTGGCGGGTCGCGTTCACCGGGTTCGCGCCCGGCTTCGGCTACCTGGAGGGCGGCGACCCCCGGCTGGACGTTCCCCGCCGCGCCACCCCCCGCGTCCGCGTCCCCGCAGGCGCGGTGGGTCTGGCCGGACGCTTCAGCGGCGCCTACCCCGTCGAATCCCCGGGCGGATGGCAGCTCATAGGACGCACGGAGGCCGTCCTATGGGACCTCGACCGCGATCCGCCCGCCCTGCTCCGCCCGGGAGTCCGGGTCCGTTTCGTCCAGCGGGAACCATGAAGCGGGGGCTGGACGTTCTCCGGACAGGACCCCTGGCGACAGTCCAGGACCTAGGTCGTCCGGGTCACGCGGCGCTTGGCGTGGGGGTGTCAGGCGCCGCGGACCCGGGCTCGCTCCGGCTCGCCAACCGGCTGCTCGGCAACCCCGAGGGCGAAGCCGCCATCGAGGTCACGTTCGGCGGGCTGCGCGTCCGCTGCCGGGGCGGCGTGTTCGCGGCGGTGACCGGCGCACCCGCCCCGCTGCTGGTCGACGGTCGTCCCGAGGCCCCCTGCTCGATCCTCCACGTCCCGGACGGCGCCGAACTCCGGATGGGCTCACCGCCCTCCGGGCTCCGCAGCTACCTGGCCGTGCGCGGCGGGATCGCCGTCCCGCCCGTCCTCGGGTCCCGCTCCACCGACACGCTCGCCGGGCTCGGACCCGCCCCGCTCAAGCCCGGCGACCTGCTCCCCGTCGGACCGCCGCCCGCCGCCCCGCCGCTCCTGGACGTCCTGCCCGTCCGCGCGCCGGCTTCCGGCGACATCGAGCTGCGCGCGATGCCCGGCCCGCGCGACGACTGGTTCGCCCCCGGCGCGCTCGGCACCCTCTTCACCGCCGCCTACACGGTGACCAGCGAGATCGACCGGGTAGGCATGCGCCTGGACGGTCCCGGCCTGAACCACGCGGACCGCGGCGAACTGCCCAGCGAGGGGACGGTCACCGGCGCCCTGCAGGTCCCGCCGTCCGGGCAGCCCGTGCTGTTCCTCGCCGACCATCCGCTCACCGGCGGCTACCCCGTCATCGCGGTCGTCGCCGCCGATGACATCGGACGGGCCGCCCAGGCGCGTCCCGGACAGCGGCTCCGCTTCCGGCCGCATCCCGCGCCGCCCCTAGGAAAGGAGACACCATGACCGCACCCATCGACCCGGGCGCCCTGTCGCCGGACCAGGCCAGGGCCCTGTTCCGGGCCGGCCTGCGCGTGCCCACCTCCGGCTGGTGCGCGGGCTGGACGCAGGCGAACCTCATCGCCGTCCCCCGCGAGCAGGCCTACGACCTGCTGCTGTTCGCGCAGCGCAACCCCAAGCCGTGCCCCGTCCTGGACGTCACCGAACCCGGCGAGGTGTCCGCATCGCTGTTCGCCGGCGACCTGCGCACCGACCTGCCCGGCTACGTCGTCTACGAGCATGGCGAACCGGTCGCCGAGGTGTCCGACGCGACCGGGTTCTGGCGCGACGACCTCGTCTCGTTCCTCATCGGGTGCAGCTTCACCTTCGAGGACGCGCTGCAGGAGGCGGGCGTCCCCGTCCGGCACATCGAGCAGAACCGCAACGTCCCGATGTACCGGACGAACCGGATGTGCCGCCGCGCCGGCGAGTTCGGCGGCCCGCTCGTGGTGTCGATGCGTCCCGTCCCGGCCGCGCAGGTCGCCGACGCCGTCCGGGTGACGGCCCGGTACCCGTCCGTCCACGGCGCGCCCGTGCACGTCGGCGACCCCGTCGAACTCGGCATCGACGACCTCGGCGCCCCCGACTTCGGCGACCCGGTCGACGTGCGGGTGGACGAGATCCCCGTGTTCTGGGCGTGCGGCGTGACCCCGCAGGCGGCCGTGATGGCGTCCCGCCCGAAGCTCGCCATCGGGCACGCGCCCGGCCACATGGCGATCACGGACGTCCGCGACACCCGGTACCTCGTGCCCTGATCCGGCATAGGCTGCGTCCATGCCGGACATCGTCGCCCCGGGCGACCGCCTCGGGGAGCGCTACCGCCTGGAGCACCCCCTGGGCACGGGCGGCATGGCGACGGTATGGCGCGCCGTCGACCTCGTCCTCGACCGCGCCGTCGCCGTCAAGGTGCCGAACGAGGGCCGGCCCGAGGAGTTCGCGCGGCGGCTCCGCCAGGAGGCGCAGGCCGCCGCGGCCCTCACCCACCCGAACATCACCGGTGTCTACGACTACGGCGAGCACGAAGCCGGCCCGGTGGGCTGGCCCGGCCACATCCCCTACGTGGTCATGGAGCTGCTGGACGGGGAGACCCTGGCGACGCGGCTCGCGCGGGGCCCGCTGCCGTGGCGCGAGGCGGCCGGAATCTGCGCGCGCATCGCGGACGCCCTGGCCGCCGCCCATGCCGCGGGCATCGTCCACCGCGACATCAAGCCCGCGAACGTCTTCCTCACCGCGGTCGGCGTGAAGGTCCTGGACTTCGGCATCGCCTTCACCGGGACATCCGGCGGCCCGGTCCTCGGTACTCCCGCCTACGTGGCGCCCGAGCTGCTGACGGGCACGTCCCCGACCCCCGCGGCCGACATCTACTCCCTGGGCGTGGTCCTCCACGAGTGCCTGACCGGTGCGC
>NZ_SMKY01000233.1 GCF_004349235.1 Actinomadura darangshiensis | reverse complement strand
CGCCACCACCCCCGACGTCCAGATCACTCAGGTTCCCGTGCCGGACGCGGCCTCCTGCCACCTGGCCATCGGCGTGGAAAGCACCCCACGACCGCACGACACACAGGTGGACGTCTGGGTGAGCGACCCGTGCGACCTACCCGAGCTGTGGCAGCGCCGCCTATCGCCGTTCGCGGCCAACCTCGCCCTGCGCAGGCGCGCCCCCAGACGTCAGCGGGTGGTGCTGGCGGAGCCTGACCCGTCTTGGACGGACCAGGCCGCTCGCCTCATGGCCCGGCTCGCCGCAGCCATAGGAGACCGCGCCCACCGCATCGACCACATCGGATCGACCGCCGTCCCCGGATTGCCCGCCAAGGACATCATCGACCTCCAGGTGGTCGTGGACGACCTCGACACCGCGATCGCCTGCGCGGCGGAGAGCCACCGGGCCGGTTTCGTCCACGTCCCCGGCCCGTTCTACGGCATCGACCGGCACTGCTCCCACCATGACGAGCAGGTAGCGGTGGACGCCGATCCCGGACGTCCGGCCAACGTCCATTTCCACCCCGCTTCTTCGCCCATCTGGCGCGAGATGCTCCTCCTCCGCAACTGGCTCCGCGCCGATCAGCGCCACCGCGACGAGTACGCGTCCCTGAAACGGGAGGTGGCCGCCCAAGTCGATCAAGACGTCGACGCCTACGGCCACACCAAGATGCCCTGGATCGCCCAAGCCCTCACCCGCGCCGAGAACGAGACGAGCCGCTGATCATGGGGAGTCTTCCAGAAGCATGCCCACGCGGACCTGGGCCTTCTCCACCGCCTCGGCAAGGTCGCGGTGCAGCCTCCGGATCGCGTCGGGGTCGACGCGGGAAACGAGGCCGATGTCGAGGCCCAGTTCCCGGCCGATCAGACGCATCCAGCCGCGAGTCTCGGAGCGGTCGACGGGAAAGTCATAGGACGGCACATGCACCAGGGCGCCTCCGAGAACGTCCAGCCTGAAGGAAATGAGCGAAAGGGCCTCGATCAGCTCGTGGGAGAAGTCCACATCGATTTCGTAGATGCCGTCCTTCGCCCGGTCGATCGCGCGGAGGCGGGCGAGGGCGCGGGCGGCGGCGTGGCGGCGGGCGGGCACGAAGGCGACGGCGTGGGTGCGTTCCCGCAGCGCCCGGTCGAGAGCGCGGTCGAGGGACGCGACCCGCTGGGCGATGCCGGTAAGGGCGGCCGCCACTCCACGGATCTCGGCGCTGCGGCCGACGGGCGCGGTGTCCAGCGGTACCTCCTCAGCGGGCTTCGAGAAGCAAGCGGCCGGCGCGCTCGCTGCGGGTGCGCGGCCCATGGTCGGCGGCGAAGAAGTGACTGCCGATCAGCAGTTCCCGGTTCCTCAGGCGGTGGCGAGCAGTTCGGTTTCCGCGGCGCCGGCGTCGCCCTCACCGACGATGACCCGAAACCGCAAGCCGAGGGCGTGCCCGAGCCGGTTCAGCACGGCCAGGGTCGGCACCCCCCCGCCGCCCGATTCGATACGGGACACAGCGGGCTGACGCATCCCGGCACGGCCGGCCAGTTCGGTCTGGGACATGCCCAGCTCGGTCCGCCGAGCGTAGACGGCACGGCCAAGGGCGAGCGCCAGACGCGCTTCCTCGTGGGCGAGCCGGTACTCGTCGGTGTCACGCTTGGCGGCCAGGCCAGGGTGGTCGCCGAGAAGAACGTGCGGGCTGGTCCGCCGACTGCTCATGATCCCTCCGGAGTCTCGACGTCCGCAGCTCCCGCACACCGCCGCCGAGGGCGCGGGGCAACGACCCGTCCGGTCTGCCACCGGATGCCGTCAGCCGTGGCCCGGGAGGCTTGCTGTACCTCACCTTGAGTGACTGGCCGGGGGAATCGGGACGGGACGGTCAGCGGGTCGGGTGTTGCTTGACCTGCTCGATCAGGCCGGCGAACCGGACAAGGGACAGAGTGAGGTGCCCGCCGTCCGGATCCTTGCTGTCCCGAACACCGATCCCGGCCCCTGGCGCAAGTCGTCCCAGCTCAACGCACTGCTCGTCGTTGGCTGCGCCACTGTGAGAGCTCCTGCGCCACTGGACAATCATCTGTACATCTCCAAGTACCGCTTGATGATCTCGCGCGAAGCCTCCTCTGAGGCAGCCTTCACGCCGATACGGTCGAACGTAATCGAAAGCTCCCGAACCTCGCCAGGTGATTCGATCAGCCGTCCGCCGTTCAACGCACCGGAGTACGCGACGTCCCGGTCCTCCAGGCCGATGATCTGCACTGAGCCGCCTACGCCCATGTGCTCTCCCGAGGAGAACGGAATCACGCGCAGGCTGACGTGAGGGAGGTCGGCCATCACCAGCAGGTGCTCAAGCTGCTCTCTCATGACCTCCTTTCCTCCGGCTGGACGCATCAGGACCGCCTCGTCGATCAGCGTCCACGTGAGGAGGGCGTCCCCCTTGTCCCAGTACGCCTTCTTCTTCGCGACCCGACGCGCCATGGTGGCGTCCAGGTCCTTGAAGTGGCTGGTTTTGACGTAGGCCCATGTGTAGTCATCGGTCTGGAGCACGAGGGGGATGACTTGGCCGTGGTAGCTCTTGATCGAGACGGCTTCCTCCTCGTACTTGTCGATCTGGCGGCCCCAGTCCGGGTCATGCGCCATTCGGGCAAACCAGAGCAAAACCTGGAAAAGCACCCCGGTTCCGTAAGCCTTGTCGAGCAGGCGCATTTGATCATCCTGCGGACGCCGTCGTCCCGCCTCCATGTTGGAAACAGTCGACCGGGCAACGCCGATGATCTCGCCGCACTGGGTCAGCGATAGCCCCAGCTTCTCCCGCCAAAACCGCAGGCAGAAGGCGAGAAAGTGCCACATGGAAATCTTGGGGTCGAGGGGGTCGCGCACGATCGGCATCGTTCCTCCTGTTTTCAATTCCTCCGTCTACAGCGAAAGCCTAGAACGTTCCGGTGATCCTTGTCACAGAAAATCGGAAACTCGGGCAAGGACGGGATGATAGTGATGACGGCGACCGGAGAGTCGGTTATGCCCCTTATTGGTACGCCCGCCGCAGTGGGGCTCGCACGCACCTTCGTGGACACACGAATGCGCAAATGGGACTACTTCCACATTCTCGACAATGCACTTCTCATCGTCTCGGAACTTGTCACGAACGCGGCCCGCCAGACGCCGTGTGAAGAGATCCGCCTCCAGATCACCCGTGACGCGTACGGCGTCATCATCGCCGTCTGGGACGCGGCCGACGCCCTCCCGCAAGCCAAGCCGATGGCCGAACTCACCCTCGAAGACCTCGACCTGTCCGAGGAGGCGTTCGATGACAACGGCGGCTGGGGCCTGCACATCGTCCAAGCCCTGTCCACCAAGTGCGGCGTCATCGTCGACCCCGCCGGCGGCAAGTGGATCTGGTCGCGGATGCACCCGTAGCGGGCTTCGAGTCCGCCCTCACGAACCAGAGCACCAACACCCTTGGACGGCTCCACACGCACGTCCACATCGGCAGTCCAGGCGTGACCCTCGACGGGAGGTAGCACGAAGATGGCCACTGACCACCTGACGGCCATGAGCGGACGGCGCCCGTTCCTGACCGCTCTGGACGAGGCCGTGCGCAAGCGCGGCGGGATGTCGTGCGGCATCGTCCCGCGCCGCGGCACACCCGTGCTGCACGCGATCAACGCCGAGTCGCCCAGCAACTTCACAGAGATCGGCGCCGACTTCATCCGCGGCTCCTGGGTGTTCACCTGAGCCGCCACGGGCGCGCCACGATCGGCGCGGCCAACGCCCCGGACGTCGCCGCCGACACGATCGCACACGCGGTCGGGGCCCAGGTCGGAGTCCGTCCGTGATGGGGAGCAAGTCCCACAGCGCTTGCGGCTGTTCCTCCTTTTCGGGGCGGTCTGCCTCCTCTTCGGAGTCATGGCGGGTTACCTGCTGGGACCGGGCCTGGTGTACCGGACCCGGTGCCTGATCCGACGGCTGCGGCGATGATCCCCACCATTGTCGCCGACGCAAGCCGCCGCCACGGAGATCACCAAGGCGGCCGACCAGGAATCGATCTCTCAACCTCCTCAGCGGTTCCGGGAACAGCGGGCCCAACCCAGGCGGGGATTCCATCAATGACCACATTCAAGGCATCCAAGAGATTTACAAAAACACCGAGAACTATTGCCGAAGAAATGTCGGTCACCCGAAAGTAGCCCTCAGTTAGGTCAATGACAGGAATGTCTTTGGTGTATGGATATCCGGTGCACCGACTAAAGCCGAGTCTGGATCCATGCTGGCCGACCCATGGGAACAATTTTCGCAAAGTGGGATTATCGCATGAAGTCGCCAGGAGTTCATGCATGCGATTTTTAAGATCTGCGTCTTCCAAAAGAGTCGCCCATTGGACCTCGACAGTATTGCCTCGTTCTCGCGCGGCAGCAAGCTCATCGTATTGCAGAAAAGGCCATCGGCCACTAACTGCCGCCAGGGAGATGTCCGAATTCCAGGCAATGGCGAGATCAATCACCACGTTCAAATCTGGTGCGAGACCGGAGATCCAGCAATACCCCTCTCGCCAGATTTCGACAACGAGACCCGCGCCGGTTGAGGGCGTGTAAACGAAGAGTGTTCCATGTTCGACTGCTATCCGGACGTGCAGCCCGTCATCATCCAGTTCGTCGACCCTCTCAGTTGCCCATTGGACTCCAAGATTTCGGGCGAGCGCACTGATCCGCTCTGCTAGTCGACCAGCCATGGGGACCCCATTCCTAAACTGCCTTCATTGGTCCAGTTAACTGGCCAGCCAGCGAAGCCCGTATCTGTCTGTCGTGATGGTCGCCCAGTGAGGTTCAGGCACGTGAATCTCGCCACCGTTCCTGTAGAACTTGATCGTACCCCAGTCACGCTGACCATTCCTAACCGCCCTCGCGATCCACCCCATCTCCTCTTCGGTAGCACTCGCTCCATGAGCAGCACCATGAGACTTTTTCTAGCCATGGTCGCGAAGTCATCTGCCGTGCCGGTCAAATTGACATACACCTTTCCTTTCCCGCTGCCCAGCATCCTTTCCACCAGAGGCCGCCGATATCCCTCGCGCTTCCCTTCTTCAGCCACACCAAAGAATCTGGCGCCGAAATCTTTCGCAAACCAGGCAAGTATTTTTTTTGGAATCCCAATGCGAGATCGTCACAATTGTGAACGAGGATCGACTCGCTACCGCCCTCGGCCGCGCCCTTCTCGGCGGCGACCCGCCCCGCGCCGGTTCCAGCGGCCACCACGCTGATGGCGTCCCAGACGTAACCGCCTGCCTTGAACGCGCCGGATTCGGCGTCTAGGCCGCCCGCTCCGGCGATCGCTTCCTTTAAGCCCGGGATCATCAGGATAGGGCCGAGAGGCGTCGCCTCCATGGCGCCCATCATCAGGCCCCTCATGAACTCGTCGGCCTGTCGCAATTCCTCTGTCCAGGAGAACTTGCCATGTCCTCCAGTACTCCGGCCGCCAGGTCCGGCTCCTGCCGAGCCATTCCCCCACCGGTATTGTTCCCCGGTGCGAGCGGCGCACCCGAGCCTCCGCTCGGAGCCTGGGCTGCCAGCTCCTGATTCGCGACGGGGATCGCCGGCTACCGCACTGGCCTGACTGCGCATGTCGCGTTGTCTAGCGGTGTTGTCATGGACAACGTTCTTGGTGCCCGCCGTCCTGCTGGGGGCCTGGCCCTTGCCTACGCTTATCCGGGTCCCGGGGGCAGCGTAGGCAGGCCCGAGGAGCTTTTGGGGAATCGGCCTCGCATTACGCTGGGCTTTGCGACGTTCGCGGCGCTCCGCCTTGTCAGTGCGGGCTTTCTGGGCGCGGCGACGCGCCGCTGCCAACTCTGCTCGAGTGGGGCCCGACTGGATGGACGAACCGTAGCCTCCGGAGCCGGTGGCGAAGAGGCGGTGGGCGAGGCCCACAAGCGCAACCAGGCCTACAGCGACGGTCACCGGCTCGCAGAACGGCGTAAGACCCTCGGTCTAAAGACAGGAGGGGTGGCGGCCTCAGTCGCCCGCCAGTTCGAGTGGGAGAACCTCAAACAGACTCATCGCCGTCGCCGGTGCCGAACACGGCCCCGTCACGGCGAAGAGATCTCAGAAGCTGGGCGACCGGCTCCATCGAGCCCGCCGGAAACAGGCTCAGGAGGAAGCGGGCGGCGATCTCTGCGCGGGTGCGGGGGCGGTGGCTCCTGCGGGAGGACGCCCCCGCGGCGCCGGTCAGGGGGCGGTGTAGAGGCAGTACGCGGTGGCACGGGCGACGATCCGGCCGGTCTGCCGCTCCGTCACGTCGGCCCTGACGTCATACGACAGGTAGTAGTGCGGCGTAACGGTCTCGGCGTAGGCGGTGTTCACCCACGTCCCGTCGGCCGAGGGCGTGAAGTCCTGTTCGGCGGTCAGGTAGGGCGTGGTCGTCCACCGGATGCCGTCCGCCGTGGCCTGGAAGACGGGCTTGTTGTAGTACCTCACCTTGAGCGGCTGGCCGGGGGTGAAGTTCTCGCCCTCCAGACGGGCGGCGAAGGTGTTCGTGGCGGGGTCGCACGTCAGTGCCAACTGGGTCCGGGTGTCGTAGGTGCAGGTGCCGTCCGTGCGGTTGCCGAGCTGCTCGCCCGTGGGGGCACGGAGGCTCACCCGGACGGTTTCGGTGTAGAAGCTGTAGTCGGCCGCGTTCCACGGCTTGGTGTAGCCGTCGACGTTGAGCGACCAGTCGGACCCGACCGTCGCCGGCACGCTGGCGAGCCGCCTGCCGACGTCCGGCAGCGCGGCGGATGTGCCGCCGATGGTGACCGAGCTGCCCGTCAGGACGGTGAAGTCCACGATGACCGCGCGGCCCGCGGGCATCGTGGAGGCGTTGCCCGACAGCCGGGCGGAGATGGTGTTGGCCGTTCTGTCGCAGGTGATGGTGGCGGTCAGCGGTGTCGCGGCGTTGGCGGCGCCCACCGGGCTCAGTAAGGCCGCCAGGACCCCGAGCAGGAGGACGGTGATGGTTCGGGCGCGCATTGGCTCTCCTCGGTAAGGCCAGCGTGTCAACAGGACCATCGATCGAAAGCCGGCGACCGTTCGCGAATTGTCCGTTTCTGGACGGCCATCAGCGGGACGCGAGCGCGCCTGCTCTCAAGGCCGCGCTCCCAGGTGTCGAGCAGCGCCGCGAGCAGCGCTTTACGGTCGGCGAAGTGCCCGTAGAAGCCGCCCTTAGTGACGTCCAGCGCCTGCGCGAGGACTTCGACGCGCACGGCGTCGGGCCGCCGGTGGGCGAGGGGCTTTGGCCCCTGCTCGATCCGGCTGCTGTGGGGCGCGCGGATGACGGTGGGCATGGTCCCCCACGACCGCCCGCACGCGGCTGTGCTCGACCCCGCGCAAGCCCGATTTATACGGTGCCGTATATTTGAGGGCGAGCCAGGACGGAGCGTCCGTCCGAGCAATGGAGGTGGCTGGGATGACCGGGAAGCTGCCTAAAAGCGCGCACACGGATCGCCCCTGGCGGGTTCATGAGATCGCGCACGACTTTCGGGTCGAGGACGTGTGGGCGCTGGACACGCCCGGCGGCCCGGACGACTTCCCGAGGCTGGTGGCGCAGATGGGCGCCGGTGACGGGCGGCTCTCCGGCGCCGCCGGGGTGCTGTTCAAGATCCGCTGGACGCTCGGCCGGCTGCTCGGCCTGGACCGGGAGGCCGAGCGCGGGCCCACGCTGCGCGACCGGCTGCCGGACGATCTGCGCGATTCGTCCAGCCCCGGGGTCGGCGGACTGCCGTTCAAGCCGCTGTACCTGACCGGGGACGAGTACGCGGCCGAGCTGGCCAACAGGACGATGCACGGAGTCATGCACCTCGCCTGGGTCCCGGACGGGAAGGGTGGTCACCGCGGCCAGATGGCCGTTCTGGTGAAGCCGAACGGCCTGTTCGGAAGGGCCTACATGGCCGCGATCCTGCCGTTCCGGTACCTGCTCGTGTACCCGACCCTGATGCGCACGATCGCCCGCAAGTGGCGCGGCGCCCAGCCGAGCACCGTCTGACGCCGCGCAAGGAGGCGGCCCCGTCCCGGGGGCGTGGGGGACGGGGCCGCAGGGCCGCGCGGGACCGGGCGACGGTCGCCCGCGCGGCGCGCATCAATCCTTCGTCGCCGCCTCGGCGCCCGCGCCCGTCAGGGAGCGGACCTCGATCTCGGCGTACTTGGCCGCGTTGAACTCCTTGCTGAGGAGGGTGCCGACGAAGCCGCACAGGAAACCGAACGGGATGGAGATGATCCCGGGGTTGCTGAGCGGGAACCAGCTGAAGTCGGTGTCGGTGAACAGGGCCTTGTCGTCGCCCGACACGACCGGGGAGAAGGCGACCAGGAAGATCGCCGAGCCGAGGCCGCCGTAGATGGCGGCGACGGCGCCGGTGGTGTTGAACCGCTTCCAGAACAGGCTGTAGAGGATCGCGGGCAGGTTGCCCGACGCGGCGACCGCGAACGCGAGCGCGACGAGGAACGCGACGTTGAGGCGCTGCGCGTAGATGCCGAGGACGATCGCGACCGCGCCGATGACGAAGGCGGAGATGCGGGCGACGCGGACCTCGTCCCGCTCCGTGGCCTTGCCCTTGCGGAACACGTGCGCGTACAGGTCGTGCGAGAAGGACGAGGACGAGGCCAGGGTGAGGCCCGCCACGACCGCGAGGATCGTCGCGAACGCGACCGCCGCGATGACCGCGAGCAGGATCGTCCCGCCCGCCTCCCCGAAGACGATCTCGCCGATGCGTTCGGCGAGCTGGGGTGCCGCGGTGTTGCCGGCCGGGTTGGCGGCGGCGATCTCCTTGGACCCGACGAGCGCGGCGGCGCCGAACCCGAGGACGAGGGTGAGCAGGTAGAACACGCCGATGATGCCGATGCCCCACAGCACCGACTTGCGCGCGTCGCGGGCGGTCGGGACGGTGTAGAAGCGGATCAGGATGTGCGGCAGCCCGGCGGTGCCGAGGACGAGCGCGAGGCCGAGGCTGATCAGGTCGAGCTTGCCGGACAGGCCCGAGTCCTCGGTGGCGTAGCGCAGTCCGGGCTCCAGGAACGCGCCGCCCTTGCCACTCTGGTCCGCGGCGTCGTTCATCAGGCTGGACAGGTTGAACCCGGAGTGGCCGAGCACCAGCAGCGTGATCAGGGTCGCGCCCGTCATCAGCAGGACGGCCTTGACGATCTGCACCCAGGTGGTGCCCTTCATCCCGCCGAACACCACGTACACGATCATCAGCACGCCGACGAGCGCGATCGTCGCGCCCTTGGCGAAGTCGCTGGTGAAGCCGAACAGCAGCGAGACCAGGGCGCCCGCGCCGACCATCTGCGCCAGCAGGTAGAAGATCGACACGACGATGGTGGAGACGCCGGCGGCCGTCCGGACGGGACGCGGGCTCATCCGGAACGCCAGCACGTCCGCCATCGTGAACCGGCCGGAGTTGCGCAGCAGCTCGGCGACCAGCAGCAGCGCCACGAGCCAGGCGACGAGGAACCCGATCGAGTAGAGGAAGCCGTCATAGCCGTACAGGGCGATCAGCCCGGCGATGCCCAGGAAGGACGCGGCCGACATGTAGTCGCCGCCGATCGCGAGGCCGTTCTGCGCGCCGGTGAACGAGCGCCCGCCGGCGTAGAAGTCGGTGGCGGTCTTGGTGTTCCGGCTCGCCCACACGGTGATCGCCAGGGTGGCGGCCACGAAGACGCAGAAGAGGATGATCGAGAGGGTCTCGTTGCTCATGTGGCGTCCTTCGCGATCTCCACGGCCGGCGCCCTCTCGGCCTCGATTTCGGCGCGCAGCTCGTCGGCGACCGGGTCCAGGCGGCGCTCGGCGTGCCGCGCGTACCAGTAGGCGATGGCGAACGTCGAGACGAACTGCAGCAGTCCGAACACGAGCGCGATGTTGATGGAGCCGAACAGCTCGGTGCCCATGAAGTCGCGCGCCCATCCGGACAGGACGACATAGAGCAGGTACCAGCTGAGGAACGCCGCGGTCATGGGGAATACGAATCGGCGGAATCTACGCCGGAGTTCCTGGAACTCCGCGCCGCCCTGGAACCGTTCATAGACGGTGCCGGTGGCGTTCTTGTCGACGGACACGACGGCCCCTCCTGTGTTGTGACGCCGGTCACGCGCCACGGTAAAGAGCCTGCTCGGGAGGGACGAGAGGGCGGCGGCGGCCCTGCGGTCAGGCGCCGTCCCGCGGCGCCGACGTGTTGAACCCGTCGATGAACGGTCGGTCTGGCGCGACGAACGGTCAGACCCTGCGGGGACGCCACGTGCCCCGGTCGACCGCCAGCGACTCGGGCGTGTGCAGGCGCACCATCATCCGCGCGACGCCCGGCGGCACCCGTCCCGGCGTGCACAGCGACACGACGATCATGACGGTGAACGCGATCGGGACCGTCCAGGCCGCGGGCTGGGCGAGCAGCGCGCCGAGCAGCCCCGCCGGCGGCCCGGCCGCGATCGTCACGACGACCGCGGTCCCCGCGAGGGCGCCGCCGGAGACGAGGCCGGCCAGCGCGCCCGGCACGGTGAGCCGCCGCCACCACACGCCGAGGACGAGCAGCGGGCAGAACGTGGACGCGGCGACGGCGAACGCGAGCCCGACGACGTCCGCGACGGCGAGCGACCGGGCGGCGATCGCCAGGCACAGCGGGACGACCAGGGCGAGCAGCGTCCCCACCCGGAACGAGCGCACCCCGCCGCGCAGGATGTCCTGCGCCAGCACCCCCGCCACGGACACGGTGATACCGGACGACGTGGACAGGAACGCCGCCACGGCCCCGCCCGTCACCAGCGCGCCCAGGAGGTCGCCGCCGAGCCCGCCGATGAGCCGTCCGGGCAGGGTGAGGACGACGGCGTCCGCCCGCCCGGTCATCAGCAGTTCGGGGGTGTACAGCCGTCCGAGCACGCCGTAGATGGCGGGCAGCACGTAGAAGGCGCCGAGCAGGGACAGCACCATTACGGTCGTGCGCCGCGCGGCCCTTCCGTCGGGGTTGGTGTAGAAGCGGACGAGCACGTGCGGAAGACCCATCGTCCCAAGGAATGTGGCGAGGATCAGCGAATACGTGGCGTAGAGGGAATGGTCGCGCCCGCCCAGCGGCAGCGCCCATTGACGGTCGGTACTGACCGGGCGTCCACTCACATGCGGGACGTCGGCACCGGCCGGAAAGGTGATGGACGTGTCCTGGGAGAGCCGGTGCGTGCCCGGATTCAACGTCACCGGCGCACCGGAATAGGCCCGCCCGTCGACCTGGCCGTCCACGGTCACCTGAATGGGCGCGGCGACGTTCACCGTGACCGCGACGCCGACCGCCACGGTGGTCCGGTCGTTGAAGCGCGGCGGGGCGTCCGACGACGGGCCGGGCGCGCCGTCGTACCGCCACGCCAGCAGCAGGAAGACCAGCGGGACGGCCAGCGCGGTCAGCTTCATCCAGTACTGGAACGCCTGGACGAGTGTCACGCTCCGCATCCCGCCGACCAGCACGTTCACCGCGACGACGACGGCGATCAGCACGCCGCCGGTCCATACCGGCGCGCCCGTGACCGTCCGCAGCACGAGCCCGGCGCTCTGGAACTGGGGCAGCAGGTACAGCCAGCTGATCAGCACGACGAGCACGCTCGCCACCCGCCGCACCGCCATGGACTCCAGCCGCGCCTCGGCGAAATCCGGCAGCGTGTAGGCCCCGGAACGGCGCAGCGGAGCCGACACGAGAACGAGCAGGATCAGATATCCGCCCGTCCACCCGACGGGCAGCCACAGCATGTCGGCGCCATAAGCGAGAATCAGCCCGGCGATGCCGAGAAAGGACGCGGCCGACAGATACTCGCCGCCGATGGCCGACGCGTTGCGCAGCGGCGTCACCGTCCGGGAGGCGACATAGAAATCGGACGTCGTTTGGGAGATGCGCACCCCGAGCACACCGATGAGAACGGTCGCGACGACGACCAGCAGAACCCCGGCCAGCCCGTAGGCGGCGCTCATTCCCCGGCCCCGTCGGCACGGTCGACAAGATCGGCGAAGTCGTCCTCGTTGCGTTCGGCCTGCCGGACGTACCACCAGCCGCATGCGACGAACCACGGGTAGATCAGCCCGCCGAGCACCACCCACGGAAGCGGCAGGCCGAGCACCTCCTGCTCGCGCACCGCCGGAAACAGCGCGAACAGCAGCGGCAGCCCGAACACGACGACGGCCAGCACCAGGCACAGCCGCACCGCGAGCCGCAACTGCGTGCGCAGGAGCGACCGCATGTACGCCTCACCGAGCCCGGTCTGCTCGTCGATCTCCCGCGTCACCGGGTACCGGGGGCGCCGGACGGTCCGGCTCCGCGGCCCGGTCACCAGCGTCCGGCCGGGCGCGATGCGCCGGTCCCCGCCGCTCAGGGGGATCGCCTCGCCCGCCGGACGAGCAGGTCGCGCAGCTCCCGGACGTGCCTGCGCGCCACCGGCAGCTCGGCGCCGCCGACGACGATCGTGCAGCGCCCGGAGTCCAGCCGCAGCTCCTTGATCGCCGACAGCGCCACGAGATGGCTCCGATGCACCCGCACGAACCCGGCGCCGCTCCACCTCTCGCCCAGCGCGGCGAGCGGAATGCGCACCAGATGGCTGCCGCCGGACGTGTGCAGCCGCGCGTAGTCGCCCTGCGCCTCGACGTACAGCACCTCGGCCGGGTTGACGAACCGGGTCACCCCGCCCAGCTCGACGGGCATCGGCTCCGGCTCGGCCGGGACCTCGCCGTCGTCCCCCCACCCGTCCTCGTCGACGGCCTCCGTCACCCGCCGGATCGCCACCGCGAGCCGCTCCGGCCGCACCGGCTTGAGGATGTAGTCGGCCGCCTTGATCTCGAACGCGTCGACCGCGTGCTCCTCGTACGCCGTCACGTAGACGATCTGCGGCGCACGCGCGAACTGGGCCAGCACCCGTCCGAGCACGGTCCCGTCCAGGCCGGGCATCCGGATGTCGAGGAAGACGGCGGCGATGGGACGCCCGTCGGCGAGCGCCCGATCGAGCTTGCGGAGCGCGGCGGCACCGTCCCGCGCGGTGTGGATCTCGCCGATCCGCGGATCGGCGCGCAGCAGGTGGACGAGGTCGTCCAGTGCGGGCGCCTCGTCATCCACCGCCAGGACACGCAGGCCCACTGCACCGTCCTCCCCGTACCGTTCGCCACATTCCAGTCGGCGCAGCACCCGGGCGTCAAGAGGCCGTCACACCCGGCCGGTACTTCGGGAGGCGCACGGTCACCTTCGTCCCGGCACCGGGCCCTGTCTCGACGGCCAGCCCGTACTCGTCGCCGTACACCTGCCGCAACCGGTCGTCGACGTTGGCGAGCCCGATCCCGGCGGCCTCCTCCTCGCCGCCCGGCACGCGCCGCTCCCCCGCCAGCAGCCGCCGGACGTCCTCGGGGTCCATGCCGATCCCGTCGTCCTCCACGCTGATCACGCAGTCGGCGCCCGCGTCCTCCGCGATGATCGTGATGAGGCCGGGCTCCGACCTGTCCTGCAGCCCGTGCCGGACGGCGTTCTCCACGAGCGGCTGCAAACACAGAAACGGCACGGCCACGGGCAGCACCTCGGGCGCGATCCGCAGCGTCACGCGCAGTTCCTCCCCGAACCGAGCCCGCTGCAACAGCAGATACCGGTCGATCGACCGCAGTTCCTCGGCCAGCGTCGTGAAGTCCCCATGCCGCCGGAACGAGTAGCGCGTGAACCCGGCGAACTCCAGCAGCAGCTCCCGCGCCCGCTCCGGATCGGACCGGACGAACGACGCGATCGTCGTCAGCGAGTTGTAGATGAAATGCGGCGAGATCTGCGCCCGCAGCGCCCGCATCTCGGCTTCCATCAGCAGCGTCCGCGAATGGTCGAGTTCGGCGAGCTCCAACTGCGCGTCCACCCACTGCGCGACCTCTTCGGCCGCCCGGATCAGCCCGGCGGGAACGTCCTCGCCATACGCGGCCAACGTCCCCACGACCCGGTCATCCGTGGCAAGCGGCACCACGACGACCCGCCGGATGAGGCAGTCGAGCCGGTCGCACGGGACGTCGTGCACCTGCGTCCGCCCGCTCCCGAGCGTGACCCCGGCGTGGCCGAGCACGCCCTCGGAGTGGTGGTCGTGCTCTCCGTCCCACGCCAGCAGCCGCTCCCCATCGGTGATCGCGAGCGCGGGGCAGCCGAGCAACGTCCGCAGATGCCGCGCCGCCTTCTGCGCCCCCTGCTCGGTCAACCCGGCCCGGAACGCGGG
>NZ_SMKY01000232.1 GCF_004349235.1 Actinomadura darangshiensis | reverse complement strand
CTCCTCCCCCGCCCCGCCGCCCACGCCCAGACAGGCGGCCGACGTCGACTCACGTCCTGCCTCCCTGCAACCGGTACTCCTGCTCGGCCTGCTCCTCCCGGCCGCCGCGGCGATCTGCTACCCGTTCAGGCATCGCATCTACGCCGCCGCCACCGCGGGCCTGCCCGCCTTCCCCGTGACGGAGCTCCCAGAGCCGCGTGCTGCGGCCTTCGGCTACCGTCCCGAACTCGATCCGTTCGCCGCCCCGGCCACTTGCCTCTCGGGACCAGGCGCAGAGCCCACCGCACGCGTGCTGGCTCTGACGGCGCTCGATGAGCACGGCGACGACTCCCTGGTCGTGATACCGCGTCCCGACGCCGGCGCCCTGTTCGGCTTGGCCGAGGACGAACTCCTCGACGACGACACCGCCGGACTGTTCATCCCCGGCAACCTCGACGCCGCGCTGGCCTACCTGGAGACCGAACTCGCCATCCGCCAGAACACCGGAGTGACACAAGCACGACGCCTCCTCCTGGTGGCCGACTGCACCGGCGAGGCAGCCAGGATCGAGGCCCTGATCACGCGCCACCCAGCGGGCGTGTCCGCGATCCTTCTCGGTCCCTGGACGGGCGACCGGGCCACCATCGACGACAACGGCCTGGTAGACGCACCGCCCGTGCTCGCATCCACCCTCCCCCAACGCCTCCCGGCAATGTCCCGCACCGAGGCCCGCGACCGCCTCCTAACCGCCCTGGCACGGCACAAGGCGACCAAGCGCCCCACGCCCAAACGCCGTTCAAGCCCCCGCCGCGCCTGACCCGCCCACACTGAGGCCAAACAAGAGACCCCAACGCTCCCCGTCGAACAGGGGTGGCTACGCGACGCGCGAAGTCCGCAGGCTGCGGTGCGCGCGGCACCGGATGGCCACACTGCGCGTAACCCCAGACGGCCACGCGACGGTACCGCCAGGCGATGCGTGACGCATGCCCAGCGGCGGTACCACGCCTCTGGTCCCGAACGACCGCGCGGCCCATGGCGCTAGGCGGCCACGCGGCACGTAATGTCCATCGGCCGCCCGCGCCCGAGGTCTCGGATGGGTGGACGGCGGGTGATGCTGGGTGACGAGGCCGCGCGTGGTGCTGCGGCTACACAGCACCCGATGTCCAGCGGCTACATGCCGCACGAGGCCCGCCGACCGTACCGCCCGCAGTCTGAGCAACCGCACCGCGCGTAGCACCAAGGTGCCCGCGCCGCGCGCGATGCCCGAGGGCCGCGCGACGCGTGAAGTCCGAAGGCCGCACCGCGCGTGATCCCGGACGGCCGCGACGCGTAATGCCTAACGGCCACACCGCGCGGGGGTTCGGGGTGGCGCGACGCATGGTGCCGAACGGCCACGCCACGCGTGGGTCCGGCACGTGAGGCCGGCGGCCGGACCGCGCGTGATCCCGGACGGCCGCGCGACGCGTGACGCCCGGAGACCGCACCGCGCGTGAGCCCGGGCGGACGCGACGCGTGATGCCGAACGGCCACACCGCACGTGATCTCGCCACGTGACGCCAGACGGCCGCACCACGCGCGGTGCCGGACGGCCTGTGCGACGCGTGACGCCCGGAGACCGCACCGCGCGTGAGCCCGGGCGGACGCGACGCGTGATGCCGAACAGGCACACCGCACGTGATCTCGCCACGTGACGCCGGGCGGCCGGACCGCGATCCCCAGACAGCTGCGGGACGCGTGACGCGTGATGTCCGGAGGCTGCACCGCGCATGAGTCCGGTGGACGCGACGCGTGGTGCCGGACGGCCACGCCGCGCGTGGTCTCGGCGCGTGACACCGGGTGACCGCACCGCGCGCGATCCCCAGACAGCTGCGGGACGCGTGGCGTCCGCTGCACCGCGCGTGGCGTCGGATGGGCCGCCTCGCGCGCGATGCCGCGTGGCCGCACGGCCCGTGCCGCTTGCGCCTGTCCCGTGGGTCAGGTGACTGGATCGCGGAGCCGGATCCGGATCGACTCGACGTCGATAGTGCCCTGGTAGATGCGTTCTCTCTTGTCGTAGCGAGTGGCCACGGTCCGGAAGGCTTTGAGCTTGTTGAAGCACCGTTCGACAGTGTTGCGTTCCTTATGACGCTCGGGGGCGAAGGCGAGCGGGCGGGCTCCAGGGCTGCCGTGGTTGCGGCGGTGCTGCTGTTGGTCGTCCTTGACGGGGATGACTGCGCGGATGCCGCGGCGGCGTGGGCGGGCACGGTTGCTGCGGGAGGATTGGGCCTTGTCGGCCAAGACGGCGGCCGGGATGCGGCGGGGGCAGCCCAGCCGCGTCGCGGGATGCGGATGGCATCCATCAGGTCGATGAAACGCGCACGGTCGGCGTCCTGGCCAGGCGAGGTCAGCCGGGCGATCGGGCGGCAGTGCCGGTCGGCGACCAGGTGAATTTAGTGGTCCATCCGCCCCCGGGACCGGACCGGCCCAGCGCCTCCCGACCCGACTTCTTGTCATTCGATTCGTCCCTCTGAGGGGTAGTCGGTGGCCGAGGCATGGCGAGCACCAGCAGCGTGCTGGTGGGCGCGGTTGATGGTCGAGTCCGCCGGCACCGTCCACTGGGTGCCTTCGGCGTCATCGCATCCGGGCTGCAGCCCGCTCAGGATCGTGGTCCATGTGCCATCCAGTGACCAGCGGCGATACCGGTTGCAGACCGTCTTCCAGTTCCCGTAGCGGGCCGGCAGGTCCCGCCAGGGTGTACTCGTGGTCCGGAAGAAGATTCCCTTGATCACTGTCTTGTGGTCATGCCACCGACCGCCCCGACGTGGATGACCGGGCAGCAGCGGCGCCGATCGCTCCCACTCCGCATCGGTCGGATCATGCCGTTTCAACAACTCCTCGGTCACGAGAAGTGACTACCAGGCCAGCCCCTGATCACGGGCCTAGAGCACCGGGACGGGCTTGGAACTACTGCAGCATCAACGTTTCGTGGATCACCAACTCGTCCCCGTCCACCGAGACCGGCCTCAGGACGGGATCGTCCTCGTGGTGCCGCATGTGGCAGCTCAGACACGCTGGGCCGCCCCGGTAACCGACTGCGCGCTGCTGCAGCCAGCCAAGCAGTTGGGCCAGCAGGTTGTGGTCGTCCGGGTCGAGAACCTGGCGCGAGGTCATGGCCCAATTCGTGTCTTGCCGGCCCTCGCGACGAGCGAGGTCCGAGAACAGCACTCCGCCGATCCTTGCGTCGGCCGCTCCGCGATCCGCCAGCAGCGGGAGGTGCTCCACCGTCCATTGACCTTCAGGCAACGGCTCGCCATCGTCATCGACGGTCAACAATGGAAGGGCGTCGGTCACGATGGTGAACTGCTCAGGTTCCGGGCCGAGCCCCAGGTGCCAGCGCAGCTCGACCAGCTCCGCTTCCGGGAGGTCCGCGGGAAGCTCGGCAACAAGCAGCACTTCAAACAGATCCGCCATGTCAGGACATGCTAGCCGTTGCTGCGGACCGTGCAGCATGATCACTCAGGCTCATCTGATCCACGGGACACGCCCTAGGGGCTACGCGCCACCTGCGTCCGGCAGCAGCCTGGAGCATGGTGTTCACCGACCACGTTGCGGACGTGACCTTGGGTGGGTGGTCGGCGTGTGGCACCCGGTGACCAAACAGCGCGGTGCCGCGGCGCGCGACGTCCAATAGCCGCACGGTGCGGGTGGCCGACCGTCGTGCCGCGCCCGTGGTCTCGGGTTAGTGGGCGGCGTGGTGGCGGTGGGCGTGCCGCGCGTGACGTTGGGAGGCTGCGCGGCCAGCGGTTTCGGATGGCCGCACGGCCTGTGGGGGTAGTGACTACGCGGCACGGGATGTGGAGTGCCGCCGCGCCGGTGGTCTTGGGTGGGTGGCGTCTGGGGGCATCGGCGTGGTGATGCCCGATTGTCACGCGGCGTGTGGCGTCCGGTTGTCGCATCGTGCGTTATGTCGGTGGCTGCGGAGCGGGTGGTCGCGCCGTAGGTGATGGCGGTGTTCGTAGTGGTGGGTTGGGGCTAGGGGGTGGCTTCGTGGGTTGCCATTTCGGTTCTGATCGTGGTGAGGGTTCGGAGTGCTCGGCCCAGGGCGGCTGTTTCCGGCGGCTCGTCGGCGTCGCGGTCTAGGTAGGCCGAGCAGCGGAGGACCCAGGCGCGTATGACGTCCTCGAGGTGCGTCTCGGTCCTGCGTGTCCTGGCCAGGGAGAGGCGGCGCTTCTCCTCGGCGATCCGGTACGCCAGGTTGGCGTCGGCTTGTAGGGCCCGGATGTCGGAGAGCGCGTAGCGGCTGAGCCTGTCCGCGGTCAGGCCGCGCTCGCTTGCGATGCGGTCGAACGTCTTTCGGGGCCATCCGAGGATCGTCGCCGCGCCACCTGAGTCGACGGTGTCGGTGAGTGGGCCCTTCCTGGCGGTGACCACTTGGCGCACCGAATCGAGGTCGAGGCGGTCCAGGTCGCGTAGGAGGTAGACCGGGTGGCCGCGGAAGCTGCTGATGACGTTGAGGTCGCCCTTGGCGACGAGTACCTCGATGTCGGGACGTTCGACGTCGAGGCCCACTCGGGAAGCCAGCCGGGAGGCGGCCCGGGCCGAGCCCACCGGCGGATCACCGCCGAACCGGGTGATGACCTCGTTGCCGCACCCTTGGGCGTCCTCGGCGAGCGCGGCGGACCAGCGGTCCCCGTCGAGGTCGGGACCCGGAAGCAATCCGTGCTCCAGCCCGATGCGCAACTGCCACCGGGTGAGCGCGAGGAGGCCGGCGAACTGGTTGGCGCCGTAAGCGGCGCGAATGGTGTTCTCGGGCATTGCCGTGCCTTTCTGCCGTGATGAACAGTGACGCGGCTCAGCCTCCCGGACCGGCAGCATCACCGTCGCTAGAACCTGATTCTGTGGATAACTCTCCGCCGGGTCGCCCTTGGACGTGCGAGGCTGGACGCATGGACGCGATACGTCGGCTTGGGCTCGGCCTTGCGGCGCTGGGGCGGCCCGCCTACATCAACGTGGGCAGGCTCGAGGAGCTGCCGCCCGGGCGAAGTGTGCGAGAGATGCGCGATGCGACCTGGAATGTCCTGGATGTGGCGTACGCGGCGGGCATCCGGTGGATGGACGCGGCACGGTCCTATGGCAGGGCAGAGGAATTCCTCGGGGGGTGGCTTAACGCACGTGCCCCTGAAGGGGTGCGCGTATCCAGCAAATGGGGATACACCTACGTCGGCGAATGGAAGACGGAAGCGCCGGTACACGAAGTCAAGGAACACAGCCTCGACCGTTACCGAAGCCAGTATGAGGAGACACGGGATGCATTGGACGGGCATCTGTCCGTCTATCAGGTGCATTCACTCACCGAAGACAGCCCCTTGTTCCAGGACGTCTCCCTGCAGGAGGCTCTGGCGGAGTTGACCGCCGAGGGGCTCCGCGTCGGTTTCTCAACGTCCGGCCCAAGGCAGGCCGACACGATCCGCCGGGCGATGGCGTTGGACGTGTCCGGCCAGAGACTCTTCAGCACCGTCCAATCCACGTGGAACATTCTCGAGACATCGGCCGAGGCTGCGCTAAGAGAAGCCCACGACGCAGGACTGCACGTCCTGCTCAAGGAGGTGCTAGCCAACGGCAAGCTCGCCGTGCAGCCTCCTGCGGACATGCAGAGCCTCGCGTCCAAGAAGAACGTGCAACCGGATGCCTTGGCCCTGGCTGCGGCACTCGGTCAGCCGTGGGCGGACACCGTCCTCACCGGCGCGGTCAGCCCGGCCCAGTTGGTCGCGAATCTGGGGGCGGCGCAGGTGTCGCTGGACGCGGGTGAGCTTGAGGCTTTGGCGGGCCTGAGCATCCCGCCGGAGCGCTACTGGGCGGAGCGGAGTGCGCTCCCCTGGACGTGAGCCCCCGCACGGGCGGGCGAGCATCCGCGCCATGGCACGATTGAGCCCGCCCACCATGATCGGATAGTCGTGTCGATGCAGTCAGACCCGCCTCGAATGATCGGCCCGTACCACGTGGTCGCCCGGCTCGGTGCCGGTGGGATGGGCGAGGTGTTCCTCGGGGCGTCGCCGAGCAGGCGGCTGGTGGCCGTGAAGGTCATTCGCCCGGAACTCCTGGACGACGCCAGGTGGAGGGACCGGTTCCGCCGTGAGGTGACCTCAGCGCGATCGGTCAGCGGGTTCTACACGGCGCCCGTCGTCGATGCCGACCCTGACGCCGACCAACCGTGGCTCGCGACGCAGTACATCCGCGGTGTGAGCCTCTCCGCGGTCGTACGCGAGAAGGGGCCGATCCAGGAGGAGGCCGCCTGCCGGCTGGGGGCCGGGCTGGCGGAGGCACTGATCGCGATCCATCGGGCGGGGATCGTCCACCGCGACCTGAAACCCTCGAACGTGCTGCTCGCCTCGGACGGGCCAAGGGTCATCGACTTCGGCATCGCACGTCCACTGGACGCATTGCCCCTCTCCCGCACGGAGATCCTGGGGACGCCCGCGTACATGTCCCCGGAGCAGGCCCTAGGCGATCCCGTCCATCCGGAGAGTGATGTCTTCTCGCTGGGCGCGACTCTCGTGTTCGCCGTGACAGGGGCGGCGCCGTTCGGAACCGGGCACAAGGTCCGTGGACGGATCGTCTATGGCGAGCCGGACCTGACGCTACTGCCCGCCCCCATGCTCGGGCTCGTCACGCGCTGCCTGGTCAAGGACCCTGGGGAACGCCCCACTCCCGAGCAGATCCTCGTCGCCCTGTCCACGCTGCTGGACGCCCACTACGGAGAGGAGTGGCCGCCCGTGGACGTCGAGCGGCTCATCGACGTCCAGGAGCGGACGCTGGTCGAGATCACGGCCGAGTTGCCGACCCTGCGTGAACAGCCCGGCTAGGACGACGTGCAGGGGCAGAGCTGCACGAAGAGGGGGCTCACCTGCGTTGAGATTCTTCTCACTTTCTGTGAACGCCAGCGCAACGCAAGCGCAGGGCGTCAAGCGCCCCGCTTGCGGGCGAAACCCTCCGAAACAGCTCACCGAGCGGCAGATATGGGAAACACATGGTAGGTGGTGCGAAACTACGCCGCTCCCTGTGCCGGGACGTCCCCGCGGGTATGCGCGCCTAGGGGAAGGGCCCGGATCGTCCCCCGTGATCACCTGGATACGATGAAGAGCGGAACGTCTACGCAGGTGTGGACGCAGTTGGGAGTGAGCGAGTATGTCGGATTTCGAGCTCGACCACGCGAGCGGCCGGATGCCTCTGGAGGTCACCGAGGCGACCGAGGGGCCGTCAGGGCTGGTCGTTGGCAGCCTCCTCAAGGAGACGGGGCATGTCACGCTCGATCCCGGCTTCACCAACACGGCGTCCACCACGTCCGCCATCACCTACATCGACGGCGAGGCGGGCATCCTCCGCTACCGGGGCTATCCCATTGAGGAACTGGCGGAGAAGTCGTCCTTCCTGGAGGTCGCCTACCTGCTGATCTACGGCGAGCTCCCGGCGCCCGACCAGCTGAGCGCGTTCACCGACAGCGTGCGCAACCACACCCTCCTGGACGAGAAGTTCCGCGCGTTCTTCTCCGCGTTCCCACGCCGCGCCCACCCGATGGCCGTTCTGTCGTCGGCGGTGAGCGCGCTGTCGACGTTCTACCAGGACAGCCTCGACCCGTTCGATCCCGAGCAGGTCGACCAGTCGAGCATCCGGCTCATCGCGAAGCTGCCCACGCTCGCGGCGTACGCGTACAAGACGTCCAACGGCCAGCCGCTGCTGTACCCGGACAACTCTCTCGGGTACGTGGAGAACTTCCTGCGCATGATGTTCGGCCTGCCCACGCAGCCGTACGAGATCGACCCGGAGATCGCGCGCGTGCTGGACATGCTGTTCATCCTGCACGCCGACCACGAGCAGAACTGTTCCACCTCGACCGTGCGGCTGGTGGGGTCGAGCCAAGCGAACCTGTTCTCCTCCGTGTCCGCGGGCGTTGATGCCCTGTTCGGCCCTCTGCACGGCGGTGCCAACCAGGCCGTCCTGGAGATGCTGGAGCGCATCCACGAGAGCGGCGACAACATCGACTCGTTCGTCGAGCGTGTCAAGAAGAAGGAGCCCGGCGTCAAGCTGATGGGCTTCGGGCACCGCGTCTACCGGAACTACGACCCGCGCGCCGCCGTGGTGAAGAAGGCGACCGGCAAGGTCCTGGACGCGCTCGGCAAATCCGACCCGCTGCTGGACCTGGCCATGCGTCTGGAAGAGGTCGCGCTAGGCGACGACTACTTCGTCGAGCGCAAGCTCTACCCGAACGTCGACTTCTACACCGGCGTCATCTACAAGGCGATGGGGTTCCCGACCAACGCGTTCACAGTGCTGTTCGCACTCGGCCGGCTCCCCGGCTGGATCGCCCAGTGGCGCGAGCTGATGAACGACCCGTCCACCAAGATCGGGCGCCCGCGCCAGGTGTACGTGGGGCCGGGCGAGCGCCACTACGTGGAGCCGTCCGCCCGCTGACATCGCGGCGTCCGGGGCCGCGTCGTTTCATCGGACGCGCCTGCGCAGCGGACGGGTTCCGAACCCGTCCGCGCGCGATCGCGTTCTGTGAACGGCCGGGTTAGCCTGTGCGCGACGGCTCCCCAGCGGAAGGCGGCTCCAGCCCATGCCCTCCATCGTTGAGAACAGCCTCGCCAGCCTGGACTTCTGGGCCAAACCGCAGATGGAGCGGGACGAACTCTTCGCTTCGCTCCGTTCCGCGCAGGGGCCGGTGTTCTGCCCCGTCCAGGACGAGCCCGGCTTCTACGCGCTGACCCGCTACCAGGAGGTGGCCGAGGCGAGCCGGAACCCGGAGGTGTTCAGCTCCCGGCCCACCGCTGTCAGCCTCGTCGACCCGCCTCCGCAGATCAGCGACTACACCGGCTCCATGATCAGCATTGACGACCCGCGGCACGCGAGGCTGCGCCGGATCGTCTCCCGCTCGTTCACGCCGCGGCTCGTCCAGCGGGTCACCGGGGACGTGACCGTCCTGGCCCGGCGCATCGTGGACGACCTGGCAGAGCGCGGCCCGTGCGACTTCGTCGAGCACGTCGCCATGCCGATGCCCCTGCAGATCATCTGTTCCATGATGGGGATCCCCCGCTCGGCGTACGGCGACGTCATCGACGCGACGAACGTCATCCTCGCCATCGGCGACCCCGACTACGTCAGCCCGGACGGCAGGGACCGGGCGTCGGTCCTCGTCGAGAAGTTCACCCTCCTCCATGAGCTCATGGCCGACCTCGCCCGCCTGCGCCGCGCGGAACCCGCCGACGACCTCGTGACGGCGCTGACGCACGCGAACGTGGACGGCGAAGTTCTGGACGACCGCGACCTGGGCCGCTTCTTCGGGCTGCTCGTGGTGGCCGGCAACGAGACCACGCGCAACGCGTTGTCGCATGCCCTGACCCTGCTCACCGACAACCCTGAGCAGAGGGACGCGCTCCTGGAGGACGTCGACGCCCGGCTTCCGGCCGCCGTCGAGGAGATCGTCCGCTACGCGTCCCCGGTGACGTGGATGCGCCGCACACTGACGCGCGACCACGAGCTGCGCGGGCACGTCTACCGTTCCGGCGACAGGGTCATCCTCTACTACAACTCGGCGAACAGGGACGAGGACGTCTTCAAGGACCCGTACGCCTTCGACATCAAGCGCACTCCCAATCCGCACGTCGGATTCGGGTCCCCGGGACCGCACTTCTGCCTGGGCGCGCACCTGGCCCGCCGCGAGATCACGGTGCTGCTGCGTGAGCTGTACACGCGGCTTCCGACACTCCACGCGACGGCGGCACCGGTCCGGCAGCGCACGAGTTTCATCCACGGCGTCAAGTCGGTGGCCTGCGCCTTCTGACGAGTTATCCACAGAATCGCGTTCTAGGCGCTGCGCGTCGCCGCCTCCTCGAAGCTGGGCACCAGATGCCGGCCCACGGCCCCGAGGAGGCTGCAAAATGCGCGTCACCATCACCGTCCCCGAAGAGACGACCGCCGGCTTCGTCGTCGCGACCGAAAGGGACCCTGGCGACCTGGTGGCGGCGATCCGCCGCCGGCTCCCGGGCCCGTTCGCGGCGGCGGTGTCGGGACGTCTCGGCACGCCCCGCCTCACGCTGACCTGCCATCCCGCCGCGGGCTCTCCGTGGGACCTCGACGACGTGCCAGGCCTCGACGAGGACGACGCCGCAAGGATCCGCCAGGCGAGGAGGCACATCGGTGTCACGTCCGTTCTGCCGGCCGGTGACCTGCCCTCAGGGCCGCACCTCGCGCGCGCCGCGGCCAAGGCGATCGCCGAAGCGCTCTGCGGAATCCCCGTCGACCTCGCCTCGGGGGAAGTGGTGCCCGTCGTCCCCTTCGGACGTTTCGACGAGTTCACCCTCGCCGACGACTGGCTCGGCCTGACCCTGCCGCCGTACCGAAGGGCCGGCCACTGCAACGCCGACGAGGACGACATCGACGGCTGCGCCTGCGTCGATCTCCGGACCCGCGGGCTGCACCGCTTCGGGCTGCCCGAACTGGAGATCACCGGCGTCGCCTGCCCGCACGACCTGGCCGCGCTCAACGTGCTGCGCACCACCGCGCAACGGCTGCTTCCGCTGGGCCGGCACCCGGGCGACCACGCCCTCCCCGCGGAGCTGATGCTGACGAGTGCCGACTTCTCCGCCTTCTGGGGCAACCGCGACCCCGTCTGGGACGACGGGCCCGTCGCGGTCCGGTTGACCGAAGTGGCCCCTGGCCGTCTGGGCATAAGCGCACCCGACGGTTTCCCGGGCACGTTGAACGAGTGGCTCTGGGACGAACTTCCGCCCGTCCTGCATGACCTGCTCAGCTGTGAACCCGACCGGGTCGTCCCGAACCATCCGGGTGGATAACGTCGTCCGGCATGGAGAACGAGCATGTGCCAGGAGGGCTGGCAAGGGTGCTGGCGGATGTCGCGGCCGAACGCGAGGCCCAGGATCGGATGTGGGGCGTCCAGGAGTTCCCGGACGGTTCCGGGCCTCAGTTCACCGAAGACGCGGAGGAGGCGAAGCGGGAATGCGCTGCGGCATGGTCACATGGCGAGCTGACATGGCGCCACATCCTCACCGAGGAGTTCCTCGAAGCCCTGGCCGAAAGCGACCCCGCGCTTCTGCGCAACGAGCTGGTCCAGACGGCGGCGGTCGCCGTCAAGTGGGTCCAGTCCTTGGACCGGCGCCACGGCGGAACGGTGCACCGGCCGAAGGAAGGCGGCGGACGCAGCGAGAAACTCGTCCGGGACCGCATCCCGGAGATCGTCCAAGATGGGGGCGAGCCGCCGGAGACCCGCGTCGCGGAACCGGACGAGCATGCGGCCCTGCTCCGCGCCAAGCTCTACGAGGAGGCCGGGGAGTACGTCGCGAGCGGAGACCCGGCCGAACTCGCCGACATCCTGGAAGTGGTTCACGCCCTCGCGGCCCTCCACGGAATCGCCCCTGCCGAATTGGAGGACCAGCGTTCCGCCAAGGCCGCAGCCCGAGGCAGCTTCTCGAAGCGCCGTGTCTTGCGCCTCCCGTGAACGAGGTCCAGACCGACCCTGCCGACACAGGCGAACCAACGGTCGCGGTTCAAGTCCACATGCGACGAAGCGTCCAAGGCCCCGGCTCGGCGGCTCGGGGCCCGACGACCTCGGCGATCGCGGAGCCGTCCGGCGTCACGACCTGCAGGCGGTAGAACCTCGCCTGGCCGGGCGCCTGCCATTCCTCCAGGACGCGGCGCACCCGGTAGCAGCCGTGCGGGCCGTTGATCTGAGCAGGACGGCCCGTCGGTGTGGTCTCCGCGGAGACCGTTTCATCCATCAGCACGGAACAGCACCTTAGCCCGAACACACGTTCGAGACAAAAGGCCACGCCGAACCGACCAGAAACCGGCGACCGATGCTCATCAGGTGGCTCCCAAGTGGGTGGCCAGGAGGCTTGGGAGGGGAAAGGGGCGCTCTTTCGGGAGCAGGGCGCGCGCTTGGGGTGTTTTGCCCGCTTTTAGGAGTTTGTGGATTTTGTGAGCCAAGGGGGTCTGGTCCTCGATGCTGAGGATCCAGTCGTCGACGTAGCGGTCGATGATGTGGCGGCTGAGACCGATCTGGATGCTCCGGGCCTCGAGTTTTCGTCCGTGGAGCGATCGCTCGGGGTCCCACTGGACGTGCACGACCGCCTGCGCGAAACGGCGGCGCCATTCGTCCGAGCTGCGGAAGACGCGGTGGTCCGGGTCGGTCGGGACGGCGAGGCTCAGTGCCTCCTCCCAGCCCTCCCGGCTGATCCGCACCGCGAGGATCGTCTGCTGGCCCGATTTGCGGGCCCAGTCGCTGCGGGCCATCAGCCACAGGAACGAGGGCTTGATCCAGGTCATGCGGTGCCGGGAGAACGGCGGGACGAATGTGCCGTGCTCCGCGGCCGGACCGCCGATCTCGGGGGCGTACGCCTGGTAGACGGTGATCGAGTCACGGTCGTGGCGGGCGCGGATCTCGCGTGTGCGCATGATGGGCCAGGGTGGTGCGAGGACGAGGTGCGAATCAACCGGATTTCGTCCTCCGGCGATGGGCCTTCTGGCGGCAGGCCGCGCTGCAGAAGCGGGCGGGGCGGCCCGTCGGTGCGGCGGTGAGCGGCGTCCCGCAGACGTCGCAGCATCTTTCGTTACGCAACCCGGTTTCGTTTTGTTTCGTTACGAGGCGGAGGCCGTCAAAGGCCAGCGCCGTCACGCGTCCGGGACGATCGACCGGGCGACGCAGGCGTTCGGTGTACATGGCGCCGACGATGAGGGCGCGGACCTCCTGGACGTTCACATCGGCACGGACCGCACCGGCCTCCTGCGCGCGTCGCAGCAGCACGTGGAGAGCGGCACTGAACTGCTCGTCCATTCCACAGAGGACGAAGGTGCCGTTGTCGGACGCCAGGGCATCGCACAGAGCGTGATTGAACCTCGCCCGCTCCACGACGCGCATAAGGAAGCCGTAGAAGGTCTCGCCGGGATCGTCCGCGTCGGTGAGGGCGTGCGCCTCGTCCACGATCTGCTGGATGCGCTGTGTGGCGACCTCCTGGAAGAGCGCCTCTTTCGTGGGGAAGTTGCGGTACACGGTTCCCGCTCCGACCCCGGCGCGGCGGGCGATGTCATCGAGCGGGACGAGGCGGCCGTCCGCGGCGAACGCCTCGAAGGCGGCCTGGAGGATGTGCTCGCGGTTGCGGCGTGCGTCGGCGCGCTGCGGCTGGCCGCTCAACGGGACTCCTTCGTCGATTGACAAGCGGGGCGTTCGTTCCGGTAATGTCCTAAGCGGGTTGCTCGTTCCGATTATAGGAGGGCCGATGACGGCGGTGGACGAGGCGCGGAGCAGGCTGGGCAGGGTCGGTGCGGAGTTCATGACGCCCATCGCCCCCGCCGAGGAGTGGCGGCAAGCGGCACGGCGCGTGGAAGAGGCGGGCTACGGGTCGCTCTGGCTGAACGAGGGCATCGGCGGCCGGGAGATGTTCACGCAGCTGGGCGTGATGCTCGCGGCGACGGAGCGGATCGTGCTCGGCTCGGCCATCGCGAACCTCTGGGCACGGCACCCCGCCGCGATGCAGGGGGCCGCCTCGGTGCTGGCGGACGCGTATCCCGGACGGCTCGCGCTAGGCGTGGGCGTCAGCATGCCCTCGCTCGTCGAGCAGAGCGGGCAGAAATGGACGAGCCCCCTGACCCGGATGCGCGAGTACCTCGACGGCATGGACGCGGCGATCGAGACCGCCCCCGTGCCCGCGAAGCCGTTCCCGAGGCTGCTGGCGGCGCTCGGCCCGAAGATGCAGGACCTCGCCCGGGACCGGGCGGACGGCGCGCTGCCCGCCGCGATGCCCGTCGAGCACACCCGGCTGGCCAGGGAACGGCTCGGCAAGGACAAGCTGCTCGTCATCGTGCAGACCGCCATCCTTGAGACCGACCCGGTGAAGGCGCGCGCCATCGCGAGGGGAACGCGGATGCTGGAGATGCCGGGTTCGCCGTACATCCGCTCGCTCAGGAACCTCGGATACGACGACGCGGTGATCGCCGGGGGCGGATCCGACGAGGTCGTCGACGCCTGCTTCAACTGGGGCGACGAAGCCGCGATCGCCAAGCGCGTCCAAGACCATCTGGACGCCGGAGCCGACCACGTCTGCATCACGGTGCTGACCCCGGACCTGGCCACCACCGCCGCCCAGCTCGAACGCCTCGCCCCGCTCCTCCTCTGACCACGGCCGGCAGGCGCTACGGGACACCGCCCCGCACCCGCCCGGCACCGCACGCTGTACCGTCCCCCGTC
>NZ_SMKY01000231.1 GCF_004349235.1 Actinomadura darangshiensis | reverse complement strand
CCTCCCGCCCGACCCGACCCACCACGACGAGGGGGCCGAGTACCCGTGAAGAGCACCGACATCCGCGACGACCTGGAGCTGGGCGCGTTCCTCAGCTGGGGACGCGAACTGCACCACCAGGGCCGCTACGAGGACGCCGTCAGGGCCTTCGAGCTGATCCTCGGCCTGGACCGCGACAACGAGGAGGCGCTGATCGGACGCAACCGCGCCGTCCGCCGCGCCGTCCCCCGCTGGCACTGGGAGATGCTGCACGACGAGGAGCGTGCCGAGCTGTACGACCGGGCGATCCGGCAGGCGGTGGCGGCCGCCCCCGAGGCGCTCGTCCTCGACATCGGCGCCGGATCGGGCCTGCTCGCGATGATGGCGGCGCGGGCCGGGGCGCGGCAGGTGGTGGCGTGCGAGGGGCAGCCGTCCGTCGCCGGGACGACGTCCCGGGTGGTCCGCGTGGCCGGGTACGACGACGCGGTGTCCGTCGTCTCGAAGATGTCCACCCGGATGACGGTGCCGGAGGACCTGCCGCGGCGCGCCGACCTGCTGGTCACCGAGATCGTCGACTGCGCGCTGCTCGGCGAGGGCATCCTCGGCACGATCGCGCACGCCCGCGAGCACCTCCTCACCCCGGAGGCGACGATCATGCCGTCGCGGGGACGGATCATCGCGCAGCTCGTCGAGAGCGAGCCGCTGCACCGCAAGAACCACGTCGGGAAGCTGTACGGGTTCGACCTGGCGCCGTTCAACCGGCTGTCCACGCTGGAGTACTTCGACTCGCGGCTGCACCGGCACGAGCATCGCGCGCTGTCGGACCCGCTGACGGTGTTCGACTTCGACTTCTATACCGCGGACGCCCGGCCGCAGCGCACCGAGCTGCGGGTCCGGCCGACGGCGGCGGGGAAGATGCACGCGGTCGCGTTCTGGTTCGAGATGGAGCTGCTGCCGGGCATCACGATCGACAACGCGCCCGGCCACGACTCGCACTGGAAGCAGGCCATCCAGTGCCTGCCCGCGCCGCTGCACGTCCAGCCCGGCGAGCCGGTCGTGCTGGACGCGTCCCACGACGGCGAGTCCGTGCGCTTCCAGGTGGTTGACGGGGTGGGCTCATGACGACGGCCACGACGAGCGCGCTCGCGGCCTACTGCTCGCAGCGGATCTTCCGGCCGGTGCCGGACGTGTTCATCGCCGGCAACCCGTTCCTGCGTCCGATCGGGCCGCTCGGCGACCACGACTTCTCCGTCCCGGCGACGGAGGCGGAGTTCCTCGGCGGCGGCCAGCTCCTCGCGGGCCGCGTCCTGTGCAACGCCTACGAGAGCGACATGATCCTGCTGCCGGCCGCCGGGCTGGCCTCCGCGAAGGACGACTTCGACCTCTTCTACAGCGACGAGGTGCGGGCGCTGCGCGACAGCGTCCGGCCCGGCCTGGAGCGGTACGCGTTCTCGTTCCTGGACGACGCCGTCCCCGTCCCGCCGGTGCGGACGCTGGAGGAGCTGCAGGCGTACTTCCTCGCCGAGGTCGGCGTGGCGGGCGCGCCGGCGGACGCGTCCGGGAACAACCCGGCGGTGGACGCGGCGGCCCCGGTCGGCGGCACGATGAAGGCGATCACCGAGTGCCGGCACCCGGAGGAGGCGGCGGGTCTGCACCTGATCCAGCTGGCGCTGGACGCGCTGACCGAGGCGTCGGCGATGGCGCGCAACCTGGGCGGGTCGTACGGCGTCGAGCAGTCCGAGCTGTTCAAGATCTTCAACGACGAGTTCGGGTACGGGATCTACGGCGCCAAGCACAGCACGATCTTCAAGGAGATGCTGGCCAGCGTCGGGCTGCGCACCGACCTGCACGCCTACTGGAACTTCTACCTGACCAGCTCGCTGGTCGGGGTGAACTACTTCAACTGGCTCACCGAGGACCACCGCGGCATGTTCCGCTACATGGCCGCGGTGACGTACCTGGAGTGGCTGTTCGCGCAGGGGTTCGCCGACACGGGCGTCATGCTCCGCGCCGTCTACGGCGACCGGGTGGACGCCAAGTACTGCGACGAGCACGCGCACATCGACGTCCACCACGGGCGGATGACCTACGAGAACCTGCTGCTCGGGCTGGCCCGGACGCACGGTGAGCTGGTCATTCCCGAGCTGGTGCGCGGCATCGAGGACACCAAGCTGCTGCTGCGCCTCGGCGACGCCGACTTCCGCGCGCAGATCGCCTGGGCGGACACGCTCGACGACCACACCGAGATGGGGGCGTCGCTGGCGCCGTTCACGCTGGACGACGCCGAGACCCGCACGCTCCGTCCCGACAGCCCGTTCTCTACCGGTGTGTACGAGTCCGACCGGGTCGTGGAGGTCGTCTCCGGCGAGGTGGACGTGTACGCGTGGGCGACCGAGCACCCGCACCGGCTCGGGACGGGCGACGTGCTGCTGGTGCCGCGCAGCCGGCTGCACGGCCTGAAGGCGGCCTGCCCCGAGGCGCGCGTGACCGTACGAACCGTCGAAAGGACCCTTTGATGGCTGAGCACACCTCGCCGGTCGGCTCGTACAACGAGTGGGACCCGCTCGAAGAGGTGATCGTCGGCGTCATCGACGGCGCCGCCGTCCCGCCGTGGCATCCGGCGATCGAGGCGACGGTGCCGCCCGAAGCGTGGGAGTTCTACCAGCGCAACGGGGGCGCGGGCTTCCCGGCGGAACAGGTCGAGGCGGCCCACGAGGAGCTCGAAGGGTTCGTGTCGATCCTGGAGGGCGAGGGGGTGACGGTCCGGCGGCCCGACCCGGTCGACCAGTCCGCCTCGTTCGGGACGGCCGACTGGACGTCCACCGGCGGGTCGTCGCACACCTTCCCGCGCGACATCGCGCTGGTCGCCGGCGACCAGATCGTCGAGGCGACGATGGGCTGGCGGTCCTACTACTTCGCCACCCACCCGTTCCGGACGATCTTCAAGGACTACTTCCGGCGCGGCGCCCGCTGGGTCGCGGCACCGAAACCGCAGCTCACGGACGCGTCCTACAACCCCGGGTACGCCGCCGCCAAACCGGACGCCCCCTCGCCCGACGACCCTGTCTCTGTGGGGGGACGACCCCCCACACCCCCCGGCAACGACCCGTTCCCGGACGCGACGTCCGTCATCACCGAGTTCGAGCCGATCGTGGACGCGGGCGACTTCATGCGGTTCGGCCGCGACATCCTCGTCCAGCGCAGCCACGTCACCAACCGGTTCGGCATCGAGTGGGTCCGGCGGCTGCTCGGCGACGAGTTCCGGGTGCACGAGGTCGCGTTCGTGGACGACCACCCGATGCACCTGAACGCCACGTTCGTCCCGCTCCGTCCCGGCCGGGTGCTGATCAACCCCGAGCGGGTGCCGGAGCTGCCGGAGATGTTCGCCGACTGGGACGTGGTGGTGTGCCCCGAGCCCGCCATCCCGGCCGACCAGACGATGTACTTCTGCAGCCGCTGGATCACGATGAACACCCTGATGCTCGACCAGGACCGCATCTTCGTCGAGGCGCAGGAGACCGAGCTGCTGCGGCTGCTGGAGAAGGAGGGCTTCACCCCCATCCCCGTCCCGTTCCGGACGGTCAACACGTTCGGCGGCGGCTTCCACTGCGCCACCCTCGACGTCCGCCGCCGCGGTGCGCTCGAGAACTACTTCGACAACTTCTCCTGACGGCGATCGAGGTTCGTATGCCGTATGACGCGCGCGCGGGCGACGAGCGTCCGCTCCTGCTGCTGATCGCGAGCAGCTACTGGGTCTACCGCAGGTACATCCTGGAGTCGGTGTCGGCGCGGTACCGGCTCTGGCTGCTGAACCCGACCCCGTCCACCTGGGAGGACCCCTACATCGTCGGGCACACCGTCGTCGACTGCCTCGACCTGGACAAGCTGACGGCGGCGGCCCAGGAGGTCGCCCGCGACCACGAGGTCGCCGGGGTGTTCTGCTACGACGAGGTCTACATCGAGACGTCCGCGCATCTGAGCGCGGCGCTCGGTTTCCCCGTCCTCGACCCGGGCGGGGTGGCGCGCTGCCGCGACAAGTCCGCGACGCGGGAGGCGCTGGCGGAGGCCGGGTTCCCGCAGCCCGCGTCCCGCGCGGTGTCGTCGCTGGCCGACGCCCGCGCGTTCGCGGACGGGATCGGCTACCCGGTCATCGTCAAGCCGCGGAACCTCGGCGGCAGCCTCGGCCTCAGCAAGGTCGAGCGGCCGGACGGCCTGGACGCCGCGTTCGCCCTCACCGACGGGACCCGGATGGGCGGCATCCGCCAGTTCGACGACTACGTGATCGTGGAGGAGTTCCTCGACGGCCCGGAGATCTCCGTCGAGTGCGTGCTGTTCGAGGGGGAGTGCACGCCGCTGATCGTGGCGCGCAAGGTCCTCGGCGGCAGCGGCGACCTGGCGTTCGAGGAGATCGGCCATGACGTCGACGCGAACGACCCGCTGCTGTTCGACGCCGGGTTCCACGAGATGCTGACCGGCGTCCACGCCGCCGCCGGTTTCGCCGACGGGTACACCCACATCGAGTTCAAGCTGACCCCGGACGGTGCGAGGCACGTCATCGAGATCAACGTCCGGCTGGGCGGCGGGATGATCCCGTATCTCGGGCTGCTGACGTCCGGGGTCGACGCGCCGCTCGCGGCGGCCGACGTCGCGGCCGGGCGGGCCCCGGCGGTCTCCTTCCCGCAGGAGCGCAGGGCGGCGTCGATCCGGTTCGCCTATCCCCCGTACGACATGGAGATCACGTCGGCGACCGCGCACCCGGACCTGATGCGCCCGCCGGTCGCCGAGGTCGAGGTCGGGACGCAGCCGGGCGCCCGGGTGCGGCTCCCCCCGCACGGCCTGGCCCGCACCGGCTACGTGATCGCGGTCGGTGAGACGCTGGACGAGACCCGCGCCGCCATCCCCGACGCCGGACGGTACTTCACGTTCGAGGGCACCCCGCTGGAGCCGGCGCCATGACGCCGTCCAGCGAGCACCCGACGATTCTGGCCACGCTGCGGGAGATGAACGGGACGGTCCGGATCCTCGTCCTGGGCAACCTCGTCATCAACCTGGCCGCGTTCCTCAACGCGTTCCTGGTGCTGTTCCTCACCGACAAGGGGTTCAGCGCGTGGGAGAGCGGCGTGGTCCTGACCGCGCTGATGATCGGCCGTATCTCCGGGTCGGCGGCCGGGGGCGCCGCCGCCGACCGGTTCGGCTACCGGCGCGCCATCATCGGCTCGATGGCCGCCACCGCCGTGCTGACGGCGGCGCTCGTGCACGTCCCGAACGTGTGGGTGGGCGCGCTCGTCGCCGGGGGAGCGGGCCTCACCGCGCAGGCGTACCGTCCCGCCGCGCTGGCGTGGGTCGTGGAGCTGACGCCGAAGGACCGCCAGGTCATCGTGTTCTCGGTGCTGCGCCTGACGTTCAACGTCGGCACCACGGTCGGGCCGGTGGGCGCCGCGCTGCTGCTGGCCTACGCGTCCTACGACGCGCTGTTCTACGTGGACGCCGTGACGTCGCTGGCGTTCGGCGTCATCGCGTACGTGGCCCTGCGGTCGAACCCGGAGCCGGAGGGACGGTCCGGGAAGTCCGACCAGGGGGAGCGGGCCGGATACCGGCAGGTGTTCGCCGACCGGCGGTTCATGCTGGTCGTCCTCGGCCTGTTCGTCACCGCGATCGCCTACATCCAGAGCTCGGCCGCGCTGCCGCTGTTCGTCACCGGCTCCGGCCACACCGAGAAGGTGTACGCGGCGCTGCTCACCGTCAACGGGTTCATGGTGATCGCGTTCGAGGTGCTGCTGTCGAAGTGGACGCAGCGGCTCCCGATCGGGCTGCCGATGGCGCTCGGCATGGGGATCCTCGGGGTCGGCCACCTCCTCTACACCGGGCCGTCCCCCGTCGCCATGCTCATCCTCGCGACCGTGATGTGGACGGCCGGGGAGATCATCGCGGCGCCGTCGATGATGGCCTACCCGGGCCTCGTGGCGCCGTCCGCGCTGCGGGCCCGCTACATCGCGGCGGCGACCGTCCCGCAGCACGTCGGGTACGCCATCGGGCCGATGGTCGGGATCGCCGCGTGGCACGCGTGGGGCTCCGGCGTGTGGGTGCTGACCGGGGCGTGCGGGCTGGTCGCGGCCGGTCTCGTCCTGGCGGGCACGGGCGTGTCGCGGCGCCCCGCCGAGGACGAACCCGAGGACACCCCCGCCCTGGCGGCGACCCAACCGACGGATCAACCGACATGAAGGTGAAGAACATGGATAAACCCGTCGTCGCGGTCGTCCGGCCGTTCAGCTCGTCGGCGCTGCTCGCGCCCGCGCTGCGGGAGGCCGGCTTCAGCCCGGTCGCCGTCATGGACTACGACGGCCCGGCCCTCGCCCCGATGCAGTCGGCGTACGAGCCGTCCGCCTACGACGCGGTGATCAACCACCACGGCGACGCGGACGAGACGATCGCCCGGCTCGGCGCGCTGAAGCCGGTCGCGGTCTTCCACGGCGCGGAGGCCGCGCTCGAACTGGCGCAGCGCTGCACCGACGCGCTCGCGCCCGAGTTCTCCAACGACCCCGCGCTGATGGACGCCCGGCGCCACAAGTACGCCATGCACCAGGCCGTCGCCGCCGCCGGACTGCCCGTCCCCCGGCAGATCTGCGCGTCCGACCCGGCCGAGGTCGCCGCGTGGATCGACCGCGAGAAACTCTCTGGCGCGGACCTCGTCATCAAGCCGCCGGCGAGCGCGGGCACCGTCGGGGTGAGCCGGGCGCCGGCCGGGCAGGGCTGGCGCGAGCAGTTCGACGCCATGATCGGCACGCACGACAAGCTCGGCGTGCTGGCCGACGAGGTGCTCGTCCAGGAGCAGCTGACCGGCACCGAGTACGCGATCGACACCATCAGCCACCGGGGCCGGCACTCGATCACCGACATCATCAAGTACCGGCGGGTCCCGTTCGGCGAGGGCATCGCGGTGTACGACAGCGTCGAGTGGCTGCCCTACGACCGGGACGCCTACGGCGAGCTGATCGACTACGGGCTCGCCTCGCTGGACGCGGTCGGGCTGCGCAACTGGGCCGCGCACACCGAGATCATGATGACGCCGGAGGGGCCGCGGCTGCTGGAGGTCAACGCGCGGCTGTCCGGGGCGGGCAACCCGGCGGTGACCCACATCGCGTCCGGGGAGAGCCAGGTGACGCGGACGATCGACCTCGTGCGCGGGCGCGGGCCCGAGATGCCGCCCGGCTACACGCTGCGCCAGAACGTCATGGCCGTGTTCCTGATGTCGCACTCGACCGGGATCGTGCGGAACGCCGAGATCTACGACCTCGCCCGCGAGCTGCCCAGCTACCACTCGCCCGTCCACGTGGCGCGCACCGGCGACCACGTCCACGCCAGCACCGACATCTTCGCGAGCATGACGATGGGCTACATCATCCTCGCCCACGCGGACCCGGAGCAGATCTACGCCGACCGGGAGGCCATCCGGAAGATCGAGAAGGACCTGGTCGTGGACGTGGAAGGAGCCGAGTGATGGCCGGAACGGTCGCGTCGGAGTACGTCGAGGCGTGCGGCGCCGGTCCGCTGCGCGACGTCATGTCGGACGTCGAGCTCCCGCCCGTGTTCGGCGAGGCATGGGGGAAGTACCTGCTGTCGCGTCCGCTCTTCTCCTCCGAGGCCCGGACGCGGCAGGCCGCCGACGACCTCACCGGCCTGTTCGCGGTGATGGCCTCGCTCCCCGACCGGCTGTTCGGCGGCGACCGCCGCGAGTTCTGCGCCGCCATCGGCGCGGACCCCCGGCGCACCGAGCTCATGACGCAGTTCGACGGCGACCCGATCCTGTACGGGCGGGCCGACCTGTACGACGACGGGTCCGAGTACCGGCTGCTGGAGTTCAACATCGGCAGCGAGCTGGGCGGCGTCGACATCAGCGAGGTCAACCGGAGCCTGCTCGCGCACAAGGAGTTCGGTGCGTTCGCCGAGGAGCACGGTCTCTCCACGGTCGACACTCCCGCGGCCATCGCGCGTCAGTTCGTCCAGGCGACGCAGAAGGAGGCGCCCGTCGTCGCCACGCTGGAGGCCGTCGGCGGGATGGCCGCCTACGACGGGCTTCACCGTTCCTTCCAGGAGTCGATGAAGCGGTACGGCATCGAGCTGCTCATGGGCGAGGTGGACCAGGTACAGGAGAAGGACGGACGCCTGTACCTGCACGGCCGTCCACTCGACCTGATCCTGCGGTACTTCTCCGCGCACCAGGTGGCGCGGGACCCGCGCAACGACAAGCCCGTAGAAACGGTGATGCGCGCCTACGCGGAGGGCAAGGTCGTCCTCTGGACTCCCCTGACGGCGTCGATGTTCTCCTACAAGAGCTGCCTGCCGCTGGTCTCCGATCCCGACCTGCGCGCGGAGCTGTCACCGGACGAGAACGCGATGATCGACCGCATCCTGCCGTGGACGCGCAAGCTCACTCCTGACCTGGCCGACCAGGTGCGCGCCGAACGGGAGCACCTGATCCTGAAGCCGTTCGCGGGCCTGTCGGGCAGCGGCATCCGCGTCGGCTGGGACCAGACCGACCGCGAGTGGGCCGAAACGGTCGCGGACTGCTTGCGCGAGGACTACATCGTCCAGCGCCGCGTCGTCCCGGTCACCGAGCCGGTGCTGGACGCGGAGACCGGCAAGGTCGAGGACTGGCTCGCCGTGTGGGGCCTGTTCGTCTTCCCGGACGGGTACGCCGGCGCGTTCTGCCGGGCCGTCCCGTCGGGCGGGGCGTCGGTGGTCAACCTCGGTGCCAAGGGGGCGCGGGTCTGCTCGGCCTTCCACTACTGAGAGGGCTTCGGCGGGGCTTTGCAATCCCTGCCCGATCCGGGGTGTTCGCGCAGGTCGGACAAATTGGCACTTCCCGGACGTGCGGGCTCTGGTTAGCATCACGCTGCTCACTCAATGGAGAGGACCCCCCGCCATGCCCAGACGCCTCCTCGGCATACTCGCCGCAGCGTTCCTCGGCACCACGACGCTGACCGCCGCCACCGCCGCGTCCGCCGCTCCCGCTCCCCCCAAGGCGGCCGTCGACTACACCGGGATCGTCGCCCTGAGCAACTGCTCCGGCTCCCTCGTCCGCACCCCGGACGCCGCCGACAGCGACCCGGCCCTCGTGCTCACCAACGGGCACTGCTACGAGGGCGGCATGCCGAGCGCCGGACAGGTGATCACCAACCGGCCGTCCAGCCGGACGTTCACCCTGCTTGACCCCAGCGGCCAGGGGTCGCTCGGCACCCTGCGCGCCACGACGGTGCTGTACTCCACGATGACCGACACCGACGTCACCCTGTACAAGCTCAACACGACCTACGCCGCCATCCAGCAGAACTACGACACCCCGGCCTTGGAGCTGTCGCTCGCCCACCCGGCCACCGGGATGGACCTGCGCGTCGTCTCCGGCTACTGGCGGCGGACGTACTCGTGCTCCCTGGACGGGTTCGCCTACCGCCTCCGCGAGGACCAGTGGACCTGGAAGGACTCGGTGCGCTACACGTCCTCGTGCGACGTCATCGGCGGGACGTCGGGCTCCCCGGTCATCGACGCGGACTCCGGCAAGGTCGTCGCCGTCAACAACACCATCAACGAGAGCGGCGGCCGCTGCACGCTCAACAACCCGTGCGAGGTGGACGAGTCGGGCAACATCACCGTGCGGCCGAACATCGGCTACGCGCAGGAGACCTACATCCTCGGCGCATGCATCGCCCCGGGCAGCGTCATCGACTTCAACCGGGCGGGCTGCACCGTCCCGCACGCCCGGCGCCGCTGACGCGGACCGGCTGAACCACGTCCCGGACGGGGCGGCGCACACCTCCGCGCCGCCCCGTCCGGCATGTGCGCGCACCGCCCCGGCGTGCGTGACCCAACTAACGACCTCTCGTAGTACTACGGCCTGTAGTATCTCTGACGGAACGTAGTACTACAGCTTGTAGTAGATGAGCCGGAGAGGCATCCGCCATGGACACGGTCGACATCGCCCGGTGGCAGTTCGGGATCACCACCGTCTACCACTTCCTGTTCGTCCCGCTGACCATCGGGCTGTCCGCCCTCGTCGCGATCCTGGAGACCGCCTGGCTCCGGACGGGCAAGACCGCCTACCTGCGCGCGACGAAGTTCTGGGGCAAGCTCTTCCTGATCAACTTCGCGATGGGAATCGTCACCGGCCTCGTGCAGGAGTTCCAGTTCGGGATGAACTGGAGTGACTACTCCCGGTTCGTCGGCGACATCTTCGGGGCACCCCTCGCCATCGAGGGCCTGCTCGCGTTCTTCGTCGAGTCCACCTTCCTCGGCCTGTGGATCTTCGGCTGGGACCGGCTGCCGAGGCGGCTGCACAACGCCTGCATCTGGATCGTGCACGTCGGGACGCTGCTGTCGGCCTACTTCATCCTCGCCGCGAACTCCTGGATGCAGCACCCCGTCGGCTACCGCGTCGACCACGAGAGCGGACGCGCCGTCCTCACCGACTTCTGGGCCGTCCTCACCAACCCGACGCAGCTCGTCGCGTTCCCGCACACGATCACGGCGGCGTTCGTCACCGGCGGCATGTTCATGGCGGGCGTCAGCGCCTGGCACCTGGCCCGCCGCAAGAACACCGAGGTCTTCCGGCCGTCGCTGAAGCTCGCGCTGGCCGTCACGGCGATCGCCTCCATCGGCGTCGCGATCTCCGGCGACCTCCAGGGCAAGGTCATGACCGAGCAGCAGCCGATGAAGATGGCCGCCGCCGAGGCGCTCTACGAGACCGAGCAGCCCGCCTCCTTCTCGATCGTCACGGTCGGGACGCTGGACGGCGACGAGGAGATCTTCGGGATCAAGGTCCCGCACGTCCTGTCGTTCCTCGCCACCGGCACCCTGGACGGCGAGGTCAAGGGCATCAACCACGTCCAGGCCGCCGAGCAGGCGCGGTACGGGGCCGGCGACTACCGGCCGCTGATCCCCGTCGTCTACTGGAACTTCCGGATCATGGTCGGCGTCGGGATGCTCACCGCACTCGTCTCCCTGCTCGGGCTGTGGCTGCTGCGGCGCCGGCGCCTGCCCTCCAGCCCCTGGGTGTACCGGATCGGCATGCTGTCCCTGACGCTGCCGTTCATCGGCAACTCCGCCGGATGGATCTTCACCGAGATGGGCCGCCAGCCCTGGTCGGTGTTCGGCGTGATGAAGACGTCCGCGAGCGTCTCGCCCGGGGTGACGGCGTCCTCGATGCTCATCTCGGTCGTGTCGCTGACCGCGCTCTACGCCTTCCTCCTGGTCATCGAGGCGGGCCTGATGCTCAAGTACGCCAAGGCCGGGCCGCCCACGGAGGACGAGGTGGCGCCGCCCTCCTCCGACGACTCCGACTCCGAGCGCTCGCTCGCGTTCGCGTACTGAAGGGGCCGGTCATGGAACTCACCACCGTCTGGTTCGTCGTCATCGCCTTCCTGTGGACGAGCTACTTCTTTCTCGAAGGGTTCGACTTCGGCGTCGGCATGCTGCTGCCCGTCCTCGGCCGGGACGACGTCGAGCGCCGCGTCGTCATCAACACCATCGGCCCCGTCTGGGACGGCAACGAGGTGTGGTTCATCGTCGCCGGCGCCGCCACCTTCGCCGCGTTCCCCGAGTGGTACGCCACCCTGTTCAGCGGCTTCTACCTGCCGCTGCTCGCGATCCTGCTCGCGCTGATCATCCGCGGCGTCGCGTTCGAGTACCGCGGCAAGCGCGACGACGCGCGCTGGCGCTCCCGCTGGGACAAGGCGATCTTCTGGGGCAGCCTCGTGCCCGCGTTCCTGTGGGGCGTCGCGTTCGCGAACATGGTCCGGGGCGTGCCGCTGGACGCCGACCACGAGTACGCGGGAACGCTCGCCGACCTGCTCAGCCCGTACGCGCTGCTCGGCGGGCTCACCACGCTCATCCTGTTCGTGCTGCACGGGGCCGTGTTCCTCGCGCTCAAGACGTCCGGGACGATCCGCTTCCGGGCCCGCCGCATCGCCGACCTCGCCGTCGTCGCCGCCATCGCCGCGGGCGGAAGCTTCCTGCTGATCACGCAGGTGCAGTACGGGAAGCCCGCCACCTGGCTCACCGCCGCGGGCGCCGCCGCCGGGCTCCTCCTCGCCGGCGCCGCCAACCGGCGCGGCCGCGAGGGCTGGGCGTTCATCGGCACCGGCGCCGCCATCGTGCTCGCCGTCGCGACCCTGTTCACCGCGCTGTTCCCGGACGTGCTGCCGTCCACCCTCGGCAGCGGCTCCCTGACCACCGCGAACGCCGCCTCCTCGGACTACACGCTCACGATCATGACGTGGGTCGCGGCGGTGTTCACCCCGATCGTGATGATCTACCAGGGCTGGACGTACTGGGTGTTCCGGAAGCGGATCAGCACGTCCCAGATCCCGGTGAAGCGGCCGGTCCCATGAAGCCCCTCGACCCCCGGCTGCTCCGCTATGCCCGGACGACGCGCCTCTTCCTGCTCGCCTCCGTCGCGCTCGGCGCCGCCACCGCCGGGCTGATCATCGCGCAGGCGACGCTGCTCGCCGGCATGCTCACCCGGGCCTTCCTGGACGGCGCCTCCCTCACCGACCTGCGCACCCCGCTCATCCTGCTCCTGGCCGTCGTCCTCGGGCGGACGCTCGTCGCATGGCTGCAGGAGGTCGCCGCGCACCGCTCGTCCGCCGCGGTGAAGTCGCAGCTGCGCGGCCGGCTGCTCGCCCGCGCCCTGGCGCTCGGCCCGCGCTGGCTGTCCGGCGAACGCAGCGGCGAACTGGCCGTCCTCGCCACCCGCGGGATCGACGCGCTCGACGACTACTTCGCCCGCTACCTGCCGCAACTCGTCCTCGCGGTGATCGTCCCGCTCGCGGTCGGGTTCCGGATCATGCTCGGCGACTGGCTCTCCGCCGTGACGATCGCGGCGACGCTCCCGCTCATCCCCGTCTTCGCGATCCTGGTCGGCCTCACCACGCAGCGGAAGATGGACCGGCAGTGGCGGACCCTCTCGCTCCTGTCCGCCCACTTCCTGGACGTCGTCGCCGGACTCCCCACCCTGAAGATCTTCGGTCGCGCCCGCGCGCAGGCGACCCGGATCCGCGAGATCACCGACCGGCACCGGCGCGCGACCATGTCGACCCTGCGGATCGCGTTCCTGTCGGCCCTCGTCCTCGAACTCCTGTCGACCCTCTCGGTCGCGCTGGTCGCCGTATCGATCGGGTTGCGCCTGGTAGAGGGCGGCCTGGGCCTGGAGACGGCGCTCCTCGTCCTGATCCTCGCGCCGGAGGCGTACCTGCCCCTCCGCGCGGTCGGCGCGCAGTACCACGCGAGCGTCGAGGGCCTCACCGCCGCCTCGCGCGTCTTCGAGGTCCTCGAAACCCCCTCGCCCGCGTCCGGAACACGGCCGGACGTCCCCGACCTGCCACACGCGACCCTCCGCCTGGACGACGTCACGGTCGCCTACCCGGGCCGTGACATCCCGGCCCTCTCCGGTTTCTCGATGACCGTCCACCCGGGCGAGACGATCGCCCTGGTCGGGCCGAGCGGCGCCGGCAAGTCGACCGCCCTCTCGGTCCTCCTGGGCTTCGTCCGACCGGACTCCGGCCGCGTCCTCGTCGACTGGGACGACCTCGACACGTTCTCCCTGGACGCCTGGCGCGCGCAGATCGCCTGGGTCCCGCAACGCCCCCACCTGTTCACCGGCTCCGTGGCGGCCAACATCCGCCTCGGCCGCCCCTCCGCCTCCGACGCCGAGGTACGGGCCGCCGCCGAAGCCGCGAACGCCCTGCCCTTCGTCGAGGCACTGCCATCAGGCTTCGACACGCCCCTGGGCGACCGGGGTACCGGCCTGTCCGCCGGGCAGCGCCAGCGCATAGCCCTGGCCCGAGCCTTCCTCCGCAACGCGCCCCTCCTCCTGCTGGACGAGCCGACCTCGAACCTGGACAGCGAGAGCGAGGCCGCCGTCCTGGACGCCGTAACCCGCCTGAAGGCCGGCCGAACCGTGATCCTCGTCGCCCACCGCCCGGCCCTGACCCCCTTGGCCGACCGAGTCATCTCCCTGACCCCCGCAGCGGTGACGACATGACCCCACCACCTCGTGTCCACTCCGTCGCGACCGGCCTGGGTCGCATCCGGCGAACCGCACTGCTCCCGCCCGGCCGCCTGCGTCGATCCGCCCGGGCCACGCCGCCTGCCACGCAGCGAGAAGCGCGCCCCGGCACGGCATCGGCCCGGGCGGGGTGTGCGGGTGGGGCGGATGATTCACGTGAAACCTCGGTGTCGGTGGGACGCGGGCGGTCGGTCGGCGGCGGTGAGGGCATGATC